>JAEUTF010000024.1 GCA_016788185.1 Bacteroidia bacterium | reverse complement strand
CGGGATTTCAGCAAGACCCTGGAAGGGGACATTGCCGCGCTCGACCAGGAGATCCAGGGACTGGCGGGTACCCCCTTCAATGTCTCTTCCCCGAAGCAGGTGGGCGACATTCTTTTCGAAGTGCTGAAGATTGCGGAGAAGCCCAAGAAGACCAAAACCGGGCAGTACGCCACCAGCGAAGACATCCTCAGCAAACTCAGCGGAAAGCATGTCATTGTAGACAAGATCCTCGACTACCGGGAAATCGTAAAGCTCAAAAGCACTTACGTTGATGCTTTACCGTTAATGGTCAACCCCCGTACAGGACGCATCCACACCACCTTCAACCAGGTGGTGGCGGTGACGGGGCGTCTGAGCAGCGACAATCCCAACCTGCAGAACATCCCGATACGCACCCCGCGCGGCCGTGAGGTGCGCAAGGCCTTTGTCGCCCGGGATGAGGGGCATGTGCTGCTGAGCGCCGACTACAGCCAGATCGAACTCCGCATCATGGCCCACCTCTGCAAGGATCCCGGTCTGCTGGAAGCTTTCCACCACAACGTGGATATCCACTCGGCCACCGCCTCCAAGGTATTCGGAGTGGAACTCACCGAAGTTACTTCCGAAATGCGCCGCAAAGCCAAAATGGTCAACTTCGGCATCATTTACGGCATCAGCGCCTTCGGACTGGCCGAACGGCTCAACATCCCCAGAAAAGAAGCGGCTTCCATCATCGAAAACTATTTTATCAAATATCCCCTGATCAAGGATTACATGGACGGGGCGATTGAAAAGGCCAGGAAGCAGGGATATGTAGAGACCATTCTCGGACGCAAGCGCTACCTGCGCGACATCAACAGCCAGAACCAGACGGTACGCGGCTTTGCCGAACGCAATGCGATCAACGCGCCCATCCAGGGCTCAGCGGCGGACATGATCAAGGTGGCCATGATCCGGCTCCACCACCGTTTACAAGAAAGCCACTTAAAGGCACGCATGGTTTTACAGGTGCACGATGAACTGGTTTTTGATGTGCCCCGCGAAGAAGCCGATGAAGTGAAAGCCATGGTGGTAAAACACATGCAGGAAGCGCTACCCCTGAGTGTTCCGGTGCTGGTGGAAGCCGGGACCGGCCACAACTGGCTCGAAGCGCATTGAGCGGTATTTCCAGTAAGGACCTCTGAGAATGAGGTCGGGGTTTTTGCATGGATCCGGACCGATCCTGATCAGAAATGAAACCTTTCATCATGAAGTCCGTACAAGACGGCAGCAAACTCCAACCATGATGAAAAATCTTGCCACGCTATTGTGTCTTATCGTCTTGTCAGGCGCCAGCCATGCCCAGCACGATAACCTCTCCAACCTGAGTGCCGAATGGGTTCGCACGCCCGCCCGCAATGCCGCCACGGAAGCCGGCGATATTGTGGTGTACAATCCTGCCGGGATGGTTCGCCTCAACGACGGCTTCCACATCAACATCGGCAACCAAAGCCTCTTCCGTAAACCCAGCCACACCTTTGATTTCGGTTTGGGGATGGGCGAACAAAGCTATACACAGGACGGAAATGACCTCTTCCTCCCGAACCTCTACCTGAGTTATAAAAAGGACCGCTTCGCGCTCTTTACAGGAATGTTCATGGCAGGAGGCGGGGCGACAGCCAATTACCCCGAAGGCAGCATCACCACGGAAATGATCGGGCTGCAGGTGCTCACCGCGGCTCAGGGCGCCTACGGAGCGTACGAAAACCAAAGCCTGAAGGCCTCCTCCTATTACCTTACCACCACCCTGGGCGGAGCCTATTCCGTCAATGAAAAAATCTCCTTTGCGCTGGCCGGCCGCTTCCTGAACGCCACCAACAAAACGCAGGCGGGCATGACCTTCACCCAATCGCCCATGCAGCTGCCGGACGCCCGCTATGAACTGAAAACTACCGAGACGGCCTCCGGATTCGGCGGTGTCATCAGCATGATGGTACAGGCTTCTCCCCGCACCCGTTTTACGGCCCGTTACGAAACCGCCGTGAACATGGAGTTCGAAACCAATCAGCAAACCGACGACTTTGGCATGACGGAGGACGGAGCGATCAGCCGTCGTGACCTGCCCGCCGTATTTGCCGCCGGACTGGCCTTTGCGGCTACTCCTGCCGTTATGATCTACGGTGATTTCAACTATTACGCGCAAAGCGGCGCCAACTGGGATAAGTCAACCGTCATTACGAACGAGAAAAACTATGCTGACCTGGCCGGTGACGCCATCGGCATCAACATTGCCTCCACGTTCCAGACCGGTAAAAAACTCCTGCTCAGCATCGGCGGCGGGTACAGCGATTTTCAATACAGCGACCGCAACGGCTACTTCACCAAGGCCGGTGCCTTTGAAACAGCTCCCGATGACAATTTCAATCTCAATACCGGCATGAGTTTCATGGCAAACGAAAAGATGACTTTTACCCTGGCCTACATGCATACCTTCTACAAGGACCAGACCCTAAAGGCGATCCTGGCTCAGCCCCTCGATGTGACGGTAAAAACCAGCAACAGCGTGGACGTATTGGCCATCGGTGTCGACCTGAAATTCTGAAGCATACAGAAATCCAAAACAACTAGTACTTGAAAGAGGCGGTCTCAGCAATCTGAGGCCGCCTCTTTTTATGCAGGTACGGGAAGGCCCGTATTCATGTTTAAGCGACCTTGCCGGTAGAATCCGGCTCTTTGCGCGGCTTCAGAATCAGGCGGAGGCTGGAATCGTTGGTGAAGTAACTCCAGGCCCAGTTGATGAAAATGATGAGTTTGTTTTTTACCTTCAGGATCAGCATGAGGTGCAGGAACATCCAGGTAAACCAGGCCAGGCGCCCCTGAAACCGGAGGAACGGCAGATCCACCACGGCCTTGTGCTTTCCGACGGTGGCCATCGAGCCCAGGTCTTTGTATTCATACTCCCGGAGCGCTTTGCTCTTCACCCGGGCATACAGGTTCAGTGCCAGATTCCGCGCCTGGTGGATGGCCACATTGGCCACCTGAGGATGAGCCTGGGGGTACTTCGGCGTGACCATGTAGGCGATGTCGCCAATGGCATAAATGTCATCATAGCCCTTTACCCGGTTAAAGCGGTCCACCACATAACGGTTACGGACAAGGGCATCCGGTGAAAGCCCGCGGATCACATTGCCGGTGACGCCGGCGGCCCAGATCACATTCCGGCTTTTAATCGTCTCGCCGTTGTTCAATGTCACGGTCTCACCGTCGTATTTTGTCACGACCACATTGGTTTTAACCTGCACGCCCAGTTCCTCCAGGTAGCGTCGTGATGCTTGTTTCGCCTCATCGCTGAGCGCATTGAGGGTGTTCGGACTTCCTTCGAGTAAAAAAATCGTCAGGCGGCTGAAATCGAGACGGGGATAATCGCGCGGCAGGATGTACTTTTTCATCTCTGAAAATGCACCCGCCAGTTCCACCCCCGTCGGGCCGGCGCCGGTGATTACGATGTTCTGCAAGGCCTCCTGGCCGTCGAAACCTTTGGTGGCCAGTTCTTCGAAGGACAGCAGGATGTGGTTTCGGATCTCAATGGCTTCCTGGGTTGTCTTCATGGAAAAAGCATGGCTGGCGAGCTCCTCATTGCCGAAAAAATTGGTTTTGCAGCCGGTGGCAATAACCAGGAAATCATAGTAAAAACTGCCGGCGTCGGTCAGTAGCCTTTTCTCCGAAGGAACGATTTCCAGCGCCTCTGCAAGACAGAAATCGACATGTTTCTGCCCGTGAAAAAGTTTCCTGAACGGAAAGGAGATGCTGGAAGGTTCGAGGCCGGCACTCGCCACCTGGTAAAAAAGCGGCTGAAACTGGTGATGGTTCTGCCGGTCGATCAGCAACACCTCAAAGGCATCGGCCTTGCAACGTTTGGCCATTTCCAGGCCGGCAAAACCTCCGCCCAGTACAATGATTTTCTTTTTCTCCAAAACAGGAATGTATCAACGTGCATCGCAAAGATACGCGTTACAGGCACCGCCACCGGATTTCAGGAGGTTTCTCGACAAGAGTATGGGGCCGGATATACTCATTTTTTCATTCCCGGCTTCCTCAGACAATAGACGGCCCCCTCTGTACTCGAAAAGACCATGTAATGACCGGTACTGAGCACCGTGGAAAATATTCCTCCCAGTTCACATTCCACGTCCAGAAAATGTTCATCCGAGCGGATGATGGAATAAATGTCATCGCGGTAGCGGTCGTCTTCCTTGAAATACTTAAAGCGGTTTTCGGTATACCCCTGGGTGCAAAAGGTCCATACCCCTTTACCGTCGACAGCGGAGACGGCATGCACTTTACCGATGGTGGTGCCGATGAACAAGGACGCTCCCTCTTTCACCACTTTTCCGAACATCAGAAATTCCATCTCCCGGCACCAGCTCTCCTTGCCGGATACCGGATCCGCGGCCATCAGGATGCGCTCATCGGCCCCGGCCATGTACAAAACGGAGTCGGCGCATTGCAGCGACAACACCCATCCCTTCGGGAATGCCTTGTTCCAGTGACAATAGCCAGCCTTTTTATCCAAGGCGTACACGTTATAATCCCGGGCGCCGAAAAAAACAAGTTTATCGGATAGCACCGGACTACCCTGTACTTCACCTTTTGGAAAATAGCGATGCCCCAGGGTTTTGAATTTCCACAGCAGGGATCCCGAGGCTTTGTCGAGGGCATAAAAAAAACCGTCAAAGGAACCGGCGTATACCGCGTTTTCGTCGAAAGCCGGTGTGGCATGAACCGCATCTCCGGTTTTGAATTTCCATTTAAGCCGGCCATCCGCCGCATGCAAGCCATAGACATGTCCGTCGCCGCTCCCGAAAAAAAGAACGCCCTGGTCGATGACAAGCGATGACTGGTGATAATCGGCGAAATCGTATTTCTTTACCGATGCCGCATCAAACTTCCACTGCAGCTTGCCCTTCGCCGACAGGCAATACACAAAGCCATCGTCGCTGATAAAATACAGACGTTCCTGCTGCAGCAACGGTGCTGACCGTATGCCCCCCTTTGTTTTGTACTTCCACAAAAGCGCACCGGAGTTGAGTTCCAGGGCATAGAAACAGCTGTCGAGGCTGCCGAAATACACGGCCTTGTCGTCACCGGCCGGCGCTGAAAAAACCGGCGCCTTCAGCCTGTACTGCCAGGCCAGGGCAGGTACGCTGTCTCCCTGCGACCAAGCCGGCAGAGTTTGCGCCAGGCAAACAATGACCAGGAGCAGAAAAGAATTTCGTCCCATTGGTCTCCGGATTGTATCAGGCCAATTGTTTCCTTCCCGGTTCATGATCTATCCGTACTGTTTGATCAGCCGCCACCCGAAGGGATAAACTGCTGCGCCATCAAAGCTGCGGCAATCCTCCCACACGTGAAAATATTTTCGATCATTGAGCAGCTGCTGCCGACGAAAGGGCTTTTACGACCGAAAAGCCCGGGCACCTATTCAGCTGAAGCTGCAAGCGGGTAATACCGCTCCTGCATCACCTGAAAGTGGTGCAACTGATGACCTGCCAGAACAAAACCCAATGCCAGTACCGTGATCTCCGTATGGAAACAGATGCCGCTCCTTTCCATTTGTTCACGGCTGAAATCGCGAAACATCGCGATGTTGGCCATGCGGAGATGCACCAGTTCCTCCTTCAGGGCAGAGAGGCTCCGGAGGTTCGCACCGGCCCCAGCGGCAAAGAAATCTTCATCAAAGCCGGGCAACAACGTTTTATCCGCACGCGCGAAACGCAGCGCCCGGTAACTCATGATCCTTTCCGTATCGATAATGTGCTGCAGGATGTCGCGTACCGTCCACTTGCCGGGTTGATAAACCTTATCTCCGATGCGGGCCAGCAAGGACCAGTCGCTGTGTATCCATTGCGAAAGACTGTCCTCGAGAGCAGGAATCAATGCGTCGCCGGGTACTTTGAGAATATAGCGGTCGAAGTAGGCCGGCATGGGTACAATACCGGATTTGGAAGGCGTGTAGGACATAGGAAAACAAGATTGGATGAACCGGATCAAAAGTAAGCTAAAATTCCGGCGCGGAAGAGACGGCGCCGGAGACCTGATGCGGTGAAAAATCAGTTTTTTTGACAAAGATCATCCGCTGAAATGATCCTGCCCGGAATGGTGATTTCCGCTCTTATAATGAGTACATTTACAGGAATCAAATACCGCCCTATCATGAAAAAGGATATGGAAAGAAAGCAAATCGGCGTATGGATGGATCATGCACAGGCTCATTTTATTCATCCGGCCACAGAGGGAGAAAAGGTCACCACCGAGTCTTCCGATCTGGAATCGCACCTGCGTTTTCACGGGGAGGGTGCTGACGGTACTTTACTGGGAGGATTCCGGTCCACCAACAACGAACACCACAAACACCAGCGTGAACAGGAAGTCATGCACCGGTACTTTCAATCGCTGCAGGAGAAACTGATGGACTATGATGAGATCTTCCTCTTCGGACCGGGAACCGCCCGCGTTGAACTGCATCACCTGATGAAGGATAACGCGCGCTTTTCAGACAAGAGGATCAGCCTTGAAAGCGCGGATAAAATGAGCGAAAACCAGATGAAAGCCAAAGTAAGGGAGCACTTCAGCAAGGAATCCGCGCTTGGGAAGTAAGTATCGCGTACAGACAAGACCTTCTGAATTCCGGGAATACCCGGATAGGGCCCGATTTATTTTTTCCGTTGAAAACCCGCGATCATTTTCCTGAAGAGGGAGGCGTATTTTTTATCCTCCCCGGCATAGGTGCCGGCCAGGATATAATAATCACCTTGCAGGTCGTATAAAATCACCATGTATACCTTCTCCTCCTCTTTTTCCTGGTTGCGGTAAACCGCATCCGTTGCATAACCCGAAAGTCCGTCGAGGGTGATGGTATCTGTTTTGTGCGAGAGCAGGGAATCCAATCCCGGCAGCGCCGCCAGCCGCTTCAGGGCCCAGGCCTTTTTATCACCCGTATCCACCTTGCGGACGGAAATCCCGGCCGTGAAGCGGGGCTTTCCCGGATAGCGGCTGGGCAATACTCCATCCATGGTATAGATCACACCCGAGGTCGTCGAGCGGGCCGCTTTAAATCCTGTACCCGCCGTATCGATGGTGAACGGAAGCAAGTCCGTTTCATTCGCGCGTTGACTGGTATCGTACACGGTTGATAAAACCATCTCCTTCAACTGTGCACAGAGCACTTTCAGTGAATCGGGGGCGCCGGCATCCACAAAAACAGTTTTAGAAGTATCGCCGAAAACAAGCATGAATTTTCTGTACAGTACCGCGTTGTTGGCTTGCGTGACCTCGAAGAGGGTGGCTTGTGTCTGACCCACTGGCACCAGAGTCTTCCCCTGAAGTTTCATCCCGCGTGTTTCCAGGGCCTCGTTGGTCAGTGATTTGGTATTGGATTCAACCGAAGAAGAAAGCACCGATAACATGACGGCTGCATTGCCCGAAACATGTTCAAATCCGTTAAACCGTTTGGCCGGTATAAAACCGGGGGCGGGTTCCATGCTGCACCAGGTACCGGGAATGATGCTGCGCCTGGATGTTTGTGCATGGCCATTCAAAACACACAGGCTGGCAAGTAGCAATAAACAGGTTCTCATTGTGATGTGGAATGGTACGCCCCGTGGCCTACCCTATTTCCGGCGGAAAGATATTCATTTCGGCTGTTTTTGGAATCATCCGGAGCCTGTGAAAAAGTCCGGAGCACCCGGATACCGGACCGGTTGGATGTCCACCAAATGTTTTTATAAATTTGATTATCAATTTATTAAGCAAGTACAAAGAAAGGGCTGTAACTTTGAACCAGGGAAGGAAGTCCCATTCATACCTAGCTGAAGAATTAAGTGACTACCCAGGAATACAATGCTTGCGTTGATGCACATGCCGATGGCGTGTACCGCTTCATCCTGCACAACACCCGGGACAAGGAATTCGCACAGGACATTGTACAGGACGCTTTTGAAAAGATGTGGATCAATGTGGCGCAAATCAACGGGGAGAAAGCCAAATCCTACCTCTACACCACGGCCTATCATACCATGCTCGACCGCCTGCGCCGCTTAAAAAAGCAGGGCAACTGGAACGAAGTCAACGAAGAGCAATATAGCCATAGCAGCGGACAATACAGCGGACTCAAAGAAGTGCTCCGCCATGCCCTCGACCGTCTTCCCGAAATTCAACGAACGGTGGTGATGCTCCGCGACTATGAAGGATATTCGTACGAAGAGATCGGGGAGATTGCGGGGCTCAGCGAATCGCAGGTAAAAGTTTACATCTACCGTGCACGCGTCGCGCTGAAGGAATTCATCGGAAAACCCGAGAATGTTATCTGAAAGAAAATGAACATCAACACCTCCAATTACGAAAGCTGGTTCCTCGATTACCACGAGGGGAATCTGCGTGCCGGGCAGGTGGCTGAATTGTTCCTTTTCCTGGAGCAGCATCCGCACCTGAAGGAGATGTTTGAGGCTTTTGAAGCCACCGGCCTGCCGGAGGAAGAGTGTTCCGCCCCCTCCTTTCCCGGCAAAGAAGCCCTGAAGAAAAACGACAGGCTCTCCGAATCCAATGTTCGGGAGTGGCTGGTGATGGAGGTGGAAGGCGCTCTCAGCGCGGCACAAAGCGAAGAACTCGAACTTTTTCTTCAACACCATCCTTCGTATTACCACGACCGTGAGCTCTTCCGCCAGACAAAACTGGCGGCCCCCACCGAAGTCTCCTTTCCGCACAGGGAATCCCTCTACCGGAAATCCCTGCTCAGCGAAAGCAGCATCCAGGAGTGGCTCATTGCCGAACTCGAAGGTGATCTCAGCCTGACAGAGCGCAAGCAGCTGCTCGACTTCCTGGCCGTTCATCCTCAGTATCAGCACGACCGCGCTTTGTACCGCCAGACTTTGCTGCAGGGCGAACAGCAGGACGTTTACGCCTTCAAAAACAAATTACGCAGAGGACAGGTGAAAAGCCTGTACAGCGCACCGCGCCTGATGCGTGTGGCGGCCGTGCTCCTGCTCCTGCTTGGAGCCGCCCTGGTCATCCGCCTCCAGCTCAATCAGCATACGAAAGAAGAAGGGCTGGCGGAAAACCCTGCGGTGAACCAAAGGGAAATTCCTGCAGCGATACGGGAAAACGAAGCCCCTGCCCTGGTCGCCTCCGTACCCGCACCTGAAAAAGGCACCACAGCAGAAAAAGTCACCTTGCCCTCCGAAAAGATCCCGAATGCAGCCCTGGCCTCCACAGAATCTCCTGTAAAGAAGAAACGGGAATCGGTCCAACAGGAAAATAACCCGGTGACAGCTCCCCGTGAAAGTGAATTCCTTGCCTCTATGGAAAACAAGCCGGTGAAACCACTGCCACAGGAAGAACTCTTTGTTTTTGCCGAGCGCCGGTATACCCCTAAGGCCACCATCGCTTATGAAAATCCGGCCGAACCACCTTCGCTGGCCAGTATCCTGCAACCCGCCGGAATCACCGATCAGGCCATTGGCCTGGCCGTCAAAAACCTGAACAAAGCGGCCGGGGAGGAGTTGCTGGGCTCCGATAATCAACCGGCCAGGCTTCCGCTCGGCAGCCGCCTGCTGAAGTTCGCTGCAAAAGCCATCGGTAAAATTTCCAACGATAAGGTAAAAGTACGCACTGCTTTCAACCCCGTTACCGGTAAGCTCAGCGCCTACGAAGTAGAGACCGAAAAAAAGGTCATTCAAAAACAATTCTGAGCGCAGGATCCTTCCTGCGACCTGCTTCCCGGCGACAGGTCAAACAACTTGCCTTTCCCCTGGAGGATTCATGTATTTATATAAACACGGAAACGGTATCGCTGAAAAATAATCTGAAAAAAATCAGCAGGGGCTGTAACCTTTACGGCAGGGTATGCATCACAGATTAGAAACGACAGAAAAATTTATTTAAAGCTTATGAAAACGCTCCAATTTATGTTCATCGTGGCCTATTGCTTCATCGGCCATTTTGGATTTTCACAGAGTCCCGAAACAAGGGAACTGGCTCCGTTCAGTAAAATCAAGATCAAGGACAATGCCACCGTGGAATTGCGTCTTGGTAGTCCGCAGGAAGTACGCGTGGAAAGCAAGGCCCCGCTGGGGGAAGTAAAAACCACTTCCGAAGACGGTACGCTGACCATCCAGGGCCCTCCCTCCACCGTCTACGTTACCGTACCTGAAATCAGCAGCATCAGCATCCTCGGCGTGGGCAAAGTACATGCCGACAGCCTCATCAAAGCGGCTACTTTGCGGATTGCCATCTCCGGAAACGGCAAAGTGGCCATGCCCATTGAAGCAGGCAAACTGGAAGCAGGCATCAGCGGCATCGGCAAACTGGAACTCAAAGGCAGCGCTGAAACCGTAGAAGCCAACATCAGCGGCAGCGGAAAAATAGAAGGTGAGGAGCTGCAGGTCAAAAACTGTGTTACCAACATCAGCGGCGTCGGCAAATGCTTCATGGATGTGACGGAAAGCCTCGAACTGAATATTTCCGGCTCAGGGTCCTTTTACTACAAAAGCAAGCCTGCCAGCCTGAGTGTGCGCACCAGCGGCATCGGCAAATACGGGCTCTTCAGTGATGCCAACAGCTCGGGATCTGAAACGGGAAGCAGCGGCGGTAAACGGGTTACCGTGATCGGTCATGACGACGACGATGACCGCGATGACAACTTCTCCTTTCACTGGGAAAACGACAGTGTGTACCACCGGCCGGAAAAGGCCCGTTCACACTGGGGCGGCCTGGACATCGGCTTCAACCAGCTGATGGTGCAGGATAAATTCAACACCAACCTTCCCGAAGGTTTCGATTACCTCGAACTCAACTCCGGTAAATCCATCAACATCAACCTGAATCTCTTTAAACACGATTTCCAACTTTACAAACGATACGTTCTTTTCACTACCGGTATCGGATTAACCCTGAACAACTACCGCTTTTCGAGTGATAAAACGTTGATTGCCGATTCCCGTCTGGTCACCGCCGGCTTCGACAGCTCCAATTCCGGAAAACGAATCAATTACGACAAAAACAAACTTGCCGTGAATTACATCACCGTACCCTTGCTGCTGCAGTTCAATACCCGCGAGCATTTCAGGAAATCCTTTCACGTTGCCGCCGGTATGCTCCTCTCCTACAAATACAATTCGCACCTCAAGCTGGTGTACACCGAAGACGGTGACCGTGAAAAATCAAAACGACACGATGAGTTCAACATCCAGCCTTTCCGTTACGACGCCACCCTGCGCATCGGGTACGAAAACTACACCCTGTACGCTTCCTATGCCCTGAACAGTCTGTTCAAGGAAGACCGGGGCCCCAGCCTCCACCCTTTCCAGGTAGGCATCAACCTCTTCGGCTGGTAATATTTCTTTCATTGCTTTGTTGAAGGCGTCTGCGCGAGCAGGCGCTTTTTTTAATAGCGGTATCCTGAGCGGCTGAATTCAACACTGCCGTTCGGGCCAGGAACCGGGTTTCTTCCGGTTCAAAGCAGTACCGTTCCGGCCCTTCTTCCTTCTCCCCATTTTAGCTTACTTTTGAAGCCTCAAGTTGTGTTATGGACAAGAAGATTGAAGTACTTCAACAGAAAATAACGGAAGCAGCCAAAGGCGGTGGTGAAAACCGGATCGCTGCACAGCATAAGAAAGGAAAACTGACGGCCCGCGAGCGCCTGCATTTTTTGCTCGATGAGGGTAGTTTTGAAGAAATCGGCATGTTTGTCACCCACCGTTCCACCGAATTCGGACTTGAAAACGAAAAATACCTGGGCGATGGGGTGGTGACCGGTTACGGCAGGATCGACGGACGACCGGTTTATGTTTTTGCGCAGGACTTCACCGTTTTCGGAGGATCCCTTTCGGAAGCGCATGCCGAAAAAATCTGCCGCATCATGGATCTTGCCATGCAAAACGGAGCTCCGGTCATCGGCCTCAACGATTCAGGGGGCGCCCGTATCCAGGAAGGCGTGGTTTCGCTCGGCGGATATGCCGATATCTTTTACCGGAACACCATGGCTTCGGGCGTCGTACCGCAAATCAGCGCCATCATGGGACCCTGCGCCGGAGGAGCCGTTTATTCACCGGCCATCACCGATTTTATTCTGATGGTTGAGAATACCAGCTATATGTTCGTGACCGGACCCAATGTGGTGAAAACCGTCACCCATGAAGAAGTGAGCAGTGAGGATCTTGGCGGGGCATCGGCGCACAGCACCAAATCGGGGGTGACACATTTCAGCTGTGCCAACGAAATCGAGTGCATCCGGAACATCAAGCGTTTGCTGAGTTACATGCCTTCCAACTGCGAGGAAAACGCTCCGCGATATCCCTATGAAGGGGGCCATGAAAGCAGGCCGGCTCTGAATGCCATCGTTCCCGAAAACCCCAATCAACCGTACGACATCCGTGAAGTCATCGACCATGTGATTGACGAAGACGGGGAAGGTTTTTTTGAAGTCCATAAAAATTTTGCCGAGAACATTGTGGTAGGCTTTGCCCGGCTGGGTGGACGGTCCATCGGCATAGTTGCCAACCAGCCCGCATACCTTGCCGGCGTTCTCGATATACACTCCTCCACCAAGGCCGCACGTTTTGTGCGCTTCTGCGACTGTTTCAACATCCCCTTGCTGGTTTTTGAAGATGTGCCGGGTTTCCTTCCGGGCACCGACCAGGAATGGAACGGCATCATCACCAATGGCGCCAAGCTCCTCTACGCTTTCAGTGAAGCGACGGTTCCGCGGATCACCGTGATCACCCGGAAAGCCTATGGCGGTGCTTACGATGTGATGAACTCCAAACACATCGGGGCCGATATGAATTACGCCTGGCCCACGGCCGAAATCGCTGTGATGGGTGCACGGGGCGCTGCCGAAATTATTTTCAAGGGAGAGATTTCCAAATCCAAAGACCCCGCGGCCAAGCTGAAGGAAAAAGAAGAAGAATACATCAATCACTTTGCCAACCCCTACCGGGCAGCGGAAAGGGGTTACATTGATGAGGTCATTTTGCCGGAACAGACGCGTCAGAAACTGATGAAGGCTTTTGGCATGCTCGAAAACAAGGTGGCCAAACTTCCCAAGAAAAAGCACGGAAACATTCCCTTGTAAGACCTGATACCGGAAAGCAAACGGACGGCGCCCTGAAGGTTATTCACTTTTGGGGCGTTCGCATTTCCCCCGCCCCGGGTCCGATTTTCACCCTTTACAGGTCCTTATTCACCAAAAGGAGCCCTCGTTTTGGTCGTACGGGGGGCTATTTTGCATGCGTAGCAACGACGAACATGATAAAAGACGCCCCTTCCGTAGAACAATTCAACTCCCTTAGCTTTGATGAAAAAGCCTGGCACGTATGGCACCACGCCACGTTTATGATTGTCAGGCAAAACAGTCAATACCGGGTAAATCTCTATTACATGAACGGATATTACATCCAGCTTTGGTACCATGTGAAAAGGAACCGCATCGACAAGATTGCAGCGACTTATTCTCCCAGGGTGATGGATCCGTATCTGAAATTAATTGAAATAAAAGAGTTGTTTACCGAGTATTGACATCAACCCCCTGTCCATGCAAAAAGCCCCGCTATGCGGGGCTTTTGTTATATCATACACTGAGCTGTTCCTTTACTCCTTAATAAACCGCAGCTGGCTGCTTCCGAAATCTCCGTCGAGCAGGAGCATGTAAACGCCCGTGGCCAGGTCGGATACGGACAGACTGAATTTGTTATCTCCGGCCAGCGCCTGCACCGATTGCTGTGCCATCAGCCGGCCGCTGAGGTCGGTGATGCGGACCGTATAGGCGCCATACACTTCGGAAACAAATTTCAGATTCAACACCTGACCGGCGGGTACAGGGTACAGGCTGAGCGGAATCTCGTTCACATTACTTTCGGCTATACCTACCGTTACACAAGGCCCTCCGGGCGAAGCCGCTACGGGGAAGGTGTTGAACAGCCCTACGGTATCGTAGGATGCAGCCCAGTTGCCCGGATCATCGTTGTTGGAGGATTCGTTACAAAGCACGAGCGAATGTCCGTACCCGTTGGCCAGGGTATCCCAGGGCAATGAAGGCAGGAAGGAAACGGAGTCAATCAGTACCCCGGAGGCATTGATGATGGCTACATTTTCCCCGGTATTGTTGAGCGCTCCGGCCGGATCCCATGCGATGGAACTCACCCCGAAGAAACCATCCACGGAGGCAGGATAGTGTGCGAAGATTTTATACTCGCCCGGATTGATCACCAGCCCGCTGGGGAAAACACCGCTCAGGCCGGCCGACCAGCGCCATCCACCGATCACGATGGGTGAACTGTCGAGGTTGCGGATTTCCACAAACTCCAGCGAGTCGGTGCCGGGTCCCGGATCATTGTACATGAGTTCGGTGATTTTAATGTTCCCGGTATTGTCGTTGAATACCACAGAAAAGGACTGCGGATTTGTCATGACATTGCCGGCGATATCGGCTACAGCGGCCACGGTGAGCGAATAAAAAACGCCTTCCTGGAAGGGAGTACCAAAGCCAAGCGTGACCACATCGTTGGTTCCGTTTCGTACCGCCGAACTCAAACCGGGGATACCGGTGTAATTAGCGGTATTTTCAGCACTCAGTCCTACCGGTTCAGAAAAGAGCACCTCGATGGAAGAAGTGCTGAGTACGTTCACGCCCAGCACGGTGGGCGGGAAAATATCGGAAGCGGAAGCAACGAAAGTTACATCGTCCATGACGAAGCGCGCCGCTGTACCGCCGGTGGTTCCGTTACCGCGGGTGACGCTGATTCTCAGGCGCACATTCGGCTGGTTGTTGGACGAAGGCGGGAAAGGAAAAACATAATTCGAATAGGCCGTGGATGCATTCGGGAAACTGCTGGTGTCACCCAACTGTGTGGCCGGTCCGTAGGTAAGCCCGCCATCGATGGAGGTACTGATGTACACCACGGCCTCACGCGTTGCGCCGGAACCGGTACCGTTCGCTTCTGATTTGGCCCAGAGATCCATGGTCATGTTGCTCTGCCCGCTCTGGTCGAGGCTGATGACGATCTCCGGTGAAAAAGCGGTGGTGGGAATCGCCGCCAGCGCATACTGACCACTCCGGAAATTCACACTGTCGCGAAATACCCTGGAGGTGGTAGCGCTGACTTCGTTGGCTGTCCAATTGGGGATAAACTGTACGTTGAGACCGGTGGTGAAGGTCTGCTCAAAACCTTCCGTGGAAGGAAATGAATTGATTTGCGCCTGGCCTTGCAACACGGCAGCAAGGAGCAGACAAAGGGTAAATAATTTCTTCATGGTATTGATGGTGGATTAAGATCAATTTGAATTCGGATAGGGTCAACCGTTAAAGCAAAACCCCGTCTGAAAGGGAGGGTAAAATTACAGGACTTTTCAATGCGGAATGACGTGGAAGGTGGCTTTTAACAGGAATCCCGGCCTTGCTTGGAATGGAAAAGTATCTTATTGATTACAAGTCATTTGAAAAGAATCCGGTTTCCTGTCCGGGGATGAAAACCGCGATTTAAAGCAGGAGGATGGTGGCAGGTATCGTAAAAAGGCTGAAAGGGTCCTGCTCAAGGTCTTCGGACGGAGGGGGAAATTTCATTTTTCCGCCGGAATCTCTTCCTAGCGAATCTCGAACAGCCTTTTCTGAACCCTGGCGCCTCTGCTCCTGCTCAGCACTCTTTTCATGTTCAGACAGGAATAACAGAGGTACTGTTTCACCTGCAGGAGACCGAAACTGAGTTTGTCAACCCTTTGGTTTTCCTTTTCACATCCGGCAAACTCCATCCGGTTTCCACAGCGGGGACATGAAACGACTTTGGCATTAAAGATCATGGTGTATCGCTTGATTTACGGATACAAAGTTCCGCTTCGGGCATGCGAAAATCATTAATCCATTGCTATGAAATTGTTATGCTGCGAAGGAAATCCGGCGGCGCGAACACAGTCTGCTTCCGTTACATCCCTCCAGGTGGTAATCGACCAGCGCTGATCAGGGCGTGCTGAGGTCGAACAAGGTGGTTGCCGCCATTTGCTGCGGGAATTTGGACCAGGTTTCGAGTCCGTTCCTGGATCGTACCACGATGTAATAGGTATTTCCGTAAACGGCAGGCGGGAAAGAGGCGATGGCATTGCCGCTGGTCGTGAGCAGGGCGGTCGTGGTGTACTGGGCGATGGCGGGACTCAGCGGATCGTGCAGCGATACCGTAATGGAATCGCAGGCAGCAGGGTTACTGCTCATTCCGTTATTGAACAGTATGGCTTCCATGCTTCCGGGTCCGTTCTTATAGCCTTCGATGAAGGCGTGCAGATTCAGGCTGGCAGCGGCGGCACAAAGAATCACATTTACATTCACACTCTGTGAGGATGTACAGCCGCTGGGGGCTGTCGCTACCACCTGGTAAGAGGTACTGAATGCCGGTACGGCTTTCGGGTTGGGAAGACCTGCATTGCTGACATTTCCTGAGGGTGTCCAGCTATAGGTATACGGTGTGGGATAAGGTGTAAAACGCACCGCATCGTTGCTGATGGTGAACACGGCGGCATTGCGACCGGCCGGCGTTACCCCCAATGTCCCACTGCTGTTTTCAATACCCTGTGTGGTGCCGGCGCCGGGTACCGAGGTGATTACTTCGGTATGGATCTCAATGATGTTACTTCCCTCATACAGGATGATCTGACCCCTCATCGGAAAGGCGGTACCGTTGTAATGATTGGTGGAATACCTTACCACGAGGCTGCGGGAGGGTGCCACGCCGCTGGTGAAATAATCGATGACACTGGCATTGACCGATGGATTGAGATCGTTCCAGGCAAACGACACCAGGTTATTGGGTGTGGCCGGGGCAGGAATGCTTTGTCCTGAACAGCAACCGTTCACCATGCCGGAGGAAAAGCCGATGAACCCGTTGGAGGAAATGTAGAAACTGGAATAGGTGTTTCCGTAAAAGGTAAAGGAGAAACCAATGGGGCGGGCTGTGCTCACGGCATCATCGGCAAGGGCCACGGTGGTTCCTGTTCCGCTTTGTGGTGCGTAAGGAATGGAACTCACCTGGTAGTTGTAGTAGGGATCGATGTTTCCGGGAATGGCATTGAGCTGTACGCTGTCGCCCGCGCAAATCGGCGAAGGGGCAGCCGTTACGGCCATTGAAAAAGTACTGACCGTAATATAATTTACATATATGGCGGTGTCACTGCCCAGCGTATTGCTAATGGCCAGGCGTACCGTATACGTACCAGGCTGTCCGTAGACGTGTGTTGGGTTCTGCTGGCTGGAGGTGGCGCCGTCGCCGAAATTCCACGACCAGGTCTGGGCGATGTTGGCGGAAGCGTCGCTGAAGACAATGCTTGCCGGGCAGGTGGCATTGGTTTGTGAAGCCGTAAAGGCGGCCACCGGCGGTGCGGTGGGCGTCAGACAAAAAGAGGGATAGGTGAAATCCACTGTTTCGTCACCCACCACATTGCTGCTACCCTGTGCTGCATAATAACCCATGCCCCGACGGGCGAAGGCTTCCCATATCTGGCACCGGTGTGTACTGCCGTACAGGATATCATCCGCCAGCAGGATGGCATTTCGTGCGTCGATGTACCCGGGATTGCAAGGCTGTAATTTCATTCCTTCCAGCACCAGCTTCATGGCGATGTTGTTGCCGGAAGTGCCGTTGTAGAGGTTGGTACTGTACCCGAAATCACGGATGAGAAACCAGGTCATGTCCCAGACCGCATCACACCAGATTTCTCCGATCTGATGAGGGCCGGAACTCGATGCCAGCGTGGCATAGGTCTGGGGATTGATGCTCATGTTGGTGGAATAAGGATAACGACGTATACCCAGTCCTGTTACAGGCTGGTACAAAGCAAAGGTGCCGATGCCGCGCGCCATGGCTCCGGAGTCGCCCGGCTCTATGGTGCTGATGAGCGCCAGCCAGTCGCTCCAGCCTTCTCCGCCCTGTTCTGTATTGGTCAGGCAGCTGGAGGCGGCAGGGCCTCCGGTAAGCCGGTTGGATACGCCATGTCCGTATTCGTGTGCGATGATGCCGTTGTCGAAAGATCCGTCGCGTGGCGGAGGAGGTATACAAACCACCAGGGTGCCGTTGACCACTTCGGGAAGATTCAGCTGGTTCTTGATGGCCGTTCCATCCGACTGCGTTACGGAAACGGTAGGAATCGTAATGGTAACGGTAGGCGTACCATTCATGGCAGGAGGAGCTCCAGCTACATTGTTCACGACGATGACGGCCAGGGCACCGGCAGCCTGGGCATTCTGTGTTTTTACATTGAAGTTGCAGTTTCCGCGGTCAATGACGGCAATTTTCCCTGCCACAGCTGCGGCATTGGTAAAGGCGGTACAACCGTCGGTGCTGGTTCCTACCCCATCCTGCACCAGCACCAGGTTGGCGGTGATGTTAAAGGCTGCATTGGGATTGTACGAAGCGAACCCGATGCTTTTCAAACCGGCAACGGCCGGTGGCGTGTTGATGTTCAGACTGCTGCAACCCGACTGACCGCCACCATTCCACAAAAACATCTGCATGCGTGGATTGGATCCGTCGGAGGGCGTGGCGAAATTCGCATTGTTGGTGCCGCCGCCGTCCAGCCCTTCGGCATTTACATAATCGTTACCAAGTCCGCCATTGCCATAATTGTTCAGCTGAAAATTTCCCGCCGCCTCATTGAAGCCATTCTGATACAATAGATCATGAATGACGTTGTTCATGTAAAACAGGTTCGTGAGGGAAGCGTCACGGTTGTAAGCGGTGGAAGAGTCTATGTGAAAAGGTTGGTTGAAGACCTGCAAGGCACCGCCATCCGGCGAATAGCCCGGCACATTGTCGGCATTCGCATCCTCGTAGGCATACACATTGTTGCCCCTGGTGATGTTGTATTCCGCTCCGCTACTGCCGTCGGTATCGTGCCAGCCGTAGGGAGAAGGAACCGGCTCCGAAGGATCGTTCAGCAACTGACGGGGCCCGTGCACCGGACTTTCTACCGGCAGCGGGAAGATGTTGTACTGGGCAGTACCGGTTCCGGGCATGGGTTGTGGTGCCGGCCCGGGTGCGGCACTGTGTACGACATGATCATGCGGACCTTCGAACGCGCAGGAGATCACCCAATCGTTCTTTTCCAGGTACTGACCGCTCAGCGCATCCACCCTGACGTTCCACCAATGGGAGCCGTCTTTCAGATCCAGGCTGACATTCCAGGCCAGCTTCAGCATGTCGTCCTGTACCACATACACCAGTTCCACCTGTACCGGTGAAGCGGTCAGCACAGGAAGATCAAAGGCATAACGTTGACGCTGCGGATCGGCCTTCAAAACAGAGCCGGGAGCGGTGGCGGGAAGTTCGAGGAGCTGAAGGGCAGACTGTATGGCCTGTACGGGAGATAAAAGCGGCTGCTTGTCCTTTGCCTTTCTTTCAATATCCCTTATAAAGGGCGGCTTTAAACCATAGGCCTTTCCGTTATGAACGATTACCGGAGCGATGGCATTGAATACAGGAACTGACCTGTATTCCTGTTGCAGATAATAATAACTGATGCCGGACTTCTCATCGGTATAGCTGTTGCTGAAGGACCAGTTGCTGAGATCTTTTTCATCCAGCCCGTATTCATTTCGTTTTTCATTCAGGAAAGACTGAATCACCTGACGGTGCTGCTGCGCAAAGGCGGAAGCCGAAACAATTAAAAACAGTACAAGGATGAATCCGGCGCGGACCGGTTGGTTTGGGCAGTAGCGCATCTTTCTTAAATTAACTGATACCGGAGGGAAAAATAGCTGCATCCTTTTCTGTAAGGCACAGCTAAACATTTTAAAAATACAAAAAACGATCCGGTCCGGCAAATCAATTGGGTGAAAGGGCTCCTTGACCACGCTAAAGGTGCCGGCAGAATGGTTGGTCTTTCCCGCATCAATTCCCGGATTTCCGCAACCGGCACTCCTCTTCATTACAGGAAGAAGTACTGAAAACCAGGATCTTGAAAACAAAATGACGAAAACAGATTCAATACAGACCAGGTCACGAATCGGGTTTTACCGCCATGATCTGCACGTTTCAGACAGAAGGTCCAAAAGCAGAAGAGGCCCTCCTTCCGGACGGCCTCTTCCATTTTTTTTGAAAACATTTATTCTACTATCAGGCGAATCTGTTTTTTGACAGCATTTCCTTCCAGTTCAAGCCCATACAAACCGGAGCTGAGTGCATCGAGTGAAACTTCACGGCGGTTCAGGCCTTCAACGGCTGTAAAGGACTCCGCATACACCGTACGTCCGGAGATATCGGTGATGATGAGCCGGTAGTTCGCGGCTGTGCCGGCACTGAACTGTACCGTAGTGAACCCTGAGGCCGGATTCGGATAAACCTCCATACCGACCGAGGCGTCCAGGCTGCCGGTACGCGGGCAGGAGCTCACGGTGATGCCACTGAGCACACGGGTGGAACTGGTGCCACAGGCATTGGAAGCGGTCACAGAAAGCGACTGGTTGCTTACCGGAGTGGCCGACCAGAGGATGGTCACATCCTTGGTACCCTGTCCGCTGCTGATGCTGCCTCCGGCGGTGACCACCCAATTGTATGAGCTGGCCTGTGCTACGGTGGCCACACTGTATACCTGACTGGTTCCGGCGCAAGCGGAAGGACCGGAGATGGTGCCCGGACGGGCCGGAGCCCCCACCAGGGTCAAGGTGCGGATGAGGCTGCTGCCGCATCCGTTTACCGCTTGTACGGTAACCGTACCGGAAGTAAGATTTCCGAAATCAGCGGTAATGGAGGTAGTACCCTGTCCGCTGATCAGCGTGCCGCCGTTCACCGTCCAGAGGTACGAGGTGGCGGCGGGTACTGCGGGAACAGAGAATACGATTCCGCTGAGATTACACAATCCTTCTTTCTGACCCTGGATGGCCGTTGGCGTGCCGGGAAGATTCAGCGTGACGGCTTTGCTACGGGCAGGACTGCTTCCGCATACGTTCACCGCGATCACCGATACCGAACCTCCTG
Organism: Bacteroidia bacterium; assembly: GCA_016788185.1. Lineage (GTDB taxonomy): Bacteria > Bacteroidota > Bacteroidia > AKYH767-A > OLB10 > JAJTFW01. Next base: position 8,165 of record JAEUTF010000024.1, on the reverse strand, counting down.
AATAACCGGGATTGACAGAAACGCTGATCACATTGGTGCCTTGTCCGGCAGTAATGGTCATCGTGGCCGGTACGGACCAGGCATAGGAAGAAGCTCTGGCCACCGCGGCGATGGAATAGGTTACATTATCGCCGGGGCAAAGTTTGCCGGGACCGGAGATGGAAGGAGGAGTGACCGGAGCAGCGATCTGATAGTCGACCGCTGAACAGGAAGCCGCGGTGCTGAGACAGGCGTTGGAGGCCGTAACACAGATTGAACCACTTATACCGGCCTGGATAGCCGAAGCGGTCCAGGTTACGGTGATGGAGGTACTGCCTTGTCCGCTGCTGATGCTGAACCCTGCAGGAACCGTCCACATGTAGGTTGTGGCGGTAGCCACCGGAGCCACACTAAAGCTGGCAGAGCCGGCGATTCCGGGCAGACAGGCTGACAAGGTGCCGTTGATGGCACCCAATGACGGGATGGCGGGAACGTTATCATCGGTAAGCCCGTTACAATCGTCATCGATTCCGTTGCAAGCCTCAGCTGCCAATGGATTTACTGCGGCATTGTTGTCGTCGCAATCGCCGTTACAGGAGGTGTAGCCGTCATTGTCCGCATCAAATCCTTCATCTATAGATCCGTCGCAATCGTCGTCCATGTTGTTACACAGTTCGGTGGCGGCGGGGTTAACGCTTGCATTGCCGTCGTTACAGTCGGTGTTATCCGCCACATAACCTGCAGGAGGTACAGGGTTGGTCTGAACGATGAATGAGGAAGGATTTCCATAGCTATCGTTATCCGTATCGGCATAGAAGGTAAGCGCCGAACAGCCCTCGTCGGTGGTGCCGTCGCAATCATCATCGAGCCCGTTGCAGACATCGGCCGCCGCGGGGTTCACCGCCGCATTGGCATCGTTACAATCCGTATTATCCGCAACGGCTCCGGAAGGAGCTCCGGTGCAGGAAATTACCGGGGAGGCGGGATCGCCATAGCTGTCGCCGTCGGCATCCGTATAATAAGTCGTGGAGGGGATCACCGTTGCCGTGACCATCTGCCGCGGACTTTCGCAGCCGGTGACCACATTGATGTTGTATACAAAATACCAGTATGTGACATTGAAACTGTTTCCGGTGAAACTGATCACACCGGGTATGGTATAGGGGTAAACCGCCCCAAGGGTGTTCCGCTGCATTCCCGGATTCACACCAAGTCCGATCCTGTAATTAATGCCGGCCGGAATGACTGCATTCAGTACCACAGTTTGCGGAGTGGCGCCACCGGTAACGGTGGTGGTGATGGAACCACTGTTGAATATCTCCGTGCCGGATGAATTGCGGATTGAAATATTGAACGTTGAACCTATCGCTGCGGTCGGATATACATCCAGGGAGGCAATGGTGGCTGAAGCGGCCAGCACATCAAACAGCATATACTGGGTCGTAACAGCGATATTGGAAGAAGAGACCCCACTCAGCGATGTGGGACTGACCGGGCCAACGACGGAGTTTACTCCTCCATCAGAAGCGGATACCCAGAAGTCAGTGGTGGAAGATACTACGGGACTGTAGACCGCACCGGTGGCGATGGAGGTACCTCCGGAGGCCGTGTTGTACCATTTGAAGGTACCCGCCCCGCTGGCCGAAAGATTCACGGGCCCTGTTCCGCAGCGCGTATCACCGGTAGTTCCGGTCACCTGGGCATTGATGGTCGTGAACGACTGAACCGCACAGCCAACTGCACTGCCCGCGGCATTCTTTGGTACGATCTGCCAGTAATAGGTGGTGTTGGGCAAGAGACCTGCAGGTGAATAACTGGTAGCACTCGTATTTAATACGAAGGCCGGTGCCGGCGACGTACCAAAATACACATCGTATCCCTGTGACACAGGACCTCCGCTGAGCGAAGCAGACCAGTTCAGACTTACGATTCCATAAGAACAGAGGTCGGTTGCCCCGTTGGCCGGTGAAATATAATTCGCGCAATCGGGCAGCGGTGGAAGCTGAACGGTAAAGTTCCCCTCGTCCGCACCGATATCCGGCGTGCTAAGGCTTCTTACCTCGTTTTCAAAATCAGCCGGCACAAGGGCCAAAACCTGGGCACCCCCTTCCGCGTACGTAGGAGTCACCGGATCCGGACGCAGGATACCATTTAAAACCGGAAGCACGAAGGCCGTGTTTTCAGTCAGTGTAGCGGATTCACCAGGGGTGATCGCCGCCAGCCCCTGGTAGGCGGGAATGGTTTGTATGGCGTTGGTACCGTCATAATACACCAGGTGTGCGGCATCCGCGACCCCGGCATAATAGAGGTTGTTATTGCTGTTGTTGTCAATGTTATCGGTCGTGGAGGTTTTCCAGAAGGCGGCCACGCGCGTACCGGCCGATGAGATATCCGAATTGTTGATGAAGATGTTGTTGCGTATGTCCAGTGTAGGTGTGGTACTGGAATTGTGCAGGGCCGCTGAGGTGTAAGCAGTCGCCGTGGCCACATCACTCAATACCACTGTATTGTTGTAAATCTTGACTACCCCACCCGTTGATCCGCTGGTGATGGAGATACCGCGGGTACCCGCCGCCGTTTGTGTGGAGGCCGGCGCCTTGATGTCCGACACCATGTTGTTGTAAATGTTGTAGGCCAGTCCCGTGCCCACGTCGATACCTGCCACCGTGGTAGTGGTGATGCCATTGGCATTGATATTATAAATGCGGTTGTTGTACACATTGGCATTCAGACCGGTTGCGGTGAGGTAAATGCCGCGCACCGAGCTGGACGTACCGCTGCTGCTGATGCCATACATTTCATTGTTATAGATGTCGGCGGTATCACCTGATGTGAAATAGATGCCATACACCGTTCCGCCGCCGCTGATGTTGCTGAAGGTATTATCCGAAATGGTGGCGGAATTAGAAGCGGAGGTTTGCATGGTGATTCCGTACACGAGGGAAGTACCGCCCGGAAGCAGGTTGCTCACAGCGGTATTCCTGAGTTTGAAATTGGTCTGGTAGGTAGCAAAAACCCCATAGACACTACCGGTAGTAATGCCGTCACCCATGTTCTGGATGATGCTGCTTCCACCGCTCTCTGTTCCGATTTCATTGGCATCGTCCATGTAGGTGGTGGTGGCCCCGGTGATGCGGTATGCTTCCCAGGCATACTGAACCGTCATGTTGAGAAAACGGTTATTGCTCTGGGTACCGTCCAGGGATACCGGGGTAAAAGCAGAACCGATGAAGACACCCCTTGCGCCTGTATGGGCATTGCTGAGGGTAATGGTGCCGTTCTTAATCGTGTTGTTTTTGGCGCCGTTGGTGGTAGAAGCGTTCGTGATCCAGACTCCGTATTCCACCCAATCCGCGGCGGATCCTCCGGTTTGTACGAAATCAATACCATCGAAGGTATAATAATCCACCCCGCTCAGCTGAAGAATGAAATCGGCTGTTCCGCTGGTACCGGCTTTCAAAATCACAGGATTGGCCCCTGCTCCGTTCCGCTGGAAAGTCACGGTATTCACCGCCGTTCCGGAAACGACACAACTCAGCGAACCACTCTCCGTGAAAGCCTGACCGGCGGTAACCTGGAAGGTTACCGCACCGCCCAATCCTTTGCAGTTGATATCGGCAATGGCGTCACCAAAACTCAGATAATTACCTGCGCCAGTGTTGTCAATCAGATAGGTGCCTGAGAGGGGTGCAGCGATGCTAACGGCCACCTCCGCCGAAGTGGTACTTTGTCCGCTTGACACACAGGTAACGATGCAACGATACCATTTGCTTACGGTGGTGTTGGTGGTGAGTGTGGCACTGGTTGCTCCACCGACCGGAGTATAAGGTCCGCCTGCACCGGCCGTCGATTCTTCCCACTGAAAGGCATGCCCAACACCGAATACCACATCCAGTGTCAGACTGAAATTGGAGCCTGAACAGGGATTGGCATTGCTGGTCTGCGCCGTGGAGGCGGCAGGAGATCCTGCACAGCCGCCCAGGGCGGTGCCTTCTAACTCCCAGGCGCCTACGTCGGGAGAGGATCCCGTGCCGGCATAGCCGGGGTTGCCCTGGCGGGTGGTATTGAAATAATCCGTGGTGATGCCGGCAATGTTACCGGCGCCGCTTTCGGCGATGCTGGGAATCCCTGTATTGAATTTCAGAAAATCAGCGCTCGCTCCGCTGGTACTGAGGAAACTCACGTTCTCTTCGTAACTGTTCTGATCCGCGCCGACCCCGCTCATATAGGTCTGGTATTCTCCCAGACTCTGATTCAGGACCGTGCCATCGGTAAAGATGAGCTGTGAAGGGGAAGCGGGGCCTCCGTAAAAAATATTCTTATCGGACGATGCATTGTAATTGGCCGTGGTGCTGTTGCTCCGACGATAGGCGGCCACCACACCGGTACCCGCCGCTGTACTGCCGTTGTAAACAATGTTGTTGCGCAACACCAGGTTGCCGTTCCCCGCGGTGGCATTCGTGGTATGATAAATTCCGCTGGTTCCGAAATTGGCTCCGCTTGAGGATGCATTCAGGTAAATGGTATTGTAGCTGATAGCGATGCCGGTGGAAGCAGTGGTTGCCGCCAGGTTGATCCCCCGGATTGCATCCGTTGAAATACTGGAAGGAGCAGAAAGTCCTCCGATCAGGTTGTTGTAAATGTTGGTGGAGGTACCGTTGGTGGAAACATGAATGCCGGCAACCAGGTTGGCGGCAGTAGAAGCGGCATTGTTGTTCACCAGGTTGAAAATCCTGTTTCCATAAAGGTTGACCGTACCGGTACCCGCGCACTGCATACCGTAAAATACGGTGGCATTGCCGATGGTGAGGTTCGACACCGTATTTCCGTATACGGTCGGGTTGGTGCCGGTAAAATAAATGCCGACCAACCCTCCCGAAGCCGTCGCATTGATGTTGCTGACCGTGTTGTTGTACACCTGGTTACTGAGGGAACTCAAACAATATATTCCATAACTGGTGCTGGTGCTGCCGATGGTCCAGTTGCTGATGGTATTGGAATGACAAACACGGTTCTGTCCGACAGCCGTATTCGTATAAATGCCATTAAAAGCCCCTGTACCGGTGCTCGTGATGTTGGAGAAATTATTATTGGTAATGGTCTCGGTTCCTGCAGCCGGACTGCCCAGGTTATAATAACAATAAAAAGTCCCGCTTGCTCCTGTTTTTGTGAAAGTACCGCTCACCTGGTTACCGGTGATGGTTACATCCGGTGTGGTGCTGCTGGCGTAAATCAGATACGATGTACCGGTGGTCGCTACGGAGCCTGAAAAAGAATTGTTGCTGAAGGTATTGGACGTAACGGCATTGGAATTATAAATGCATTGCATGGCCGAAGTGCCGGACGTGTTTACAGTGATCGCATTGTTGCTTCCGCTCACGACCCCGCTAACGACAGAATAGAAAATACTGTAAAATATCGATGCATGGGCTGAGCCGCCGCCGCCGGCATTGTCGATGGTATTGTAATCGACACTGGTATTGTTTGCATAAATGAAATAAACACCATAGGTGGTGGTGGCGGAACCTCCGCCGAAGTTACGGATGGTATTGCCGGCTCCGGCCTGACCGATGGTGATGTTCTGATCATAAAGAGCGGCGGAATTGAATCCGCGGCAATAAATGCCGGCATGCACATTCTGAATGGTGTTACCCCGGATGAGGATGTTCTCGCTGCGGCCGCTGTTGGCGGTTACGGTCACCCCGGTAGCGCTTGAAACAGAAACAGTTCCGTTACCGATGTGAATTCCGATCACGAAACCGCTGGTGCCTTTGGTCATGCTGATCACACAGTTCTGAATGGTCAGGTTCTGACAGGCATTGGTGGCGGTTTTGGAGGTAAAGTATCCATACTCTATCCCCTGGAGGCTTGCAGAAACATCGATTCCGTCGAACGTCAGGAAGTCGGTTCCGTCGATGCGGATCACGGCATCACCCAGTCCTCCGAGGGCACTGGTGGTAGTGGATCCTGCATCGGTACGGGTGATAACCGGGTTGGCTCCCACTCCGCTTTTCTGAAACACAATCGGGCTGCCGGCAGCGCCCGCGGTCGTGATGTTGATGGGAGCGGTGATGGACTCCGTATATCCGGCGGCCACATTGAACGTGACACCGCCGGCACCCACGCCGGAAGCATTCAGCGCGGTAACCGCCGCGGAAACCGTGGCATAATCACCGGGTATGGCTTTTGCACCCGTCAGCTGGGCCTTCAGAACAGGTGAAAAAAGAATGGCTATCAAAAGCAGGAAATATTTTATTCCACTGCCGGGGCCGGATGCCAACAGGTCACAGCAAGGATTTCCTGCTTTACCTTTCATCTCGGCCGTCCTCATTGTTGTTTCGGACAAAACCTGATTGTAATGATTTTTCATCGATATGTTTGTTTGAATTTTCATGCTGTGTTATCCGGAACGCTTACCGGCATATGGGTTTTTATTTTATAACGTGTACGGATTACCGCATATTTAACGTTTTTTTGCTGATTCTCCAGGAATATTTAAAGGGTGTTTACACACTACACACCCTTTTCAAATTTACGAAAAACTAATTTCATACTAAAGATAAAATTGAACTTTTTCCGGGGTGATTTCCGCTCTGCAAAACCAATAAAAAAGGGAGCCCGCAAGCTGCAGGCCCCCTCTTAAAATCCAAAAAAGATTATTCGATCACAAGGCGCTGCTGTTGCAGCACTCCCGGAGATTCAAGAACGATGAAATACATGCCGGCAGCGTAGCCGTTCAGCGCTACATCATGGCGATTCAGGCCTGAAACGGCATCCATCATTTCCGTGTACACGGTACGACCGGAAAGGTCTGTTATGCTGATGCGATAGCCGGCCGCTTCCGTGGTGGTGAATTCAACGGTGATGCGGTCTGTAGCAGGATTCGGGAACACCAGCAGGCCGATCTCTCCGGAATCTCCGATACGGGGACATGCATTGACATTGATTCCGCTGAGTGCACGGATCGCACTGGTTCCGCAGGCGTTGGAGGCGCTCACGGTTACCGACTGGTTCAGGGAAGGCGTGGCTGACCAGAGGATGGTAATGTCCTTGGTTCCCTGTCCGGAGGAAATACTGCCTCCGCCGGTGACCGTCCAGTTGTACGTACTGGCCTGAGGCACCGTAGCCACACTGTAGGGCTGGATGGTGCCGGTACAAGCCGGATTCGGACCGCTGATGGCACCGGGACGAGCCGGGGCTCCCACTACACTCAATGTACGGATCAGGCTGCTGCCACATCCGTTCACAGCCTGTACGGTGACGGTACCGCTAGTCAGGTTGCCGAAATCAACAGTGATGGAAGTGCTTCCCTGTCCGCCGGCAATGGTACCGCCATTGACTGTCCAGAGATAACTGGTAGCCGCAGGTACTGCAGATACGGAGTAAACCTGACCGCTTACATTGCATAAACCATCCTTTGAACCCTGGATGGCGGCTGGCGTGCCGGGCAGATTCACCGTAACCGCTTTGCTGCGCAGCGGGCTGTTGCCGCATACATTGCCTGCACTCACCGTAACGGAACCGCCGGTATAACCGGGACCCACGCTCACTGTAAGTACGTTGGTACCTTGTCCGCCCGTGATGCTCACATTGGCAGGAACCGACCAGGTATAGGACGTGGCACGGGACACTGCAGCTACGGAGTAGGTAGCGGCATCACCGGGACACAATTTACCGGGACCGGAGATGGAGCCCGGAGTGACCGGAGCAGCTATTTCACGTTCCACATACAGGCAGGTGGCAGGACCGTTGGCACAGCCGTCGGTGGCATACACACAGATCTGACCGGAGATACCGGCCTGTATAGCCGAAGCGGTCCAGCTGGCTGTAATGGAGGTAGTACCCTGGCCGGAAGAAATGGTCATGCCAGCCGGTACCGACCAAACATAGTTTATAGCACCGGATACGGAAGGAATACTGAAAGAAGATGAACCGGCCACGCCCGGCAGGCAGGCGGTAGCGGTTCCGCTGATGGCGCCGGTCGACATATCGGCAGGGCTTACCGTTACATCAAAACTGCAGGTGACGGGAGGATTCACCCCATCGTTTGCAATGTAGGTAACGGTGGTGGTGCCCAAGGGGAAGAAATCACCGGAATTGTAATTGGAGGTGAACACAAGAGGCGAGAGGCAGTTGTCGGGATCAGCGGCGGTGGGTGCTGTCCAGCTTACATTGGATCCGCAGAT
>JAEUTF010000022.1 GCA_016788185.1 Bacteroidia bacterium | reverse complement strand
TATGCTTCCCGGGTCAACGCACCGGCCCTGAGTGATCTGGACAACGACGGGGATATGGACATTCTGGCCTTCAGTATCAGCGGTTCATGGGTGGAGCATCATGAGAATTTTTCAATGGATTCATCGGGTGTGCCCGGCCTCCTCAACCACCACAATATACCGGTGTGCTGGGGGTATTTCGTGCTGTCCAACTCTTCGAACGTAGCGGTACTCCCGCCTGTGCTTCCCACGTGCCCGCTGATGCCGGCAGATCCTTACCGGCTGGCGTATGCAGCGGACGAAGGAACAGGGCAGGGAACGCCGGCAACTGCTGAACAGCATAAACTCCGGCATGCAGGTTCCTCCCTTCTGGCTTTTGATAAGGATGGGGATGGCGATAAAGACATCCTCAACGGCGATATTCTCAGCCCCAACCTGCTCTATCTGGAGAACTGCGGGACGCCGGATTCAGCCTGGATCTGTGCACAGGATACGGCGTATCCATCCTACAATGTACCGGCCATTCTCAGGGATGTGGCCGGTCCGCACTATTTTGACGGAAACAACGACGGGAACAAGGATCTGATTGTTTCCAATTTTTATTTTACCGGGGAAGATTTTTATAACGTCATGTATTACCGTAATACCACCAACAACCAGAGCAATGTGTTCAGTCATCAGACGAGCCGCTGGCTCGTGGACGGCATGGTGGAGGTGGGCACCGGAGCGCATCCTGCTTTTTTTGATGTGGACCAGGACGGCAGAACCGATCTGCTCGTCGGGAACGATTTTTACTTCAACAACAACAACCAGGTCGCGAAAATCGCTTACTACCGGAACACCGGGTCCGGACAGAAAGCAGAGTACACCCTGGTAACAGATGATTTTGCCGGTATTTCCTCCACCGGCCTATTAGGCCTCTACCCGGCTTTTGCAGACCTTGACGGAGATGCGGATCCGGACATGTTGCTGGGCACTTCCGATGGCACCCTGGTGTATTACCAGAACATTGCCGGAGCAGGCAATCCCTGCATTTTCATTCTTTCACAGCCGGTGTATCAGTCCATTGATATTGGCGACAATGCTTCTCCCCAACTCGTGGATGTGAACCGTGACGGCGATACAGACCTCCTGATCGGAGAGCGCAGCGGCGTACTGAACTATTATGAAAATACCGGTACCGCGGCGGTGCCTGTTTTTTCCTATGTAACCAATAATTTTGGAGGAGTCAATGTAACCAAAGCCGGATCTTTCGCCGGTTTCTCCACACCATTGCTGTTCGATAACGGAAACGGCTATGAATTGATTTCTGGCTCATTGAATGGCCATCTGTATCATTACGGTAACATTGATGGCAACCTGGGCGGGAGCTTTACACTGCTGGACTCCATGTTTCAGAATATTTATGAACCGCAGGTGGCTGTTCCGGCCATGGCTGACGTAGACGGCGATACGCTTTATGACCTCGTGGTAGGTACCCTTCCGGGTGGTCTGGTGCTTTACACCCAGAATCCGCTGCTCTCCGTACACCATCCGGAGGATGCTGGTTCCTTTTTCACCGTGTACCCTAACCCGGTTGAGTCCTGGTTAAATCTACGGATGGAGACCGGTTCAGGACGGAAAACCATTGAAGTGTTTGACGTGCGGGGACAAATGGTGTCCAGACTGGAAGTTTACGGGGATGCACCCCGTCTGGATGTCCGTCAGTTGAACAGGGGGATGTATCTTTGTCGTGTAAGTGTAAAGGGAAAGACCTTCAGCCAGCGGTTTGTAAAACAATAATGTCATCAGCACGTTAATGGACCAGAGGATCATGAATTCAACCAAACCTGTTTCTGCGTTTTTCATCCTGGTGATGTCGCTTTTCTCCTGTCAGTGCAAAGAGGACAAAAAGGAGGAGCCTGACAATTGCCTGGAAGGACGCAACGGTCAATTGACGCTGGTCACAAAAATGCTGCATCACGCCCGTCCCATTCCGGGCTGCCGGGTGTTTGTTAAGTTCAATGCGACGGAGTTTCCCGGTGAAGATACCAGCTTGTATGATTATAAGATGACGGCGGACTGGAATTCACCCTACGTCAGCATCGATAGCCTGGCCTGCGGGAATTACTACCTCTACGCTATTGGTATTGACAGTTTGCTGGATCCGTCGAATTGGGTGTGCAAAGGCGGGCTCCCTTTCAGCACCACGCAGCAGGTGGGATCTGATTCCATCCATGTTTACATAACCGAAGGCGATTGATGAAAAAAACACATTCTTTACTACTGGTTTTACTTTGCTTCGGTGCATGCAAATACGAGTATTATGAACCGCCGCTTGTTTCGGCCAGTGCGTATCCGGATCCGGTGGATCAGATTCTGATCGGCAAGTGCGCCACGGCAGGTTGCCACAATACCGCCAGCAAAGATGCCGCAGCCGGACTGGATCTGAGTTCATGGGAACGCATGTTTGATGGGACCAACAACGGGGCGGTGGTGATTCCTTTCCGTTCCGATTTCAGCACCCTGTGCTACTATACCAATGTCGACAGTAGCCTGGGCCTCGTGGCTCAACCCACCATGCCGGTCAACCAGAACCCCCTCACCAGTGCCGAATACACCCTTCTTAAAAACTGGATTGATGCAGGGGCTCCGGATAAAAACGGGTTTGTCAAATTTTCCGATGATCCTGCACGCCATAAATTTTATGTTGTGAATCAGGGTTGTGATGTAGTCAGCGTATTTGATGCCGACCGGCGGGTGGCTATGCGCATGATTGATGTGGGACAATTGCCCGGTGCCTCACCACCCGAATCTCCGCACAACATTAAAGTGACACCGGATGGCAAATACTGGTTGGTGGTTTTTCTCAATGCAGATATCGTGCAGGTATTCAGCACAGCCACCGATCAGTTGGTGAAGACCATCCCGATTGGAAACGGCATGGCGGGAGGCTGGAATACCCTTGTGATATCCAAAGATTCCAGGAAAGCATATTCAGTCGATTACAACGGAGGCCGTGTGGCCTTTATCGACATCGATGCCGGAACTTCCAACACGGTGGGCCCTTTTCCCATTACCGGTAATCCATCTCCGAATCTTCACGGCGTGGCCTTGAATGCCTCCGATGATACCCTCTATGTGACTTGTCAGGAGATCAGTAAAATTCTGAAAATTCCGGTGAACGATGTGGCATCGTATGAAGACGTGAACATCAATCCGCCCGGCCCCTGGCAATTGCCTTTCCCCATGAAGCCGCATGAAATTGTGTTCAGTCCCGATTATACCAAGTATTTTGTGACCTGCCAGGACACCAACGTCAACCAGGTACGGGTCTTTACGACCGCAAACAACCAGCTTGTACAGGTGATTCCCGTTGGCAGGGTGCCGCTGGAGTTTGGGGTGGCGCCGGCCTCCAACCTGTTGTTTGTAACCAATACAGAGGACAACTTTTTTCCTGATATGCGGGGTTCCATCAGCGTGATCGATATGGTAACACTGACTGAAATTAAAAAAATCAAGGTGGGCTGGCAACCGCATGGCATCGCTGTGGATGAGAAGAAAGGCGTGGTGTATATTGCCAACAGAAATGTATCCGGCGGAACCGCCCCTCATCATGCCGCCTCCTGCTCCGGTCAGAACGGATACCTGAGCATGATTGATATGGCTACGCTGGAGCGCGTATTGAGTTTCAAGCCGGAGGTGAGCGTGGACCCTTATGCCATTGGCGTGCGGGCTAAGTAAAACGGTTCATACGCTGGCGCCTGATTTTTGAAATCACTGTGAAGGGTGGATCCTCTCACTAAACCAATTTATCTTTAATCTGAATCACCATGAAGGGCCTGAAAGGAATTCAAACCGAAGTAGATGCTGCCTTCCTTTATGGCCGTCTGGCCGAAGTGGAGAAAGATCCCCTGATTGCGAAAGTGTTTCAGGAGATGAGCGAAATTGAATCGGGCCATGCCGAAGCCTTCATGAAGAAGAAGGGGCTTGACCTGAAAGACCTTCCTCCGGTTTCCGGCAGAGGGCGTTTTATGAATTGGATTGGGAAGGTTCTCGGCTACGATTATGTGCTGGGCATGTTGATGGATACCGAGAAGAGCCTTTCCAATGCCTTGATCGTTGAAAAGAGAAAGAGAAAGGTGACGCTGAGTGGAGGAGAAGGCAATCATGTGAGAATACTGAATGCCATCCTTGAGAAAGAATCAGGCCATAAAGCCGGAAGCATTGCCCGCTTTGAGAAAAGGCATCGTTCGGTGGGTGGCAATGCACTGCGAGCGGCTGTACTTGGAGGCAACGACGGCCTGGTATCTAATTTTAGTCTGGTGATGGGCATCGCGGGTGCCAGCGGCGGAGGAGAGGCGGTTTTGCTGGCCGGCATGGCCGGTTTGCTGGCCGGTGCATTGTCCATGGCTCTCGGGGAATGGATTTCAGTGCGCAGTTCTCAGGAGCTCTACGAGAATCAAATGCAGCTCGAAATGGAAGAACTTGAGCTGAATCCCGAAGGGGAGCAAAGGGAGCTCGCTCTCATTTATATGTCGAAGGGTATTTCTGAAGAACAGGCCCGGCACATGGCAGGTGAAGTCATAAAAGACAAATCGCGCGCCCATGATGTGTTGAGCCGGGAGGAATTGGGAATTAACCCGGAGGAACTCAAGGGATCGGCGATGGAGGCAGCGCTCTTTTCTTTTTTTCTTTTTGCGGCTGGCGCCATCCTCCCGGTACTTCCTTTCTTCTTTCTGAATGGAAACATCGCGGTGTATACGAGTGCCATGGTTAGTGCTGTTGGCTTGTTCCTGATCGGTGCGGCCATTACACTGTTTACCGGTAAAAGTGTTTGGTTCTCCGGCTTCCGGCAGGTGTTTTTCGGTCTGGCCGCCGCGGCCATTACTTTTGGGATCGGAAAGTGGATCGGTGTCAGTATTGCCGGGTAATGAAGGAAGAAAAGTGCCTCATTGTATTTGACGGCTACTGCCATGTCTGTTCCTGGTGGGTCGACTTTGTTCTTCGCAGAGACAAGAAGGCCCGTTTTCTTTTTGTTGCCGCTCAGTCGAAAGCGGGAACCGAAGTGCTGAGCCGTTACGGTTTTACTTCAGCAGAATCGGTGATGCTGATAGAGAATGAAAAGCTCTATTTGAAGTCTGAAGCCGTTTTAAGAATTGGCAGAAAGCTGGGATTCCCCTGGACGATCCTCAATGTATTTCTGATGTTGCCTTTGTCCCCTCGCGATGCCCTTTACCAATTCATTGCTTCACGGCGCTACCGCTGGTGGGGCCGGAGAGCATCCTGCAGGCAGCCATCAGAAGAGGAGCACTCACGGTTTTTGTAAATAAAAAAAACCGCATCAGCTTTTTCCTGATGCGGTTGCTTGGGGTGAAGCAGATATTATTTTACGGCTTCCGACATTTTATCGAGTACGTTCATCACTTCTTTGACAGCCGCTGACGATTTCACCAGCAGATCCATTTCATCGGCCTGAAGCTTCAGTTCAATGATCTCTTCAATACCGTTCTTGCCCAGTTTCACCGGCACACCCAGGTAAACGTCCTTCAGGCCATATTCGCCCTGCAGCCAGGCACACACCGGGAAGATGCGTTTCTGGTCGCGAACAATGGCTTCTACCATCTGAGCCGCCGCTGCACCGGGAGCATACCAGGCCGAAGTGCCCATCAGGTTCACCAGCTCACCGCCCCCGACTTTGGTGCGTTGCACAATAGCGTCGAGTTTTTCTTTTGAGATCAGTTCCGTGACGGGGATACCAGCTACCGTGGTATAGCGGGGAAGGGGTACCATGGTATCGCCATGTCCACCCATCAGCACCGCCTGAATATCCTTCGGGGAAGTGTTCAGGGCTTCGGCAAGAAAGGCACGGTAACGTGCAGTGTCAAGAATGCCGGCCATGCCAAAAACCCGCCTGGGGTCAAAGCCGGAGGTCAGGTAGGAGCAATAGGTCATCACGTCGAGCGGATTGCTCACCACGATGATAATCGTATCGGGACTGTATTTAATGATGTTCTCCGTAACGGACTTCACAATGCCGGCATTGGTGGCGATCAGGTCATCACGGCTCATGCCCGGTTTACGGGGCAGCCCGGAAGTGATGACCACCACGTCCGATCCGGCGGTAGCCGAATAATCGTTGGTAACGCCTTTGATGCGGGTATCGTACATGTTGATCGGAGCGGTCTGCCACATGTCGAGTGATTTTCCTTCTGCGGTACCTTCTTTGATATCGAGGAGGATGACTTCGTTGACGAGTTCGCGGTGAGCAATCACATTGGCACAGGTTGCTCCTACGTTACCGGCGCCTACTACAGTTACTTTCATTGAATTTCTGGGTTTAAAACAGTTGGTATTTGAGACGCGAAGTTAGGAAAAACACTTTGCTCTGAATAGTGGTTTGGGAATGATTTTTTAGTTGATTTATTGTGCAGCAAACGAAGAAGGCATCTTTACGGGTCGTAGTTTACCGCAAAGTTTTGTATTTCAAACTTTTTGAAGATGGCCAAAGGGGTTTCAACAAAAACGGCTGCATTGCTGCAGCCGTCGGGTACGTGTATTTCATGATTGATCAGGCATCCACTTTGGCGTACTTGGCATTTTTCTCAATGAACTCCCTTCTTGGCGGTACATCATCGCCCATCAGCATGGAGAAAATACGGTCGGCCTCAGCGGCGCTTTCGATGGTTACCTGGCGCAGTGTCCTCGTATCGGGGCGCATGGTGGTTTCCCAGAGCTGTTCGGCGTTCATCTCACCGAGACCCTTGTAACGCTGTACATTCACATTGCTTTCTTTGCCTTCGCCGGCCAGTTTGCGGATGGCTTCCAGGCGCTGTTCGTCGTTCCAGCAATACACTTCTTCCTTGCCCTTTTTTACCAGGTACAGCGGGGGTGTGGCAATGTACACATAGCCTTCTTCAATCAGTTCTTTCATATGCCGGAAGAAGAAGGTCAGGATGAGGGTGGTGATGTGGCTTCCGTCCACGTCGGCATCGGTCATGATCACCACCTTGTGGTAGCGAAGTTTTTCGATGTTCAGGGCGCGCTCGTCATCCGCCGTTCCTTTGCTGACTCCCAGGCCTGTAAAAATGTTGCGGATCTCTTCGTTGTCATAGATCTTATGATCCATGGCTTTTTCCACGTTGAGGATTTTACCGCGCAGGGGGAGGATTGCCTGAAAATTACGGTCGCGGCCCTGCTTGGCAGTACCACCCGCCGAATCTCCTTCGACGAGGAAAATTTCACATTTGGAAGGATCACGTTCTGAACAGTCGCTCAGTTTGCCGGGGAGTCCGGTCCCGGTGAAGGCCCCTTTACGTTGAACCATTTCCCGGGCTTTCCGGGCCGCATGCCTTGCCGTGGCGGCCAGGATCACCTTGTTGACGATGTTCCGGGCTTCACGCGGATGCTCTTCCAGGTAATTGTTGAGCATTTCCGCCACCGCCTGGTCCACCGCCCCCATGACTTCGTTGTTGCCGAGTTTGGTTTTTGTCTGCCCTTCAAACTGAGGTTCCTGTACTTTTACGGAAATCACGGTCGTAAGTCCTTCGCGAAAGTCGTCACCGCTGATGTCGAATTTCAGTTTGGACAGAAGTCCTTCCTTCTCCGCGTAATTCTTCAGAGTGCGGGTGAGCGCGCGCCTGAAACCGGCCAGGTGTGTACCTCCTTCGTGGGTGTTGATGTTGTTTACGTAGGAATGGACATTCTCATTGAAAGAGGTGTTGTAGGACATGGCCACTTCCACAGGGATATTGGCCCTTTCGCCTTCCATGTAAATCACATCTTCAATCAGTTTTTCGCGGGTGGCGTCGAGGTATTCCACAAATTCCACCAGTCCGCGCTCACTGAAAAATCGCTCCTTGTTCACCGGCTCACCCTGTTCGTTGAGTTCGCGCAGATCGGAAAGTATGATGCTGATGCCCTTGTTGAGGAAGGCCAGTTCCCGCATACGGGTGGCCAGGGTGTCGTAGTGGTATTCGGTGGTGATGAAGATCGAGTTGTCGGGACGGAACATCACTTCGGTTCCGGTACGGGTGGTTTCGCCGACAATTTTTACATCGTAAAGCGGTTTGCCGCAACTGTATTCCTGTTGCCAGATCTTGCCGTTGCGGTGCACCGTGGCAATCAGGGTGGTGGAGAGCGCGTTGACACAACTGACGCCCACACCGTGAAGACCTCCGGAAACTTTATAGGAATCCTTGTCAAATTTACCACCGGCATGAAGAACGGTCATGACCACTTCCAGGGCCGACTTCTTTTCCTTCAGGTGCATGTCGGTTGGAATTCCGCGGCCATCGTCGCGAACCGTAATGCTGTTATCGGGATTAATGAAAACTTCTATGTTCTTGCAATAACCCGCCAGGGCTTCGTCGATGGAGTTGTCGACTACTTCATAAACCAGGTGGTGAAGTCCCTTTACGCCAATGTCGCCAATGTACATGGCGGGACGTTTTCTGACGGCTTCCAATCCTTCCAGAACCTGGATGCTGTCGGCGGAATATTCATTGTGCTTAATCTCTTCTTTTTCCAAGACTTGTTCGCTCATTATCAGTTAGTTATGCTTATTTGACCAAAGGTTAACAAAGATACGGATTTTAATGCTTCCTGAAGCACTCAGATTTGCCCGGTGTTGATAATTCCCAAAACTGTTGAAAACGTTTATCTGGGGCCATTTTTAGCGCCATTAAAACCTTAAAATCCGGGGATGTGCATCCTCGGGTAAACGGCCGGGGTTGGAAAGAATTGCGGACGGTCAAAAAAAATAGCCTGAAAATTTAAAATTAGCGCAATCCGGTTCATCCTTGGATGAACTTTCCAACTTTGCAAAATGAAAATGCTTTATGACTATTACCGGCTGCATCCTTTACGGACCATCCTTTTTTGCGGACTACTTCTTCGGCTGGTGGCCGCCCTGTTTTCGAAAGGATTCGGCATGCACGACGATCACTTCCTCGTTATTGAGGCTGGACAGAGCTTTGCCGATGGTTTTGATTACAACAACTGGTTGCCCTGGAACAATGGCGGAGAACCCAGCGGCCACAGTTGGTTTTATGTCGGGCTTCATTTTCTGCTTTTTAAATTTCTGAATTTTATTGGCCTGGATGATCCTCAGGGAAAGATGTATGTGGTGCGTACCCTTCATGCTTTCTATTCGATGCTGAGTGTATGGCTCACGTATAAGATCACTGCCAGGATGGGATCGGAAAAGGAGGCCTTAAGGGCTGCCTGGCTGATAGCCCTCCTTTGGTTTATCCCTTCGGTGAGTGTCCGGAACCTGGTAGAGTGGGTTTGTGTGCCCCCCTTGCTCGCCTCCCTCTATTTTGTGTTGCTCGCCGAAGCGGACGAAAGGAATAAAAGAGGTTTTTTCATAGCCGGCATGCTGGCTGGTGTAGCGATGGGCATACGTTTTCAGTCCTTGTTTTTTCTGGGTGGCCTGGGTTTGTATCTGCTGTACAGGAAAGAAATCGTGAGGGGACTGGTGCTGTTTGCAGGCTTCCTGCTTGCATTTTTCTTTACCCAGTCCGCCGATCTGATATTTTACAAAAGGCCCTTTGCGGAATTTATCGCTTATGTGGATTATAACCTCCTGCATGCCACCACCTATTTCGACCGGCCCTGGTATCAGTACCTGCTGACGGTGGGTGGAATGCTCATTCCGCCGGTCAGTATTTTTCTGATTATTGGCTATGTGAAAGCCTGGAAGAAAGCCATGTTGCTGGTACTGCCTTCACTGGTTTTTTTTCTGTTTCATTCCTGGTTTCCGAACAAGCAGGAGCGGTTTATTCTACCCTTTATTCCCTTTTTTGTGATGGCCGGCACGCTGGGTTGGGCCATGGTGCGTAACAGCAAGGGTGTAGAGAAGGCCGTTGCCTATTCCTGGCGCTTCTTCTGGGTACTGAATACGCTGGCCGTACTCGTGGTCAGCACCACCTATTCGAAACGCTCTATGGTGGAAGCCATGTATTTTCTTTATTCCCGACCTGATTTCAATAATTTCGTCATGGAGGTGAGTCATCGTGATTCCCAGCAATGGCCGCCCCAGTTTTACTCCGGAAAGTGGAACAAGGCCTATTGCATTTACAAGGAGTACACCGTTCAGCAACTGAAAGCCTATTTTCAGGATAAGCCGGAAAATTCCTTCCCCCGGTACATCCTTTTTTTCCAGGAAACGGATGTTTGGCGTCGGATTGCTACGTTCCAGAGAGGATCCGGCAGGCAACTGGAATACGTTTTCAAAGCAGAGCCCAGCTGGTTCGACAGTTTGTTGCACTGGCTGAATCCGCGAAATAAAAACGAGCCGGTGTACATTTTCCGTGTAAAGAAATAATTAATCATTTCATCAAATTACATGGAGAAAGGTTTGATGAAAAAAACTTTGCTTTACACGGCCGGAATGCATACCTTTCATGCTTCCGCAGTATCGTGAATCGTAAAACACTCCTCTGCTTCATCTGTTGCCTGCTTGCCCAGCTTATTTTTTATCCGTCCGCTGCCAAAACAATTATTGCCAAGACGGCGGTTTGGAAATACCTGGATAACGGCACCACACCCCCCACGGGCTGGAACAGCTATTCATTCAGTGATGCCACCTGGAAATCGGGTGCTGCGGAACTTGGATTCGGGGATGCACCGGCCACCACCCTGCTTTCCAGTGGTATCACCGCGTACTTCCGGAAAAAGTTCACGCTGTATAATCCTTCGCAATATGCCTCTTTTTCCTGCCGGCTCCGGCGTGATGATGGCATTGTCGTGTACCTGAATGGTGCCGAAGTGTACAGGAACAACATGCCCGCAGGCAGCATTTCCGGAACCACCACGTCTGTTTCCAGTTGTTCCGATGATGGGAACACGATATTGGTTTTTAACGTACCCCTTACCGCATTCAACAGCGGAGGAAATGTGATGGCTGCAGAGGTCCACAATGTTTCAGCCGGCAGTACCGATCTGACTTTTGAGCTGGAATTGCTCGGCCAGCTCCCTGCCGTACTTCCTGTCATTACCCGCGGACCCTATATTCAATCGGTTACCCAGCAATCGGCTCTTCTTCATTGGAGGACGAATGTTCCCAGCGATACAAAGGTCAGTTTCGGGATTGGCAGTAACTGTCCTTTTACGGTGACCGACACCTCCATGAAGACCGAGCACGAGATCTGCATTACCGGACTTCAGCCCAATACAAAGTACTTCTATAAAATCGGATCTACGGCCCTGGTCATGCAAAAGGGGCAAAGCAATTATTTTTATACTGCACCGTATATCGGTACCGTACAGCCGGTTCGCGTGTGGGCACTGGGTGATTTCGGCAACGGCAGCACAGAGCAGGGGCAGGTGCTGCAGTCCTATCTGAACTACCTGGGTCCTGTAAAAAATGATATGTGGATCTGGCTTGGCGACAATGCCTACAACACCGGAACCGACCAGGAATACACCGCTTATGTTTTTAATGTGTACGGAAGCATCTTTAAAAACTGGAATTTCTACCCGGCGCCGGGCAATCATGACTATGGTCAGAGCGGTTACCAGTCGGCGGCTGCGCTCGGCACCAATTTCCCTTATTTCAGCATTTTCAATCTCCCGGTTTCGGCGGAAGCCGGAGGTGTGGCTTCCGGTACGGAAAAGTATTATTCTTACGACTGGTCCAATATTCATTTCATCGCACTCGACAGTTATGGCGCGTTAAATCATCCCGGCAGCCCGATGTACAACTGGCTTCAGAATGACCTTCAGCAAAACCAGCAGAAATGGATCATCGCCTATTTTCATCATCCCCCCTTCAGCAAAGGCACTCACAACTCGGATACGGAAATAGAGATGATGAACATGCGGCAGAACATCGTACCGCTGCTTGAGCAATACGGTGTGGATCTGGTGCTTTCCGGACATAGCCACACCTATGAGCGCAGTTATTTCATGCATGGCCATTACGGCCCTGAAAACACCTTTGCCGCCGCGCACATCGTCCAGCCGGGAAATGGTGCGGCGACTCCATATATGAAAGATGCACAGCATAACGGTACCGTATATGCGGTTTGCGGTGTGGGAGGGAAAACCAGTGCTGCGACCACCAGCGGCTATCCGCATAACGCCATGGTTGCATCGTATAATTCCCTTGCCGGATCCGTGGTGCTGGACATTTACGGCGATACCCTGCGCTATAAATTTTTAAAATCCGATGGCAGCATTCCCGATGAGTTTGTTATGGTAAAGACGGGGCAGCCACGTGTGGAGCCAGCCACAACAGTCACAGACGCTGGTATTCTGGTGGTGCCGAACCCCGGTTCCGGCATTGTGCAGGTCCGGGTTCCGGAAAACCTCCCGGGACATTTAAAAATCTTTGACCTTCGGGGAAGGCTGGTTTTGAGCGATGAATTGTTCGGCTCAAAAACAATGGAATTGGAATTTCTTCCCGTGGGAGTTTATCACTTCGTTTTCGAAAATGCGCAGGGTCTGTTCAGGCAGAAAGTGGTCATGAGCCGATAAGGGTCCCGGGATACTCTATTTCCAGTGAAGCGCTGGAAATGAACGTTTCGGGTAAATCTCTCCGCAGGTCAATATAAGGCATGCATCAACGTATCGGTTTTTCAGGGCTTGCCCGGCAGGGCTGTCAGCACCCAAGAAAGCCTCGCGCCACTTTCAGGGATGAATAAAGCGGCCAATACATGCACACGGCTTAGCTGGTAAAGGTACAGGGACCCTGTCAGCTCTCGAAGTACAAAGTCCGCAGCAAGTCTATTTAAACGTATAACGCACCGAAAGGGCGGCATCTCCTGCCCAGAAATTGGTTACTCCGATGATATTAAATGCTGGTTTCCAGTCTACAGCAAGATTCAACGGAATTTCTTTAAAGACATATTCCAGGCCTATTTGACCATCAAGTCCGAACACCATGCGGGTATCGTTGTAGTCTTTGTCATTATCCCACCAGGGATTCCGGTCCCGATCCCAGAAGCCGAGGTGAGCACCACCTCCAATGAAGAAATTAAAGCCAGGTTCGTTGAAGACCGCGGTATTCACGTTATATAAACCGGTGATGTTCAGACCTCTCCATCGTGTATACAGAATGCCTTCAATGCTGCTTTTTTCTTTCAGAAAATGACGGACACTGAGGCCGGCTCCACCGTTCAGGCGTAAGCCAAGCGCTGTCTTATAATTCTGTTGCGAGTATGAAGAGGTGCTGATTGTCAATAAGATAATTGATAATCCGGCAAAGATGTTCTTTTTCATGTCTGCAAAGTTAAACTTGGTTTCATTACTAGTTTAAACGGGAATATGGATTATAAAATTTTGTCCGAGCGTGCAGGCTTGTCCTTCGGTATCATTTCGACCTCACAGGGGAGTAATTCGGGATTTCCATGATATATATCCTGTCGGCGTATTCAGGGCAGGCCAATGAATGTAATTTAACTCACTCAGCGTCAAAGAACTTTGAAATTTGAAACAATTGCTTACATATTTTTCCTTTTAAAAATTATTTGTTTCCTTTGTCGATCATTGAAACTGTATAACATACGTGCCCTTATGATCAAGAAAACCTTAAGCCTGCTACTGATCCTAACTCTCTCCATGGTCAGTGGATTTGCTCAGGAAAAAACTGTTAAGACGCCCAAGAGCAAGACCCAGAAGGCAGATAAGTTTTTCAAAATTGGAGAATACTACACCGCTTCAACGTATTACAAAAAAGCTTATACCAAGTTTAAAAAGAATGAAGACAAAAGCCGGGCAGCTTTTTATGCCGGGGAGTGTGCCCGTTCAATGGGCAATAACCTTGAGTCGGAGGACTGGTATGGTAAAGCAGTAACAGCCAAATACAAAGATCCGATTGCGAAACTCCGTTATGCCGATGCCTTGAAAGCCAATGGCAAATACGCAGAAGCCATCGTTCAGTACAATGCATACAAAGAAGAGATGCCTTCCGATGCCAAAGCCGCCAATTCGGTGAAGGCCACGGAAACAGCTCAAGCCTGGAAAGACAAGCCCACCCGTCACCGCGTCGACAACATGTCGGCCCTGAACACCAAATACTATGATTTCGCAGTATGCGAAAATCCGGAAGTGAAAAACAGTCTGGTGTTTTCATCCTCCCGCGAGGAAGCCAAAGGCAGTAAGAACGACAACTGGTACGGTGAAAAGTATTTCGACCTTTTCCAGGCTTCCATGGACAACAACGAAAAGTGGAGTACGCCTACCGCATTCCCCGGCCCTGCAAATTCAGAATACAGCGATGGCGCCGCCTGCTTTGATGCCAGCGGTAAAACCATGTACTACACCACTTGTCCGAACGATAAGGAAAAGAATACCCAGTGCAAGATCATGATGACAACCATGGCCGACGGCAAATGGAGCGATGCAGTGGCTTTGCCTTTCAACAGTGATGCGTATACCTGCGGTCACCCTTGCCTTTCTCCCGATGGCAAACTTCTTTTCTTTGCCTCGGATATGCCGGGCGGTTTTGGCGGAAAAGACATTTGGGTTTCTGCCTGGGACGGCAGCGTATGGGGTACCCCCACCAACCTGGGTACAGGTGTAAATACCGACGGTGATGAGATGTTCCCTACCATGGGTAAAAATGGCCGCCTGTATTATGCTTCCAATGGCAAGCCCGGAATGGGTGGTTTGGATATGCTTTACAGCACCAACGAAGGCGGCGTTTGGGCAGAAGCTACTAACCTTAAATCGCCGATGAATTCCAGCGGTGATGATTTCGGTTTGATCTGGAATACTGAAACCACAGGTTACTTTACTTCTAACCGCGACGGTGGCAAGGGCATGGATGATATCTACTCTTTCCTGGTTCCGCCACTGAAACTGGCTGTGGGTGGTCGTGTTTACGATACCGATACCAAGGAAAACCTGCAAGGTGCAACGGTTGAACTTTTCGGTTCAGATGGTACTTCACTGAGTGTACAGACTGCTGCCGATGGCATGTACCGCTATGATTTGAAGCCCAATGTGAAGTATAAAATTTCAGCATCCTTTACCGGGTACCTTACCAAGTTCCACGAGCTTTCTACAGTAGGGCTGGAAGAAGACCAGGATTTCATCAAGGATTTCGACTTCCCGTTAAAGTCTACTGCGAAACCCATCACGGTGCCTGAGATTTTCTACGACCTCGACAAGAGCACGCTGCGTGCTGAATCCAAGAAGGCGCTCGATGGCCTCATTCAGGTGTTGAACGACAACCCCACCATTACCATCAAGTTGACTTCACACACCGACTACCGTGCGGATGATAATTACAACATGAAGCTTTCCGATCGTCGTGCCAAGAGTGTTATGGATTACCTGATCGCCAACAAGATCCCTGCCGACCGTCTTAGCTGGGAAGGAAAGGGTGAAACCACCCCGAAATCAGTGGAGAACGACGAAGAATACCTGCCGTTCAAGACCGGTGATGTGCTGACAAAGGAGTTTATTGATAAACTCGAGACCAACGAGTTAAGAGAGAAGGCGCACCAGTACAACCGTCGCACGGAGTTTGAAGTCACCGGAACCACCTATGTTCCGAAGAACTAAAAATACCTGAACATTCAACCGAAGGGCGGCCCGCAAGGCCGCCCTTCTTGTATCTTTGCATACCATGAATACCTCCGATCGTTACGCACAGAGAGGCGTCTCGGCCACCAAGGACGAGGTCCATGCCGCCATAAAATCTGTGGACAAAGGCCTCTTCCCGAAGGCCTTCTGTAAAATTGTTCCCGATTATCTTGGGGGGGATGAGGACTGGTGCAACATCATGCATGCCGATGGGGCCGGCACAAAAAGCAGTCTGGCATTTGCCTATTGGATCGAAACCGGTGATCTCAGCGTCTGGAAAGGCATCGCGCAGGATGCTCTGGTGATGAACATCGATGATCTGCTTTGTGTGGGTGCGACAGACCGCATCCTGCTTTCATCCACCATTGGCCGTAACAAACGACTCATTACCGGGGATGTTATTGCCGCCATCATCAACGGGACCGAAGAACTGGTGGAAGAACTGAGGCAACACGGCATCAACATTTACACCACCGGCGGTGAAACGGCCGATGTCGGTGACCTCGTCCGTACCATCATTGTAGACAGTACGGTGACCTGTCGCATGAAACGCAGTGAGGTGATTGACAATGCAAATATCCGCCACGGCGATGTTATTGTAGGACTGAGTTCTTCCGGTCAGGCCACGTATGAAAGCAGATACAACGGGGGTATGGGCAGTAACGGACTCACCTCCGCCCGCCACGATGTATTCGACAATTACCTCGCGAAGAAATTTCCCGACACCTTCGATCATGGCATCGATGCCTCGCTGGTTTACAACGGAAGTCTGCGCCTGACGGACAGCATTGCCGGACTCGGTGTGGATGCAGGGCAGCTGGTCTTATCACCCACCCGCACCTACGCCCCGGTGGTAAAGGCAGTACTCGATCGCTTTCGGCAACAAATTCACGGCATGGTACATTGCAGCGGCGGCGGTCAAACCAAGGTGATGCATTTTGTAGATCAATTGCATGTCGTAAAGGACAACCTGTTTTCCCTTCCTCCTTTGTTCCGCATCATTCAGGAGCAGAGCGGGACCGACTGGAAGGAAATGTACCAGGTGTTCAACATGGGCCACCGCATGGAATTTTATGTGCCGCAGGAAATCGCGGCCGACATCATAGCCCTTTCTGCCGGGTTTAACATCGAGGCGAAAATTGTTGGAAGGGTAGAGGCTTCCGCAAAGAAACAACTGACCATACAGAGTGACCAGGGAACCTTCATCTGGACATAATTGAACTGACCATGCCGACCGATACTTTACTGGACAGACTTGCAGGGATTGAAGCGCGCTTCAACGACATTGGTGTACAACTGGGTGATCCGTCAACCATTGCGGATCAGAAAAAATTCAGACAACTCAACAAGTCTTACCGCGACCTGGAAGAAGTCGTATTGGCCACCCGGGAGTACAGAACCATTCTGAGCCAGCTGAACGAAGCCAGGCATGTGCTGAACAACGACAAGGACGAGGAGTTCCGCAACATGGCCAAGATGGAAATGGAAGAACTGGAGCCTAAACTCGCCCGCCTGGAGGAACACATTCAGATGCTGCTCATCCCGCAGGATCCGGAGGACAGTCGTAACGCCATTGTGGAAATCAGAGCCGGTACGGGAGGAGACGAAGCCAGTTTATTTGCCGGGGATCTTTTCAGAATGTACCAGCGTTATTGCGAGAACCGCGGCTGGAAAACGGAACTGGTGGACTACAACGAAGGCAATACCGGGGGATACAAGGAAATCGTGATGGAGGTGAAGGGAGAAAAAGCCTATGGCGTACTCAAATACGAAAGCGGCGTTCACCGGGTACAACGGGTGCCGGCTACCGAAACACAGGGACGTATACACACCTCGGCGGCCACGGTGGTAGTACTTCCTGAAGCCGATGAATTTGACGGGGTGGATATCAATCCTGCCGACCTTGAATTCCAGACTGCACGATCCAGCGGAGCGGGCGGGCAAAACGTAAATAAGGTGGAGACCAAAGTGCAGCTCACGCACAAACCCAGCGGGATTGTGATAACCTGCCAGGTGGCACGATCCCAGCATGCCAACCGCGACATGGCGTTGCAAATGCTGCGCTCCAAACTCTACGAAATAGAATACACCAAACGCATGGACGAGGTGTCGAAACGACGCAAGACTTTGGTCAGCACCGGCGATCGTTCTGCAAAGATACGGACCTATAACTATCCGCAGAGCCGCGTCACCGATCACCGCATCGGTTTTACTTCTCACAACCTCGGCGCCGTGATGAACGGTGATATTCAGGATTTCATAGATGCACTCCAGTTCGCGGAAAACGCCGAGAAAATGAAAGAGGAGAACATGGTGGGTTGATGCAAGCCGCGTGAAGGTATCTGCATCGGTCGTGCTCCGCACCCGTAAAAAAATGAAATCCGCCTGATTGGCCAGGCTATCCTTATCACACTGTACATGCTGTCCGGTTTAGCCGCACAGCTTCAGATAGTCAAACACAACAAGCCCCTATTCGTTTGAACCGCGAACAACTCTTTCATCAGATACAAAGCAAGCGCAGTTATCTGTGCATCGGCCTTGACAGCGATATCACGAAGATTCCGGAGCATCTGCTCGAATGTGAAGACCCGCTGTATGAATTTAACAAAGCCATTGTTGCAGCCACCTCGGATCTGTGTGTTGCCTACAAGCCCAACCTTGCTTTTTACGAGAGCCTTGGTGCAAGCGGGTGGAGGAGCCTTGAAAAAACGATGGAACGGATTCCCGGCGGCTGTTTCACCATTGCCGATGCGAAACGCGGTGATATCGGCAATACATCCACCTTGTATGCCCGTGCCTTTTTTCAGAACATGAATTTTGATGCCGTTACGGTAGCGCCTTACATGGGTGAAGATTCGGTAAAGCCTTTTCTCGCATTCGAAAACAAATGGGTGATTTTACTCGCGCTTACCTCCAACCCGGGTGCATTGGATTTTCAGATGAACAGGCAGGATGACGGGGAATTGCTTTTTGAAGCCGTCATGCGCAAGGCGCAAAACTGGGGAACGCCCGATCAGCTCATGTTTGTATGCGGGGCCACCCGCGCCGGACAGTTTGAAGCGCTGCGGAAAATAGCGCCACATAATTTCTTTCTGGTTCCGGGTGTCGGAGCACAGGGCGGCGACCTGCAGGCGCTCTCCCGGGCAGGCATGAACGGGCAATGCGGGTTGCTGGTGAACTCCTCCCGGCAGATACTTTATGCTTCGTCCGGAAAAGATTTTGCGGAAGCGGCACGCGCCGAAGCAATGAAAGTGCAAATGGAAATGCAGGCCTTGCTGACGGAAAAAGGGATTTAAGAAAGCGCGGGATTATCTTCAAGGTTCCGTGTCTCAGAGAAGATGCAGGGCCACTCAAATTATTTAATGAACGCAATAAGACCCGGATCCTGATCACCTCGGGTGCAAGATTTTTTTCTCATCGCTACGCGAAACCATCATCGTGGTCGCGTAACCCCGACTGATGCCACAATCACCGGGTACTAATCATCCGGTATAAGTTCAGGTACGGACGCCATACACACACATCTTGCCGGTATTGCTAAGCGTTAGTAAACGACTGTAAATGTTTATTCAACGGCTGGCAGAATTCCTCTTTTTTCCTTTGCAGAAAATATGCTGCCATGAAGTCCGGTCGATTCCGCCATTTTCTGTTGAGCTATTTTACCTATACCCGGGGTGAGAAGAATGCGGCCCTCCTCCTTGCCGCCGCTTTGCTGCTCCTGCAGTTCGGCCTCTGGTACCGGCATCATTACCTGACGCCTGCCCCCTATATACTGGACAACAGGGAAAGGGCAGCCATCACGAAGATGGAGCGGAAGGGAGAAGCAAGTCTAAAGAAGTACGATGAACACAACAGGCGGGGGCCGGCTCTGGCGTCTTTTGATCCCAATATCACCGATTCGGCAGGCTTTGTAGAGCGGGGACTCAGTCCGAAGCAGGCTGCTTCGTTCATACGCTACCGTGATAAGACCGGGGGCTTCCGTTCCGCTGAAGAGGTGCAAAAAGTAAGGGTGCTGCGCCCGGAATTATTCCGGCAGTGGTTGCCGTACATGATTTTCAGTGAACTCAAGGACGCAGCGCCCAGCAGACAAGCATCAAAAAAAGCCCGGTCGTTATCGGTTCAGGAGGGTAAGTTAAAGCAGCAAACCCTGTTTGTCATCGACCTCAACCGCGCCGATACCACGGCACTCATGGATTTACCACTGATCGGCCCCGGACGCGCCAGGGCAATGGTGAATTACAGGGAAAGGTTGGGAGGTTATCACCGGCTCGACCAGCTTCTCGAATTAAAGGTCATTCCCGATTCAGTATTCGAAAGGATCCAGGCCCGTCTGAACATTGGTAAAGGCGTTTACCGGAAAATCGATCTGAATCATTTGCAGGCCGACAGTCTTCGTCACCCCTACCTTCCCAAAGCCCTGGCCCGCATGCTTGTTGCCTACAGGGAACAACACGGAAACTACCGGAGTCTGGAAGATCTTGAGCACTTACCCTTGGCCAATGACGAAATCCTCCGTAAACTTGCACCTTATTTAACAATAAACCCTTAGTATTTATGGACTTCAGGCCGACCGAAAGCCAGGAATTAATAGCACAAACCGTACGGGATTTTGCAGAGAAGAACATTCGTCCGTACCTTATGGATTGGGATGAAAGTCAACGTTTTCCGATAGAAGTCTTTAAGAAACTGGGTGAACTTGGCCTGATGGGTGTCCTTGTTCCGGAAAAATACAACGGCGCCGGGCTCAGTTATTTTGAATACGTTACCGCCATTCAGGAACTGGCCCGTGTTTGTGGTTCAGTGGGTCTTTCGATGGCTGCCCACAATTCCCTCTGTACCGGACACATCATGGCCTTCGGCAACGAAGAGCAGAAGCAACAATACCTGCCCAGGCTGGCCAGTGCAGAATGGATAGGCGCCTGGGGCTTGACAGAAGCCAATACCGGTTCTGATTCGATGCGCATGCGCGTAGTGGCCAGGCAGGATGGCGATCATTGGATACTAAACGGTGCCAAAAACTGGATTACACACGGCATCACCGGTGATGTGGCCGTGGTTCTGGCGCGTACCGGTGAATTACTGGATTCAAAAGGGATCACCGCCTTTGTGGTGGAACGTGGAACAGCAGGATTCAAGGCGGGTAAAAAGGAGAACAAACTGGGTATGCGCGCTTCCGAAACCGCGGAGATGATTTTCGAAGATTGCAGGCTGCACAAAAGTCAGATCCTCGGAAGTGTTGGAGAAGGATTTTATCAGGCCATGAAAGTGTTGGACGGAGGACGCATTTCCATCGCTGCGCTTTCACTCGGTATTGCCAAAGGCGCATACGATGCATCCGTAAAATATTCGCAGGAGCGTCAGCAGTTCGGGCAAGCCATTTCCGGTTTCCAGGCCATCTCCTTTAAACTGGCCGATATGGCCACCCAGATCGAGGCGGCTGAATTGCTCACCATGCAGGCCGCTGACCTGAAAAACCGTGGAGAGAAAGTCACCCGTCAAAGCGCTTTCGCGAAGTATTATGCGTCGGAAGTAGCGGTACGTTGCGCTACCGAAGCGGTGCAAATTTTCGGAGGCTACGGTTACACCAAAGATTTTCCGGTGGAGAAGTTTTACCGTGATTCAAAACTTTGTACCATTGGAGAGGGAACCAGCGAAATACAAAAGCTGGTGATTGCAAGAGATATCCTGAAAGCATAAACTTTATTTTGCGGTTCAGGCATTGAACCAAGCCTGTGTGCAATGCTTTCCTGATTTCCTTTCGGAGAATCGATGCTGTGTCTGATGAGCAGCCTGTTTTTTCCATGTTAACCGGAAATTCCCCTTTGTTACGGCTCTGCTGATGGGTCAATTGATTGTTATCAGCTTGTGCAAAGCGGGTTTGGCCCAAGGTCAGAAAGAGTAGGTGATTCCCGCCATGCCCAGGAAGCGATAGCTGGGATAATCGTACCAACGGAAATAACGGGAGAATCCGATGTTGTTCATGGAGACGAAAACTGACAGCACCTTGCTGTAGCGGTAATCAATACCCAGATTCGCATCCAGCCAGCCTTTCAGACTGGTATACTCAGAACTGACAAAGGAACTGTCGCTGCTGTAACGGATAGCCGTCAGATCGCTGTTGTAGAAAATATCGGCTTTCACATAAATTTTTTCTGCGATGGCATAATGCCCGCTGATCCCAAAACGGAAGGCCGGCACATAGAGCTGTTCTTTTAGTTTGTCGGTGTTGTACTTGTTGTATTCGGCCGTAAAGGCAGCGCTTATCTTTTCCGATTGCTTGTATTCCAGCGAGCCTTTCAGCTGCAGCAAGGTGGCTTTGTCGTAAAAAACCGTAAACGTGGAGGGCACTGTATAATCGTTGTAGAAAAAGGGCTGGTTTTTGAGTCTGGACCAGGTGAATGAACCTACAAACATGAGGTCATGCTCGAGTTTAATGGAAGTTCCGGCGCTGAGTCCCATGCGCTGGTTGGTATTTACCAGCGGTATTTCAGATCCGAAGAAGGGGTTTTCCCTGCTGAAATTGCGCAAATCGTTTCGGCGGAGATCTCCACCAAGCTCGGCAAAAATACGGACGGCATCGTTGATCACCTGGTAGCTGGCATGAAGGTAAGGGTAGAGACGGTAGTCGCTCTTTCCATTGTTGGATTCGAGGGCCAGGTTTCCTCCCAGCGAAATGGAATACAGGTCTTCGCTGATGGTAAAGCGTGGCTTGAACCGGATGAGGCTGCGGTTGAACTGAAAGTTTTCCTGTTCAATTTTTCCGAATTCACCGGAGGTGATGACCGAGAAGGTAGCATGGTTCATCAGTTTACTGATGCCAAGTTCGATTTTTGCATTGTTTTCGGCAGCCTTACGGTTATCAGAGAAATTGTAAAAGCCCAGTGCGGCATGGTAGTTCCAGGCGTCCTTGTCGCTGTTCACCGAGGCAAGGCGTATGTTGCCGTCGATATCGCTCATGCTGTGTTTGGTTTCTGACTTTGAGAAACGCTCGGGAGGCGATTTGAAGCCGTAAAAGTGAACCACATCGCGGTTGTAATAGAGGTCAGCTCCCAATTTGAATTTATCGAAATAGCGCGTGCCAAACAGTCCCAGGTTGTTGTTGCTGTTGCCTGGGAAGCCATACTCTTTCAGTTTTCCCCCTGCGGAGAGGTGCTTGTAGCGGAAGCCCGCATCGAAATTCTTCGAACGGAGGCTGTTGAAAGCGATATCCAGCAGCGGCATGTTTTCCAAACCGTACCCGGCTTTCACAAAACCATGGTACAGT
>JAEUTF010000246.1 GCA_016788185.1 Bacteroidia bacterium | reverse complement strand
CACCCAACGATCGCCGGCCCTTGTCTTCATCTTCCTGACCCTCCTGGTCGATATCATCGGGCTGGGCATCATCATTCCGGTATTGCCTTCGCTGATCCGTGAGCTCACCGCCTGCAGCATCAGCGAGGCGGCCCGCTACGGGGGCGCGCTGATTTTTGCCTATGCCATCATGCAGTTTCTGTTTTCGCCAGTGATCGGCGGCCTCAGCGACCGTTACGGCAGACGCCCGGTGCTGCTGCTCTCGCTCTTCGGCTTCGGCCTCGACTACCTGCTGCTCGCGCTGGCGCCCGGCATCGGCTGGCTGTTTCTGGGAAGAATCCTGGCCGGCATTTTCGGTGCCAGCATCACCACAGCTACCGCCTACATCGCCGACATCAGTCCGCCCGAGAAGCGCGCGCAGAACTTCGGCATGATCGGCATGGCCTTCGGCATCGGCTTTATCATCGGTCCGGTGCTGGGCGGATTGCTGGGACAGTACGGCACCCGCGTGCCCTTTTATGCGGCCGCCCTGCTCACCTTGCTCAACTGGCTGTATGGCTTTTTCATCCTGCCCGAATCCCTGCCCCTGGAAAACCGCAGGCCCTTCGACTGGAAACGCGCCAATCCCCTGGGCTCCCTGCGGCACCTGCGCCGCTATCCGGTCATCATGGGACTCGTCGCCTCGCTCGTACTGATTTACATTGCCGCCCATGCGGTGCAAAGCACCTGGACCTTTTTCACCATGGAGCGCTTTCACTGGGATGAAGCCACGGTGGGGTATTCGCTGGGCATGGCGGGCCTCTGCATCGCCATCGTGCAGGGCGGACTCATCCGCGTCATCAATCCCCGGCTGGGCCCTAACCGCAGCGTCTATGTGGGCATGATGATGTACATGATCGGCCTGCTGCTCTTCGCCTTCAGTACGCAGGGCTGGATGATGTTTGCCTTTCTTTTTCCCTATTGCCTCGGCGGCATCGCGGGACCTTCGCTGCAGGGTATCATCTCCAACCAGGTGCCGGCCAATGAGCAGGGCGAATTGCAGGGCGCACTCACCGGGCTGGTGAGCCTGACCTCCATCGTGGGACCGCTGCTGATGACCGGCCTCTTCGCGCACTTCACCGGTAAAAACGCTCCGCTGTATTTTCCCGGAGCGCCCTTTCTCGCCGCCTCCTTCCTCGTCATGTGCAGCGGGCTCCTCGCCTGGAAAAACCTCAGCGGCCGCTTTACAAAATAGCCGGTAAGAATGTGCTCCCCGGCAGGCCTCAGCCTTTGCCGGCACCCGCCAGAAAGTTTTTTACCTCTTCCATGCGGCGGCGCGACACCGGGATGCGCAATTTGTTTTTAAGGACAATGCATTCGCCATCCAGGGCCGACACCTCCTGCGCGTTGACCAGCGAGGATTTGTGCGTGCGGATGAAACCGAAGGGATGCAGCATTTCCTCCACATCCTTGAGCGTCTTACTCATGGTAAATTCCCGTTCATCGCGCGTGTACACATGGGTATAATTGTTGTCGCCCCGGCACCAGGTAATGTCGGCGGGCGCGATGAAAAAAATGCGGTTGCCCGTCTGAAGCGACAGTTTAAAGCCCGTCTCTCTGCCGCTCTTCACATTTTCAAACAGTTGTTCGTACAGTTTCTGCATCTGCTCCAGCGCAACGGGCTGCTCACGGAAGCGCTGTACCGCCATTTTTAATTCGTCGGCCTGTACGGGTTTCAGGAGGTAGTCGAGTGCGCTGAAGCGCAGGGCGCGGATGGCATACTGGCTAAAGGCGGTGGTGAAGATCACCGCGAAATTGCGCTCCCGGAGGCGCTCCAGGAATTCAAAGCCGTTCATGGCCGGCATTTCAATGTCGAGGAACAGCAGCTGGGGCTGTTCTTCCTTGAGGATCATCAGCGCCGCGGCAGGATCGTCGGTATCCCACAGCCGTGTGATCTCCGGTACATGCTGCAGGAGGCTATCGCGCAGCTGTTTTCTGGCCGCGGGTTCATCATCCAGGATCAGTGCTTTTATCATAATCAACGAAGCGGAAGACTGAGTTCCACCAGGGTTCCGCTTTCCCCTTCGGTTTTATCGGTGATGCGGAGGCGTTGTCCGGCCTCCAGTTTGTGACGGAGCAGCTGCAAGCGTTCTTCGGTGATGGCCATGCCCCTGGAAACATGGGAAGGACCTTCTTTCTTTTTTTCTCCCGCCGCCTTCCGGCCGATGCCGTTGTCTTCGATGCTGCAGCGGAGGAAGTTTCCCTTTTCGTCGGCGCTGAAATGGATGGAGATGCGCTTTTCCTTTTCACTGCGGCTCAGCCCGTGCCATACCGCATTTTCGACGAAGGGCTGGATCACCAGGGAGGGAAGGTCAAGGTCCTCCTCTTCGAGTCCCTGTGCGAGGGTCACCGAATACAGCAAGTCGGGCCCCAGCCGTAGTTTTTCGAGCGAGAGGTAGAGCTCGAGAAACTGTACTTCTTCTTCCAGGCTGATGTTTTCCCGGTCGGAAAAATCGAGCACCTGGCGCAGGAGCCTCGAGAAACGCAGCAGGTAATCGGCGGCATTTTCATTTTCTCCCTGCTGTACCAGCTGCAGGATGGAGTTCAGGCAATTGTAGATGAAATGCGGATTCATTTGTGTGCGCAGGATCTTGAGTTGCAGCAGCTGATTGATCTTTAAAATTTCATCGCGCTGTTCGGTGAGCTGGACGTTGAGCTGATCCAGGGCGCGGATGTGTTTTTGTTTGCTTCTGTAATTGTTCAGGATGAGCACCAGCACCACGAGCAGCAGGGCCATCAGCAGGGCGACGCCGATGAGCTGCATGTTTTTTTCATTCAGCTTCAGCAGCTGCAGCTCGTTTTCGGCGGTGAGCCTTGCATTTTCCTTTTCCTTGATGGAGGTCTGAAAGGCCTTTTCCTTTTCGATCAGCATTTCGTCGGTCTGTACCTTCCGCAGGCTGTCCTTTACCACTTCGAGCCGGAAATGGTAGTCGTAGGCTTCTTTGTACTGGCCGGCGGCGGCATAGGTGTCGGAGAGAAAACCCAGCAGCTGCGCTTCGAGTTCCAGGTTCCGGAAGGTCTTGTTGAACTCCAGTCCTTTCCGGTAAACTTCAATCGCCTCTTTGTGTTTTCCTCCCTGGCTCAGGATGAAGCCCAGGGTATTGTAGTAATTGCCGATCACGGGCAGAGCGACGTAGGGCAGAAGGGCTTCCACTTCCCGGGCCTGCTGCTCCGCGTCCTCCTTCATGCCCAGCTCAAAGAGCGCGGAGGCCGTATTCAGCCTGATACTGGCTTCGAGCCCCGGACTATCGCTCCCGATGTATTCCTTCGCCTTGTTGTTGTAGTACACCGATGAATCGTACTGATGCTTGCTGACGTAATGGATGTTGGCGATGCCGGAATAGGCGAGGTGAAGCATCAGCGAATCGCCGGCGGCGTACTGCAGGGCCATCCGTCGGTATTTCTCGCTGTCGTCGTAGAAATCGAGGTACATGTGACAGCGCGCAATGAAGTTGGCGCAAAAGCTCATCCGCTTCTGATCCTTCAGCGCTTCGGCCTGGCCAAAGGCTTTGTGCAGGGCGAAGATGGCGTCTTTCACCTGGAAGGCGTCGTAGAGCAGCTTCCCTTTAAAGGCCAGGTACTCAAAGTGCACCAGCGGGTCGTGTCCCCGGTATTCCTTTATTCTTTCAAAAGCCGTTTGGCAGGAGTCCATGCGCTGACGGCAGTAATACACCTCGCATTGCAGCAATTGCATCAGCACATGTCGTTCTTCCCCGCCGGGGTAGGGCAGGGCGGCCAGCTTCCGGTACATCGCGTCGGTGGCCCCGCACTGGTTTTTGTACACGTAACTTTTGATCCGGAACAGGTCCAGCTGCCAGGAAGAATCACTGTAGGCGCCGGTGCTTTGCTGCGCCGCGGCGTCGCCGGCACAGGCGGGAATAACAATGTACAGGAAATAAAACACAAGCGATACGGCGGCGATTCTCATGAGCGGAGGACAGTTCACCAAGATAGTAAAAACCACGGTGTCGCCGTTCGCTCAGCGAAAATACCGTTCCCTAAATGGCCGGCGCCGCGTGGCGACAGGACCGTTATGTTTGATGAAAATGTTTACTTCCATGAAAAATCTACTCCTCTTCAGCGCCTTCCTCTTCGCCGCCACGACGGCAAACGCGCAATCCTGGTCGCTGAGCGGCAACGCGGGCACCACGTCCTCGCATTTTCTCGGCACCACCGACAATCTTGATCTGCGTTTCAGGACCAACAACTCCACCCGCATGACTTTAAATTCAAGCGGGCGGCTGGGCCTCAACATCACGCCGGATTCGAAGTACCGCCTGTACACCTCCGAA
Source organism: Bacteroidia bacterium (assembly GCA_016788185.1). Taxonomy (GTDB): domain Bacteria; phylum Bacteroidota; class Bacteroidia; order AKYH767-A; family OLB10; genus JAJTFW01. The sequence continues at coordinate 1,882 of JAEUTF010000246.1, read as the reverse complement.
CTGATGCCTTCCATCACCAGCCAGAACCTCATCTATGCCGCGCAGGCGGCGCGCCTCTCCAGTTCGGGAGGCACCCTCGCCGCCAACGGTTTCCTCGGCGCCTATTGCAATGCCTCCCTCGGCATCAGCAACTTTCCGCTCAGCATCAAGTACGTGGGTGCTTTGGGCGTGAAGGAAGACGACAGCAGCGTGGGAGCCGGTGTGCTGGGTTGGAACAAAAGCAGCAATTCCGGGTACCTCCACTATGGGGTGTACGGCATCGCCAACGGCAACGCCAGCGGCATCTCCGCCATCACCGACCGCAACATCGGCGTCTACGGCAGCGCCAGCGGGAATTATAAAAACATCGGGGTGTACGGCTATGCGCCCGGCAGCAGCGACTGGGCCGCGTATTTCAGCGGACGCGGATATTATTCGGATCGCCTGGGTATCGGCGTGGAAGATCCCACCAGCATGTTTCATGTCAACGCCCCCTCCGGCACCAGCCCTTTCCGCGTGGCGGTGAACGGCAACACCAAAATGATGATGAGCACCTCCGGAAACCTGGGCATCGGCACGCAGAGCCCTTCCGTGAAGCTGCACATCAGCGGGACCAACGAAGTGCTGCGTCTCAACGCCGCCTCGCCGTCCATGACCTTTCACAACAACAGCGTTGAAAAGGCCTTTCTGCAGTGCAACCAGGGCCACCTCAACATCGGCCTCAGCAATGCCAATGCCAGCGGCAACCTGTATTTCTATGCCAACAACGTGCTGCGCATGACCATGCTGAACAACGGCAACCTGGGTCTCGGTACGGCGAGCCCGGTAGCCCGCTTCCAGGTGCACAGCAACGCCGAGGCCATCGGCGTACGCGGAACAGATGCCTTCATGCAGTTTTACAACAACAGCAATGTGGCGGTCAGCTACCTGCAGTCCACCACCAGCGACCTGAGGATCGGTACCTCGAGCGGCAACACCTCCGGCGATCTGATCTTCAACACCAATGCCGGCGAGGTGCTGCGCATGAACCAGGACGGCGCAGTGATGATCGGAACCAATTCACCCGCCAGCGGATACCTCCTCTCGGTAGCCGGCAAGGTGATGTGTGAGGAGCTGCGCGTACGGCTGGAGAACACCTGGCCCGATTATGTCTTCGGCGAGGCCTATCCGTTGATGAGCATCGACGAGCTGGCACAAAGCGTGGCGGCCAACAAGCACCTGCCCGGACTGCCTTCTGCCGCCGAGATGGAAGAGCAGGGCAGCTACCACGTGGGCGAGATGCAGCAGAAGCTCCTCGAGAAGGTCGAAGAGCTGACCCTGTACATCATCCGCCTCAACGAACAGAACAAAAACCTGCAGGCGGAAGTGGACGCTTTAAAAGGAAAGTAATAGCCGTTCATCCACCCAACGCTATGACCAACTATCAGAAAAGCGCGGTAAAATTCCTCACAGGCATTTTACTGCTGAGTACGGCCGGCGCCTTCGCGCAGCTCAGCAAAGGTCCCCGGGCGGAGCTCGCCTCCATCACCAGGCCCAATCACCACAGCGGCTGGATCTATTTCAAAGACGATCTGCAGCTGCGCCCCGACGATGTTTTCAGCCGTTACAAGGCGGCCTGGGCCCTCGGCGCCGATGACGAGCTGCGCCTGCAGCGCAGCATGGAGATGTACGGCACCGGCATGGAGCAGCAACGCTACCAGCAATACTACAAAGGCGTGAAGGTGCACGGCGCGGTGTTCAACCTGTACCTCCGCGAAGGGCGGGCCGTCAAGGCCAACGGACGCCTGGTCCACGACCTGGTCTCGGATGTGACGCCGGACCTCAGCGAAGAGCAGGCGCTGGCCTCCGCCCTCAGGGCCCTCGACGCGCAGGACTACGGCTGGAACGATATCCGCTATGTCAA
>JAEUTF010000186.1 GCA_016788185.1 Bacteroidia bacterium | reverse complement strand
ATAAAAAGGGGCCGGTAAAAATCACGCTTCTTTACACCTCCGATATCCACGCCCAGTTGCACACCCACGATGAGTTTTTCTGGGAAAATAACCAGGCGGTGTACCGCAAGCGCGGTGGTCTGGCGGTACTGAAAACCATGATCAACACGTACCGTGATAGGGATCCCGACCGTACCATCCTGTTAGACGGCGGTGATTATTACCACGGCCATGCCGTGGCTTCGCTGACGGAAGGGGAAGCCATGATTCCGATTTTTAACAACATCAATTACGATCTGATGTTGCCCGGCAACTGGGAGGTGGTGTATAAAAAGAAAAAGATGCTCTACGACATGGGGCACGCCAACGCGGCGAAGATCTGCGCCAACATGTGGCACAAATCTGACGACGAGAGCAACGGCGAACTGATCTACCCGCCCTACTGGATCAAAGTGATCGAAGGCATTAAAATCGGTTTCATCGGCTATACCGATCACCTGATCCCCAAACGGCAGTCGCCGGCCTACAGCGCCGGCATCCGCTTTGAACACGCTGAAAAGAATGTAGCGCGGTATGTAAAGTTGCTGCGTGAAACGGAAGCCTGCAACCTGGTATTTCTGGTCACGCACATGGGTCTCGCCCAACAGGTGGGACTTGCCAATCATCCCGCGGTGGAAGGTGTTGATTTCATCCTGGGTGCGGATACGCACGAGCGTGTCCGGGAGCCGATTCAGTGCAAATACACCAAAGTAGTGGAGTGCGGGGCCTTCGGCTCCTTCCTCGGGAAACTGGAAGTGCAGGTCCTGGACGGGAAACTCCTTTCGTACGATTACCAGTTGCTGGATGTGGATCCCGAACGTTATACGCCGGATGCGGAATTGCAGGAACTGGTGAACAAAGCCTCTGCGCCCTTTGATGCCGATCTCAAAAAAGTGATCGGTTATTCCACCACACCGCTGGTGCGCTATTTCGTCATGGAGACTCCGATGGACAACCTGCTCACGGACGCCATCAAATGGAAGTTCAAACCCGATATTGCCTTGAGCAATGGTTTCCGTTTTTGCCAGCCGCTGAACGTAGATCCAAAAACGGGGAAGGCCGCCATCACCCGGGAGTTTCTCTGGAACATGCTGCCGGTCGACAGCGAAGCCAAGGCCGGCCTGGTGAGCGGGCAGCAACTGATGGACTGGCTGGAAAAGGAATTGCAGAATGCCTTTGCCAAGGATCCTTCCAAACGATTTGGCGGATGGTTTGTCCGCTTTGCCGGTATGGAAGTCAACTTCACCATCGGCAATGAATTTGGGAAACGAGTGAATTGGGTGAAAGTGAAGGGCCGGCCACTCGAGCTGGATAAGGAATATTCCATTGTGGCCTGCGAACGGGAAGGCGATCCGGACGATACGCTCTGTCGCATGGAAAAGGTGAAGTCGCCGCGCAAACTGGGTGTGCTCATGCACGAGGTGATTGAACAATACCTGGCCGCACACAAAACCGTGTCGCCCGGGTTGGAAGGCAGGGCGACGGCAACGGATTTCCCCCCTACGCTGCTCACGCAGCTGCAGGGTACCACGTATGAATTCAGATAGAGCAGGTCATGGCAGAGCCCGGAAAACATACCGAAGAACAAGCCAGGGCGCTGTTGCTGATCACGCGTTCTTTGCTGAGCGTGGCGACCCTCACCTTTTTTACGGTAATGGCTATCGTTATGGTGCACTTCATGGGTCTGGAAAATATCAGGGCGGCCTGGAAGGCCTTCCGTGCAGATCCTGTTCCTCCGGCTCCGGTGGCTGCGCCTGCTCCGGGTGCTCCCGCTGTCAGCTACTGGCAGGCGCCTGTTTTTGATACGGTATCGGATGAAGCGGTGACCTACGGCCGTGAGCTGATTGCCAATACCGCCCTGTACCTCGGACCCAAAGGCAAGGTAGCCGCCATCTCCAACGGCATGAATTGTCAGAATTGTCACCTCGATGCCGGCACCAGGGTGTTTGGAAACAATTACAGCGCCGTAGCTTCCACCTATCCGAAATTCCGGGCGAGATCGGGCATGGAAGAATCCATTGAGAAACGGGTGAACGATTGCTTTGAACGCAGCCTGAATGGAGAGGCGCTGGCCGAGGACAGCAGGGAGATGCGGGCCATCGTAGCCTACATCCGCTGGCTGGGCACAGAAGTGCCGAAAGGCGAAGTGCCCCCGGGATCCGGACTGGTGGAACTCGGCTTCCTCGACCGTGCCGCGGATCCGGAAAAAGGAAAAAGCCTCTACGACCAGAAATGCATGAGCTGTCACGGAAAAGAAGGAGCAGGTCAGTACAATGCCGAAGGTACGGCCTATGCCTTCCCGCCGCTCTGGGGAGAGCACAGCTACAATACGGGCGCGGGATTGTTCCGGCTGTCGCGGTTTGCTTCGTACATCAAAGCGAACATGCCACTGGGGGCCACTCATCTGAATCCGCAATTGAGTGATGAAGAAGCCTGGGATATCGCAGCTTTTGTAAATTCACAGGATCGGCCGGGTAAAGATATCCGGAAAGACTGGCCGGACATTTCAAAGAAGCCGGCAGATCATCCCTTTGGTCCGTTCAGCGACGGATTCAGTGAAAAGCAACATAGGCTGGGACCTTTCGGACCTATCCGGCAGGCCGCCCAGGAGAAGAAACAGAGCAGGAAGCAGGGCGGCTGATCCAGGCTTTGAGTAGGGCATTCGTGTTTATTGTTTTCAAACCTATAAAATCAAAAAAAATGAAAAACCTGATCCTTTCCTTCTTCACCGGCCTCCTGCTGGTGACCGCCACCACCTTTGCACAAACCAGCACTACGGTCGATGTAAAGAATCTGCAAACGTCCGATCATGCCATGCACAAAGTGATTTTTCAAATGGTCAGTGGTGATACCCTGGCCCACAAAGCGCTGATGCACCAGCTCAACAACCTGAAAGAGGTATGGGGTGATGCCGTGACCCTGGAGGTGCTGGTACAGGGACCCGCCCTGGACCTCCTGCAATCGGCGAAGAGTACACAAAAAGAAAGCATCGCCGGCCTGAATAAAAGAGGAATTCACTTCGCCGCCTGCGAATTTTCAATGAAACAACGTCACATTACCAAAGAGGAAATTTTACCGGGTGTGGAATTCGTGAAATATGGCCTCGTTGAAATCATCACAAAACAGGAGCAGGGATGGTCGTATTTAAAAGGAGGATTTTAAGACGGATCTTCCTGTTCGCCGTCGTTACGCAGCTTACGGCCGGCGTTCCGCTGTACGGGCAGCACACCACAACTCCTCCGGAGAAGGATAGCACAACGCTCGCGCATTCGCTGAAGCATCTGGGGGCCTTTCAGGGGCATATCCGCAGTTTCTTCATGGCTACCGACAATGCATCACCGATGACGGATGCTGCCGCCCTGGCCTTTGGCGCCGGGATCAGTTATGAGAGTCCGCGTATACACGGCTTCCAGCTCGGACTGGCAGGCTTCTTCATCTTCAACCTCGGCTCCACCGACCTGGGAAAGCGCGATAGCCTCTCCAATGCCTACAACCGCTATGAAATCGGTTTGTTTGATCTGAGCAATGCCGGCAATAAAAAGGATCTGGATCGCCTCGAGGACCTTTATCTGAAATACCATTTCAGAAGTTCAAGGCTGGAGGCCGGCCGTTTTGAATTGAACACACCTTTCATCAACCGGCAGGATGGCCGCATGCGGGGAACCATCGAGGAAGGCGTGTGGATGGAGATGAACGAGATCAGAAAGCTGCGCGTGGAAGCGGGCTGGATCTGGAAAATATCGCCGCGATCGACCGTGGCCTGGTACGAG
>JAEUTF010000177.1 GCA_016788185.1 Bacteroidia bacterium | reverse complement strand
ACGAGGGAATGGCTGATCAACTGCCATTGCGTACTGTCGTTCTCAAAACCATTCATGGATCCCATGCGGAAAAAAATACTGATGCGCTGGGGACCGTTGAAGGGAAGACTCAGTGATATCTTTTTCAGGTTTAAAGTGGTGTTGACAGAGAAGTCAAACATGATCCCATGACTGCTGTTGTTCGACCAGAAAGTTGTGGACAAAGCCCCGTGATGCGGGAAGGGATGACCTCCGGAGGATTTAAAAATGGCCTGACCGTTTTGGAGGGATTCACAGCTTGGGGGGTAGCTGACTACCTCGGTAAGTATCGGATCAGGCTGCCCGACTTCTACGCTTTCCGTTACGGAACATCCCGACGATTCGGTGATGGTAACCGTGTAGGTGCCTGCGGCAAGCTGACGTATTTCTTCGGTACTACTCCCGTCCGACCACTGAAAAGTATAAGGCCTGTCTCCTCCGCTGGCCCTGGCTTTCAGAAAGCCGCTGGCACTACCGTTGCATTTGGCATTCACCACTCTTCTGATTCCTGCATTGAAAAGCTGCCGGATCAAAGGAGAAGGATATATGGCCCCATTGAAGCTTGTCTCCTGCGCATTGATCCGGATTCTTCCCGGGGCTCCCGTTCCGCCAAGCTGACAGGGTCCACCAGCGCTGGACATGCCCCCCTGACCTCCATCAGCGTCAACAATACCCTCAACCAAAACACTTTTAGAGGCCAGCAGAATGCTGCCACCTGAGCCACCGCCTCCTGCAAAACCGCTTCCAAAACCGTTGCCTCCGTTTCCACCACGACACAGAATGGAGCCACTGCTGCTTATTTGAATGACCTGACAGGAATGAATTACCAGGATTCCCCCACCGGCGCCGCCACCACCGGAACTTCCTCCCGGAAGACTGGCTCCACTTCCGCCACCGCTTCCTCCATAGAGCTGATGCAGTAAAGAATCCCCATATGCTAAACCACCGTTCACAGCACATCCGGTTCCGGGTTGCCCGTAACCGGCGCCACTGCCCGCGCCGTTCCATCCACCAGGACCCGCTCCGGGACCTTGTCCTTGCGTTCCTGGTGTTGCAGTGCTCAGAGCAAGAAGTCCGTTCGCTCCAGAAAAGGCACCGGCAAAGCCAATGCCCCCCATTCCGGGTGTAAGATTGGAGGAGGCGTGTTCACCATTCTCACCGGAAAGGTCCAAAATACCGTGGATCTGAACGTCTCCCTTACATCGAATAATCAGTGCTGTAGAGCCGATCACCTTCACCCGGACGCCGGCATCAATGATAAAATGATCGAATTCATAAGTGCCGGATAGCACTGTCGTATCCTTCGCCGCATGAAAATCTCCGAGACTACCTTCCCCGCAGTTAAAGCAATACTGGGAAAAGCCATGAGTTTGCATGAACAAAAGAAGTGAAATCAGACTGCACAGGGTTCTCATAAGGGTCTTTACCAGAATTTACGAGGTGTACGCTCCTGCCAGGGTAGCGGTTTGAAGAAAAAAGGTATTTGTAAGATTTCAGGACAACTCGCAAAGAACCCTGGGATCCGGAAATCAGAAAAGGTCCCAATTTAAATTCACTGGATGGGTGAAAAACTTTGGCAGGCAGTACACTCTCTCCCGGCTTTTAGTGGGACCAACTCTAAAATTTTTATTTTCAGATGTAAAAGAAAACAGAAAGGGTAATCAGGAGAATGCCAGCCAGATCGACCAGCAATCCTGCGATTACCATTTCCTTTACCCTGATTTGTCCTCCGGAGAAAACGATGGTATTGGGAGCGGTGGCTACCGGCAGCATAAAACCGAGTGATGCAGCCAGGGCAGCAGGCACCATGAAAATTCTGGGGTCTGACTGAGTCACCGACTGCAGTGAAATCAAGATCGGCAGTACAAGTTGAATACTCGCCACATTGCTGGCAAATTCGCTGATCACCGTGACCACCATGCAAATCACGAGCACCACATATACCGGAGAAACATTTTTTAAACCATGAAGGTGCAGCGCCAGCCAGTTGCTGAGTCCGGATGTTTCAAATCCTTTGGCCAGTGCAAAGCCACTTCCAAAGAGCAGAATGATTTCATAAGGCAGCCTGGATGCTTCTTTCCATTCAAGAAGATTCCTGTTTTTTTCCGTAGAAGAGGGAATGAAGAAAAGTAACATGGCCATAAAAATGGCAATGCTGCTGTCTTGTATTTGTTGTGGAAAAGGAAGGTAACCGGCCCATCCTCTGAAAAGACGGTTTCCTATTTCCATATCGGCACGGGTAAACCAAAGCACGGCCGTAGCGATGAAGATTACAGCAACGACTTTTTCGTCCCTGTTCCAGGCTCCCAGGTTCTTTCTCTGTTCTTTAAAAATGCTTTTATTGAATGGTATTTTCCCCAACCGGTTTAGAAGCGTCATCCTGATGATGAGCCAGGTCATCATCAGCAGACATAAGGCCATCGGAAAAGCCATGAGCATCCAGTCGGAGAAATGAATGGGATGCTGGGCGGCAAATTGCTCGTTGTAGGCTCTGTAAAAAATCATGTTGGTTGGGGTGCCCACCAGGGTAGACATACCACCGATACTGGCCGAATACGCCAGGCCGATTAACAGAGCCGTGGATACTTTACGATGTGTTTCAGTCGCACCCAGATGTTCACGGAGCTGGTGAATAATGGCCAGTACTGCCGAAAGCAACATCATGACCGTGGCCGTGTTGGAAATCCACATGGAAATCAGAAAGGAGGTGAACATGATCCCCAGCAGAATATTGGATGCGGTATGACCGGAGGAGGAGAGAATGCTTAAAGCCAGACGACGGTGCAGGCCCCATTTTTCGATGGCAAACGCCAGTAGAAATCCCCCGATAAACAGAAAAAGCACGGGATCCATGTATTGCGCAGACACCACTTTGATGTCGGCAATACCGGTAGCTGGAAGAAAGATGAAGGGTATGAATGCGGTCACCGCGATGTGCACCGCTTCCGTGATCCACCACAGCGCCATCCAGGCTGTAATGCCCATCATGAGGGAGAGGGTGGGATAATAGGGGTCGGGGGAGGGAATCTGGCTGATGAAAAGACAAAGCAAGGGGCCGGCAAAAACCAGCCATTTATGTTTGTTGCCCGCTCCAACAGTAGAATCCTGCATGATTCGTGAAAATAAGGGTGGGCTGAATTTAGTTCTCTGCTACAGCCTGGCGCAGTTTATCCAGCAATTCACTTAACTGCTTGGCTTCATCATCGGTAAGCCCATGGCTGATTCCATCCAGAACTTTCTCTTCATTGGCCATCTTAGCGAGGAGTTGAAGACCCTTCTCCGTGATCATGATTTTTGCCACCCGCCGGTCGTCCGGAGAAGTCAACCTTTTTAAATAACCCGAGGTCCTCAAGCGTTCCACAATCCGGCTGGTATCACTCATGCGGTCAAGCATGCGTGATTTGATCTGACCCAGATTCAGCGAATTGGGGTGTGATCCTTTCAGGATGCGCAACACATTGTACTGCTGGTGACTGATTCCGAATTTTTTAAAAATCTGTAGATGCCGGCTTTCAATCCATCCGGAAGTAAACAGAATGTTCACCTGTACCTGCTGATGGGGATTTCGGAAGCTCTTTTGCTGAAGTTCTTCTTTAATGGATGGACTCATAAAACGAAGATAGAGTATAAAAAGAAAAGACCCCGCAACAGCGAGGTCTTTTAAAGCGCGGGTCCTGATTACTTTTCCTTGGCGATTTCGATATTCACGGTGATTTCCACTTCGTCGCTGACCACGAGGCCTCCTGCTTCGGTAGCGGCGCTCCACATCAGTTTATAGTCTTTGCGGTTGATTTTACTCTTGGCTTTAAATCCAGCCTTGGTATTGCCCCAGGGATCCTTGGTAGTTCCGCCGTACGTCACATCAAAAGTCACCTTTTTGGTAACATCGCGAATGGTCAGATCTCCGGTTAACTCGTATTTGTTGTCTTTTATCTTTTTGAAGGCGGTGCTTTTAAATTTCATGGTCGGATATTTCTCCGCATTGAAGAAATCATCTCCCTTCAGGTGTTTGTCACGGTTGGCATCATCCGTATTGATGCTGTTCACATCCACGGTGAATTCAACACTGGCGTTGTTAAAGTCAGCAGAAGGGCTGGTCACCTTTCCCGTAAAGGTTTTAAAGTTACCCTCTACTTCGGAAACAACGAGATGGGTCACCGCAAACTTTACATTCGTATGCGTGGGGTCAATGTTCCAGTTGGTGCTCTGCGACCTGGCAGACAATGAACCGGCAATAAGGAGGAGCGATAAGATAGTATTTTTCATAGTTTTTAAATTTATGAGTACAAAATTAATGTATTGACAACATATGTTGCAACAATTAATTAAAATAAATTTGTAAGTATTTGATAAACAAGTGTATTATTTTAGAAAGCATCCGGACCCGGAAAGCCTGTTTTTAATTTTTAGGTAAAAGATACACATCTTGTAAACAATCCGGAACCGGAAAAGTTTATTGACTTTCGTGGACAAAAGTTCTTCCAGTATGGCTACATCCAGCCTAAAACACGGAGCAGGCATGGAATGGTTTGCTTGCAGCCCATGATGGCGAGCGGATTGAAAAAACTAAAAGAAAATCAGGGAATTTGGATTAGCAGGGTACAGCAAAATTGTGGAAAAGCCAGGGTGCCTGGTATCCCAGGCTCATTTCAGAAACCTGCTGATGTACTTGTAGGCCAAACCGGTGGCAGCCATCTCCACAGTCTTGAGCATGTTCTGGTACTTCTCTCTCTTTTCATCGCTTACGGAAGATGGCAAGGCTTTCAGAATAAATGAGTTCATACCGGTAAAGAGGTTGGATGCCTTTTCCATCTGTGCCGTGTTGAAAGGAAGAAAGCTGTTGATGGCAATTTTTCCAACATTGTTTTCAAGATAACGGAACTTCTCATTGAGCCGCCTTTCCTGATCTTTGATTTCCACCTGCAGCCGTGCCTGTTCAACTTTTATCTTTTCCAGTGCGTTCATAGGGGGCTTCTGCTTTTAGTTGGTCGTTTTTATGATCTTTCAACAGTGAAGCGGCTACTTTTTCGGATATAAAATGCTGAACTGCATCTTTCCTGATCAGGAGCATCAGCACGATGAGAATGTCAAATCCGCTCACCAACGCAAAGCCATAGACCTGATTGTTCAGAATCTCACTCAGGTACAAGGCCAAGGTAATGGAAACAAAGAAAAAAGTAAAAAAGAAGAAGCCGGCTACGAGAAGGATAAAAGCCAATGAGCCGGTGGCATTTGCCATTTTCTCATAAGCCACCAGTTTGGTGTATTCGGTTCTTGTGTCAATGTAATTTTTAAGCTCGGTCCGGAGCTCTCTGATGTATTCTGCAAAGGTCGGCTCACTCATTCCTTCAGGTATTATCGTGTGCCATGTTGTTCAGGTCGTTGATGAATTCCTTGCCCTTGTCGGTTTGCTTGTCAAATTCATCTTTCACTTTTCCTGCAGCCTCCTTTAAATCGGATAACAGTTCTTCTCCTTTCCCGCTTGATAAGAGGTATCCTACCGCGGCACCAACGGCAGCTCCAGCAATAAAGGATAAAATGAGCGTTGTTTTCTTTTCCATGGTAAAATATTTTATCAAAAGTAAGCTTAAAAACGATTAATTGTACCTGATTATTTATTAATTCCGGCTGATGGAGATCATATCCTGCAAGGGTGGGTCAGCGCGTGAGCGAGCAAATTATTTCACGATGCTGCGGGTACGCTGAAAGAAGGGCGGCACGTTCGGCGATTTCAAAATCTGCGAAATCAAAGCCCGGTGAAACACTGCAGCTGGCCAGCATGTAGGCATTGTATTCCGGTACTTTTGAGGCGAACCAGCAATTTGCCGGAACCACCACCTGTAACTGATCTCCTTTCTGAAGATTTCCTCCGAGGTACTTTATTTCCAAGGTGCCGTCAGGCAAAAGGATATAAATCTCGGCCGTGCTGCCTGCATGATGAAACCAGGCTTCATCGCTACGGATGCGGTGAAATGCTGAAAAATTCTGATTCTCCAGTAGAAAATAAATGATTGTATTGAGGTTCCTGGGGCCATGTCCGGTCGGGAGCATTAATCCGGACCGGTAGGTTTCACGGTAAAAACCTCCCTCGGGATGAGGAAGGAGTCCAAGATTTTTTATCAGGTTTTCCTTTTCCATTTTATAGTGCCGGGAGGTAGGCTTCAGGGTTCATGTCGAGCTGCAGGGCACACTTGAAATGTCCTTCCGGACAGGATTTGTGACCATGCAATCCGCAGGGGCGGCAGGACAAGCCCTTTACCTCGGTAATTTCATGAAGGTCTGAAAGCGGGCCAAAACCAAAGCCGGGAATGGTGCTGCAAAAGAAAACAGTAACAGGGGCGTTCATGGCTGAGGCCATGTGCAGAGGGGCTGAGTCGTTCACGAAATTCCAAACGGCATCTTTCATCAATGCGGCCGTCTGAAGAAAACTCAGTCGTCCGCTGAGATTGGTTAGATTTTCCGAAAGGCCTTCCATCCGGAGTTGCTCGCAGGCCTGTTGGTCGGATGGTCCTCCTAAGAGATAAATTTTTGCTTTTGGATGGGTGCTTAAAAGGCGATGAATCAATTCAAGCCATTTGCTTGCCGGTACCTGTTTGGTAAACCAAACCGAAGTGGGGGCAATACAGAAATAGGGTTCCGTCTTAAACTGCTGAACGGTCTTAAAATCTACCGCTGAGGGGTAAAGGACAGGACGGGCATTCAGGTCGGCTCCAAGATGGCCGATCAACTGAAGATTTCTGGAAGTTTCGTGCAGATTCCTTTCTCCGATTTTATGTTCTACACTCCGGTCGAAGAGAAATGAAAAAGGATTTTTACTGAACCCGATTTTTTCTTTGGCTTTACTGAAAGCGGTAAGAAAGCCGGTGGAGGCGAAACGCTGCAGGTTGATCACCAGATCGTACTTTTCTTTACGGATGGCACTCAACACTTCCAGCAAATGTTTTTGCTTGTCATTCTTCTTATCCCAGGTCAGGATCTTCCGTATGCCCGGAAAGTTCGTGAGCAGCGTCTCATTTCCGCTGCGCACGAGCACATCGGTCTCAATCCCTGGAATGCATCTGTTTAATTCACTGATGAGTGGCGTGGCCAGAATCACATCCCCTATGAAAGCAGTTTGAATGATCAGGGCTTTCACAGTTCCTTTTTATTGGGAAGAGGATGTCTTTCGTTGTATTTTTCTAAATAACGCAAAAGCAGGTTCCTTTTTGTTTTGGGATTTTCAATGGCGGTATATTCCGCAAAAAGAAATTCATCCCTCTCCTTTAAGACCTCTTCAAGTACTGCAACGGTGTAGTCCAGGAATTCCCCGGAGTGCAAATCCAGAATTCGGGGAGTAATATCTTTCGACATATCAAGGGTGACCGGTGACATAGGTGCATTGCGTATGGGATAGCTTTCAGTAAAATAACACAACATGCCGGCCATCGAAACTTTATGGCCATATCCTTTACGCTGGATATACATTTCCCCATCGCTTACAAAGGCAAAGATGTTTTTTACCGGGAGTAAGGTTTTTTGTCCCTTGTCATTATCATAAAAGAGGCTGTCATTTCTGAACCAGGTTTTAACTTTTGGATTTTTTCCGTCGGCAGTTCTTACCTGCAGGGATTTAATCGCAGGATCTTTATCCAGTATTTCGTCTGCTTTAAGATAAACACCATCCGGAAACCTGTTGTTTTGCCCCTCATCCTTCTGCGCATGTGTAAAGAATGGCCACAGAAGGATGGCCAGAAACAGTATTGATTTCATAAGTACAGGCAAAGGTAAGGTCTGGGAAAGGAAACACCTTACATTTTTCTCAACAGCCGGGTCGCTTTTTGTTCAAATTCTCCTTTGAAGGTAACCACCCGCGCCAGACAGGTCCTTGCAGCCTGTTTATCACCTGTTTTGATGAGCGACAGCGCTTTGTACCACCAGGCCGCTTCCTGGTATGAAGTGTGTTCGCCCGCGAGATAAGCATCCAGTTTTTGAATGGCCAGATGTGGATTTTCCAGGGAGAGATACGATACACCGGCAAAAAATGAAGCTTCAGGAGGATTGTCTTTCATCTCAAAATAACGGATGGCATTTTCATACTTTTCATTTTTGTAGGCCAACATCCCCAATTGAAAACTGGTCCGCGCAGGCTCATTGCTTTTAGCAGAACTTGCAGCTGGAAGAGTAGTTTTGGAACGGGCGGAGAAGGCTGTTGCCTGGGGTTCATCTTCCGCGACCGCTTCGGCTTGTTCACTCCTCTGAACGCTTTCCGGAGCACCGGCCACCGCCTTATTTGCATCTGCGCTATTTTCACTTTTTGAAAGTTCTTGCTGCACTGTTCTGCTTTCCTTCTCTTTGGTGTCCACGGCCAGATCCGCATCTTTTAACCTGCCTGGTGTGGTTTCTTCCGCCGGTATAGAGGGTGAAGGAGGGATCCTTTCCTGTACATTTTCCTGACTCAATTCCTTCTTTGAATGCGCCTCCGCGGCGGGGGAGGAAGGGGCATCCTGCTCTTTTAAAAACTCCCTGGCAAGTTCGGGTTCTGTAGCCGGAGCAAGGGTATCGGAAGGTGCCGGATAAGGTTTGTACTGACTGGTGAATAATTCCTGACCACTTTGTTTGGGTATCACCAGCCAGAGCACGAGGGTACTCACCAGGATCAGGGCAATGGCAGCTGCCATTTTCCAGGGGAACAGTAC
>JAEUTF010000180.1 GCA_016788185.1 Bacteroidia bacterium | reverse complement strand
TTCGATTTGTCCTCGCTTACCTCGTAACGCGGCAGAAAATCGTTTTCTACGTCAATGGCTTTGTCGTTTTTCACCAGGTCGCGCACATGCCCGAAACTGGATTTTACGGTAAAGTCCTTACCTAGGAAACCTTCAATCGTTTTCGCCTTTGCCGGCGACTCCACAATCACTAAATTTTCAGCCATTCGGGTTGTATAAGAGGTTTACGGGATTAGATTCGGCCGCGCAAAATAAGAGAATTTTAACCTTCCATCCGGAGACCGGTTCATAAAGAAATTATTTAACTATATTGATAATCAATAATTTAATCTACTAAATTAAACGAATTTAATTACTTTCAAACGACTTAAAGGTCCCTTTTGAGGTGAAAATCACGGCTTTCAGAATTTGTATCCCTTTCGAAATCATTTAAAAATTTCAAGCTGTTCAAACTCTAAGATTTGCCTGACATCTTGTCAGTAGGTCCTCTTTTTAACTATCTTTGCCATCCCCAAACAGATCATGTTGCACGAAGGAAATAAGGTTATCGACGAAAAACGCCAGGGTGAAGCACTGATGCTGGATACCCCCACCTCCAAAAACCATAAAAAGTTGTTTTTGGAAAGCTATGGTTGCGCAATGAATTTTTCGGACAGCGAGATCGTGGCCTCGATTTTAAGCGGGGATGGATTTGAGACCACCCGCGATTTTAACGAGGCGGATGTAATTTTCATCAATACCTGCGCCATCCGCGACAACGCAGAACAAAGGGTGAGGGCCCGTTTGCAGGATTTTAAAAAGTTAAAAAAACAGCATCCTTCGCTCATCGTCGGAGTACTGGGCTGTATGGCCGAAAGGCTGAAGGCGAAATTCCTGGAAGAGGAGAAACTGGTAGACATCGTGGCCGGCCCGGATGCCTACCGCGACCTGCCCAACCTGATTGAAAAAGTGGAAGGCGGTCAGAAAGCCGTGAATGTGTTGTTGTCGAGAGAAGAAACGTACGCCGATATCAGTCCGGTGCGCCTGGGCTCCAACGGTATCAGCGCTTTTATCTCCATCATGCGGGGTTGCGACAACATGTGCTCCTTTTGCGTGGTGCCCTTCACCCGCGGTCGTGAACGGAGCCGCGATCCGGAGAGCATCCTGGCGGAAGCGCGGAACTTGTTCGATCAGGGTTACCGTGAAGTTACCTTGCTCGGCCAGAATGTGGATTCGTACCTCTGGTGGGGAGGAGGACAAAAGAAAGATCTGGATCCCGCCTTGGTGGAAGACGCGCTGCATCACCGGCTCCCGGCTGGAGAACAGGAACGTTTTACCACCTTCGCCGACCTCATGGACCGCGTGGCGCAGATCCATCCCGACCTGCGGATCAGGTTTTCAACCAGCAATCCCCGCGACATGACCGATGCGGTACTGCACGTGATGGCGAAACACGATAACATTTGTAAATACATCCATCTTCCCGTGCAATCGGGCAGTTCCCGCATCCTTGAAAAAATGAACCGTGGCTATACCCGGGAAGACTATGTTCAGCGCATA
The DNA here is from genome assembly GCA_016788185.1 of Bacteroidia bacterium. Classification (GTDB taxonomy): domain Bacteria; phylum Bacteroidota; class Bacteroidia; order AKYH767-A; family OLB10; genus JAJTFW01. The sequence goes on along the minus strand of JAEUTF010000180.1, from coordinate 10,202 downwards.
GAGGCCATACGCCGCATCCTGCCCGGTTGCGGACTCAGCACCGATATCATCAGCGGTTTCTGTTCTGAAACCGAAGAGGATCACCACGAAACGCTCCGCCTCATGGAATGGGCGGGATATGACTTCTCCTACATGTTTAAATATTCCGAACGGCCGGGTACCGCCGCGGAAAAGAAATTTGAAGATGACGTTCCGGAGGAAGTGAAGGGACGCAGGCTGCAGGAAATTGTAGACCTGCAACAGAAGCTCAGCGCTGTAAAAACACGTGAAGCGGTCGGAAAAACAGTCAGGGTACTGGTCGAAGGCCCGTCCAGAAAATCGGCGGAGATGCTCTCCGGTCGCAATTCGCAGAATACGGTGGTGGTATTCCCGAAGGGAAACATCCGGCCCGGTGAATACGTTGATGTATACATCGAACGCTGCACGGTCGCCACGCTCATCGGGGTAGTGGTCTGAAGCCGACATGCCGGACCTCCGGTCACTTGAATCCCTGAAAGCCGCCGCAATCAAGAAAACAGGTCTTTGCGAAAGGGACATTTGCTTATCTTAAACTGAAATGGGAATCCAGGAAATAAAAAACAGGTTTGGCATCATCGGTACCTCGGCGCTGTTGGATCACGCCATCGACATCGCGAGGCAGGTGGCGCCCACCGACCTCTCGGTACTGATCACCGGCGAAAGCGGCACAGGTAAGGAAATTTTTCCGCAAATCATTCATTTCCTCAGCAGCCGCAAACACGGCCCCAATATCGCCGTCAACTGCGGCGCCATCCCCGAAGGCACTATCGACTCCGAACTGTTCGGACACGAAAAAGGATCTTTCACGGGAGCACACGAAGCCCGCAAAGGCTATTTTGAAGTGGTGAACGGCGGCACCATTTTTCTGGATGAAGTGGCCGAATTGCCGCTGATGACCCAGGTACGCCTGCTGCGTGTACTGGAAACGGGCGAGTTCATGCGCGTGGGATCCAGCAAGGTGCAGAAAACGAATGTGCGCGTGGTGGGCGCCACCAATGTGAACATCCCTGAAGCCATTGATCGTGGTAAATTCAGGGAAGACCTCTACTACCGCCTCAACACCGTACCCATTCACGTTCCGCCCCTGCGCGAACGAAAAGAAGATGTATTTCTCCTGTTCCGGAAATTCGCAGCCGACTTTGCCGACCGCTATAAAATGCCGGTGGTGCACCTGCAGCCTGAAGCGCAGCGTATCCTCTCGGAATACCGCTGGCCGGGCAATGTGCGCCAGCTGAAAAATGTGACCGAGCAGCTCTCCATCCTCGAACAAAACAAAGAGATCAGCGCCACGGTACTGATGAAATACCTGCCGGGAGATAACGGCAAAGCCTTGCCGATGGTGCTCCGCGAAGAAATGAAGGGCGGCGGTGAGTTCAGCGAAAGGGAACTCCTGTACAAGGTCCTTTTCGACATGAAGAAAGACCTTACCGATCTTAAAAAAGTAGTGGCCAGCATGATGAACGGCAGCCAGGTCAACCTGGAAGAAAGTCCGGTATACGAACATGAACTTTACCCCCGCGAAAGAGCCGAGGTGATTGAAACGGAGCCCGGCGTCACCATCTCCACCAAACCGCTGAAGATTGAGCCGCACGAGGAAGTAGAAGACGAATCGCTCTCCCTGTCGGACAAAGAAAAAGAGATGATCCGCAAGGCCATCGAAAAACACAAGGGCAAAAGGAAGGAAGCCGCCAGGGAACTGGGCATCTCGGAGCGCACCCTCTACCGGAAAATCAACGAATACCAGATCAAGGGATGAGGAAACTGCTGTCACTCTTTTTACTTTCCCTGATCCTGGCGCAAGGCTGCGGGGTTTACTCCTTTTCAGGGGCCTCCATCTCGCCGGAAGTGAAAACCTTTTCCGTTCAGTACTTCCCGAACCGGGCGCAACTGGTACAACCCACCCTCAGTCAGGCATTCACCGAACGCCTGAAAGAAAGGTTTGTGGCGCAAACCAGTCTGCGGCAAGCTGACAAAGAGGGCGACATCCAGTTTGAAGGGTATATCAGCGATTACAAAACCGCGCCGGTTGCCATTCAGGGTACCGAAACGGCAGCCCTGAACCGTTTAACGATCAGCATCATGGTGAAATTCATCAATACCAAAGACCCCAAACAAAATTTTGAAACTACTTTTACACGCTATGCTGATTACGACAGCAGGAAAAGCCTTTCAGAAGTGGAACTCAGCCTGATCGATGAGGTGAACCGGCAACTGGTGGACGATGTTTTCAATAAATCTGTGAGCAACTGGTAATGACAAAAGAAGAATTCCTCGGCTTGATCAAAAGACCGGAAGCGGTGGTGTCGTTGCAAAAGGATACCCTTGTCGCGCTGCTGAACCAGTTTCCCTATTGCCAGCCCCTGCGTTACCTCTATCTTCTGCAATTGCACGGGCAAAGCAGTGTTTCCTACGATCAGCAGCTGAAAGTCACCGCGGCGTATGCCCCCGACCGTCGGCGGCTTTTCCGCTTGCTACGGCCCGAACCCGACATGGTGCAGGGCACGGCCGATGATGTCCAGCCTGCTATTGCTCCGCTCGGGGAAGAAGCCGTTCACCTTCCTGCCTTTACGGAGGAAGTAACCGGCAGCGTCGGTGACGCCCAGTTTCCGGAAACGGTGATTTACCCTGCCGCAAGTTCTGTTGCAGCTGCTCTGCTCCCGGAGGAAAACAAGGATGAAGCGGAAAATAATCCGGAACCGGTTGAGTTACCTTCCGCCCAGGACATCGTGACCCAGCGCCTGAAAGAACTGAACCTGTGGCAGGATGAAAAAGCCGGCCTGCCGGTGATTTCCATTGCAGAACCGGAGCAGGAAACAGGAGTAAGGCCGGAAATCAAGGATGGGGTGCAAGCTGAAATGGAAGTGGCTACGGCCCCGGGTGAAACGGAAAATCCGGCTGCATCCGGCCACACTCCATTCGGGTCTGTCAGTACGAGCCAATCTGTTTCGGAAGAAGAAGTTACGGAGAGTGAAAACCTGTATGCGGGACCGGTCAGCCTTGCCGATGCAAACGTCCCGGTTAAAGACCTGAACACGACTCCCACGGAGGATGCTCTCGATGAAATCATCCTGGAAAGCCTGCTCGAAGCCCGTCTGAAAAATGCGGATTATTCCATAGCAGCATCACCAGAATCGACAGAAGAAAAAAGGTTACCGCTGCCTAGCTCCTCCGCTCATGCCGAATCACGGCAGGAAGAAGTTCGTACCAATGCGGAAAAAGATGATTTCAGCCGGCACCAATCCGAAATCCATTCGTTCAGCGAATGGCTCCGGATGAACAGAAGTCCGGCAGCCCCGGTGGAAACGCCGCCGCAGGTAGTGCCGGACCAAGTTGCTACTGATTCGAAACGGTTTACATCTGGAATTGCAGGAAACATTAAACCAGACAGTGAGTCTCCTGTGTTTTCGTCCACCGGAGCCGTACCATCAATAGCGGAAACGCCCAGGCCGATGAATCAATCGCCTGCCGGGGCTAACCCTCTTTCCCAAAAAGTGGATGTTCAGGAGCCAAAAGCTACGGAACAACATCGCCCGAAGCAGGTCTATGTAAAGTCCGTGGATGCCACCGGCCCGGCCGGCAAACGACATCCGGAACCTGCTGCAGATTTCCGGAGCCCCCTCCTATCCGGCCATCCGGGGGAGCCTTGGGAAAATTCTTCCCTCACCCGTGCCGATCACTCCACCGGCGCCCCGTCGCTTAAGCCGGCCCGGGAGGAAGAAGACACTGAAAGCGATCAAAACCTGATTCCGGAGCGAAAACCCATCCCCGACCCTTCGCTGGTCGATACCGATCCTCCAAAGTCCAGGGTGCCTTCCGGGGAACTGATCGATAAGTTCATCAGGCAGGAACCGCGGATTACCCCGGCCAAAAGCACCTTTTACAGTCCGGTAAACATGGCCAAGCGCAGCATCCAGGAGCCCGAAGACCTCATAACCGAAACACTGGCAAGCATTTACGCGCAACAGGGCAATTTCCAGAAGGCCCTTCAATTCTATGAAAAATTGAGCTTGAAATTCCCCGAAAAAAGCCGTTACTTTGCAGCCCTCATTGAAGACCTCAAGAAAAAAATAAATTCCTGAACACCTATGTTCACACTCATCGTCATTCTCCTGATCATCGTAAGCTTCCTGCTCGGCGTGGTAGTACTTGTTCAAAATTCAAAAGGCGGCGGGCTCTCCTCCGGCTTTGCTTCTTCCAACCAGATCATGGGTGTACGCAAAACCACCGATTTCCTCGAGAAACTGACATGGGGTTTCGCCATCAGCATGCTGGTTCTGGCCATGATCGGCAACTTTGTATTACCCAAAAACACCACGGCCACCAATACCTCGGTCATTGAAGAGCAGATGCAAAACGCCCCGATTCCTTCCGGACCGGCTCCTACGGCCCCGGCTCCTGCGGGTACGGCCCAACCGGCTCCTGCAGGCGGCGCGCAACCTGCTACTCCGGCACCCTGATACAGGCTGACAGCCTGCTGTCAGGTTTGTCATGAAAATGCTGTCAAATTTCCTCCGGGAGCGAAATTTTGACAGCATTTTTTATTGAATTTCCGATTGGCACAATTGCTGATACCGGGCATGCGGGAAATTATTCCCTTCAAAACTCATTAAACAAACCCCATTAATAAACTCAAACAAAATGAGCAAAGTAAGTATCAAACCATTAGCTGACCGTGTGATTGTGGAAGTATCACCGGCTGAAGAAAAAACCGCCAGCGGAATCATTATCCCCGACACTGCCAAAGAAAAGCCCCAGAAAGGAAAGGTAGTGGCCATCGGAACCGGAAAAAAAGATGAGCCCCTGACCGTGAAAGTGGGCGATACCGTTTTATACGGCAAATATGCAGGAACAGAGATCAGCGTTGACGGAAAAGAATTCCTGATCATGCGTGAATCCGACATTTTCGCAGTCATCTGATCACAGGCATTCAATCAAATTCATCTAAACAACAAAAAGAAAAATAACCATGGCAAAAGAAATCTCTTTTAACCTTGAAGCACGCGACGCCCTGAAGCGCGGGGTGGACGCTTTAGCAAATGCAGTAAAAGTGACCCTCGGTCCCAAAGGACGGAACGTCATCATCGATAAAAAATACGGCGCCCCCAGCATCACCAAGGACGGTGTGAGCGTAGCCAAAGAAATTGAACTGAAAAATGCCGTTGAAAACATGGGCGCGCAGATGCTGAAAGAAGTGGCATCCAAAACCGCCGATGTTGCCGGTGACGGTACGACTACCGCTACGGTACTGGCCCAGGCCATCGTGACCGCAGGATTGAAAAACGTAGCCGCCGGTGCCAACCCCATGGATCTGAAACGTGGTATCGACAAAGCCGTTATCTCGGTGGTGGATAGCCTCAAAAAGATGAGCAAGAGCGTAGGCGACGACAATCAGAAAATCGAGCAGGTAGCCACCATTTCCGCCAACAACGACCATGAAATCGGAAAGCTCATCGCTGAAGCGATGGAGAAAGTGAAGAAAGAAGGTGTGATCACGGTGGAAGAAGCCAAAGGAACCGAAACCACCGTTACCGTGGTGGAAGGTATGCAGTTCGACCGCGGCTACATCAGTCCGTATTTCGTAACCAATGCCGATAAGATGGAAGCGGTGCTTGAAAACCCCTACATCCTGCTGTACGATAAGAAGATCAGCAACATGAAAGAGCTGCTCCCCATCCTCGAAAAGGTGGTACAGAGCGGACGCCCCCTGCTGATCATCTCCGAAGATGTGGACGGTGAAGCGCTGGCCACCCTGGTGGTGAACAAACTGCGTGGCTCCCTGAAGATTGCAGCAGTGAAAGCCCCCGGCTTCGGCGACCGCCGCAAGGCCATGATGGAAGACATTGCCATCCTTACCGGTGGTACCGTGATCAGCGAAGAGCAGGGCTTTAAACTGGACGGCGCCGACCTCACCTACCTCGGCCGTGCTGAAAAAGTGACCATTGACAAAGACAACACCACCCTGGTGAACGGTGTAGGAAAGAAAGAAGACATCACCGCCCGCGTCAATCAGATCAAGGCACAGATTGAAACCACGACCTCCGATTACGACAAGGAGAAACTCCAGGAACGTCTGGCCAAGCTGGCCGGCGGTGTGGCGGTACTCTATGTTGGCGCTGCCACCGAAGTGGAAATGAAGGAGAAGAAAGACCGTGTGGACGATGCCCTGCATGCCACCCGTGCCGCCGTGGAAGAAGGCATCGTACCGGGAGGCGGAGTGGCGTACATCCGCTGCATTTCCGCCCTCGACAAACTCAAAGGCGCCAACGATGACGAGACCACCGGTGTCGGCATTGTGAAGCGCGCCCTCGAAGAGCCGCTTCGCCAGATTGTGGAGAATGCAGGCATCGAAGGATCCATCGTGGTGCAGAAAGTGAAAGAAGGCAAAGATGATTTCGGTTACAATGCCCGTACCGATGTGTACGAAAACATGATGAAAGCCGGTGTGATTGACCCGACCAAGGTGACCCGTGTGGCCCTCGAAAACGCCGCTTCCATTGCCGGTATGCTGCTCACCACCGAGTGCGTTCTGAGCGAAATCAAAGAAGATAAACCTGCCATGCCCGCGATGCCGGGTGGCGGAATGGAAGGCATGTATTAAGCTTTCCGGAATACGCATGAAAAGCCGTCTCTTGGGAGACGGCTTTTTTTATGGCTGGGGCAGGAGGATGTATTCTATCCTTTCATCGGTGATGAACCTGGAAAGAAGTGATAAACTCTGATCCGGGTCATTCCTGAATTTTCAAGCGGCTGAGCAGGGAGAGCACTTGTTGCACCAGGTGAGATGCGGAACGAATGCAGGTAACGGCCCCTCCTCCTGAACCTGTTTTAAATGTCCATGCCGGTCGAACAAACCGTCGTTCACGGCCCTGAACGAATGCGCACATACGGTTTTGAGATGTACTGCCCGTAGACAGAAGAAAAAAAGCCCTCCTCTGAAACAACAAAAGTATGCCACGACCTGTTCCGGCGCATTCGTTCTTTCTGAAAAACTCTTCCTGAACTCCGCCCCGGAGTACCTTCACCCCGATTGTGTATAAATGGATCTATTCCGATCTTTACGCGGATCATCCACCTAACGGGTGAGGACCTGAGCCAGGACGGTAACTGGTAACAGATCTACAGCCAAATGCATCGCAATGATGAAAATAAAACATTGTCTTCTCCTCCTGTTCCCTGTTGTGCTGACCGCCAGCACGGCTCTTTCCAAACTCCGGACTGAAAAAGAAAAATGGTACCTGCTCCATACCTCCGGGTACAGCATCTCCTACCCGATGGCCTGGGTGGCCGACACTTCTTCCCATTACATGGGCACCGACTTCATTCTCTATGCTCCCGCTGAAAACCGGAAGGATGCCTTCCGGACGAACATCCGACTGGTTCGGGTGGCGGCCGATAAAAAGACAAACACGCTGGAGGATTTTGCCCTGAAGTACATCCGGGAAACCGGGAAAACGGCCCGCGACATGAAGCTCATCAGCAGCGGCGCTACTTCACATGCAACGGCCGGGGCCTGGAAATGCTCGTATGAATGCCGGGAAAGTACGTTCATGCTGCACCATACCCAATGGTGCTTTTTGCATAAACAGGAATTTTATGTACTGACGTTTTCGGCGGAGAAAAGCCACTATGCGCAATACGAAGCCATGGCCGTGAAAATCATAAACAGTTTTGTCCTGAAATAAAGAGACTCTTTACGGAACATGCCGTGAAGATTTCAACGCAACACAGCGGACTATGCGGGATGCAGGTTTTTAAAGCGGAGCCTGGTTTGGAGAAAGGAAAAGAGGGCAAGGGTTATATCCTGGCACCTTACTACCTGCAAAGGATGCCAAAATCTTGCTGCTGCATTTTATCAGCCGCCTTGAATTCAAATGGAATTTAAAGCGCGAAGCGGATCAGATTTTTCAGCGTATCCGGCGGAAATATACACCGTTATCCGCTTAAAAAATCAGGACGACGGCTGCTTGCCGGATGCCCGCATTGTACTACTTTCGTAAGATGCTGCACACCGAACAACTCTACAATTATTTTCTTCATCATCCCACCATTTCGACCGATACGCGGCACTTGCCGGAGGGCTGCATTTTTTTCGCATTGAAAGGGCCCAGCTTTAACGGGAACCGCTTTGCCTTGCAGGCGCTGGAAAAAGGAGCGGCCTACGCCGTAGTGGACGAAGAAGCCGGTGACGACCCCCGCCTGCTCCGGGTGGAAGATGCCTTGAAAAGTTTGCAGGACCTGGCTACCTACCACCGCCACCGCCTTGACATCAATATACTGGCCATCACAGGTAGCAACGGGAAAACAACGACCAAGGAATTAACGGCCGCCGTTTTAAAAAAAGAATTTGAAACGCATTACACCCAGGGCAACCTGAACAACCACATCGGTGTCCCCCTAACCCTTCTTCAACTCAACGACGAACATGATTTCGCCGTGGTGGAAATGGGTGCCAATCACCAGCGGGAGATCGCGGCGCTCTGTGAAATCGCACAACCGGATTTCGGACTGATCACCAACATCGGCAAAGCACACCTGGAAGGATTTGGCGGCATCGAAGGGGTGAAAAAAGGCAAGGGCGAACTTTACGCGCACCTGCGCAACCATGGCGGTCTTATCTTTATTCAACTCGACCGGCCGGCGCTGCGCGATCTGCTGCACGGCTACGATAACATCATCAGCTACGGGGAAAGCGCCGCGGTGCAGTACCAGGGCAGGGTGTGTGAAAGCAGCCATGAATTCCTGGAAGTGGAAGTGCTGCGTCCCTTTCACCTCCGGATCAGAACACAGTTAACAGGCGACTACAACCTCGACAATGTCATGGCCGCCGTCGCCGTGGGCAGCCAGTTCGGTGTGGAAGCCCACGATATCAAAGAAGCCATTGAACATTATGTTCCCGGCAACCAACGCTCGCAGATCAGCCGCAAAGGCAACTTGCTGATTGTGGAGGACACCTACAATGCCAATCCCAGCAGCATGAAAGCCGCGCTTGAAAATTTCAGAAGGAATTTCAAGGGATATAAAATCATTGCCCTGGGTGAAATGCTTGAACTGGGCCAGGGCGCGGCGGAAGAACATCTGCTCATTGCCCGCCAGGCACAGGCTATTGAAAATGCAACCTTGCTCCTGGTCGGACCACTGTTTGAAGAAGCCGCCCGCGAATTATCCTGCCTTCATTTTCCGGATTCCCCGGCGTGTGCAGCATGGCTCCGCACGCATCTGCCGGAGGAAGGCGCCCTGCTCGTCAAAGGTTCAAGGGGATCAAAAATGGAAAAGGTCCTGGATGTTTTTCAGGAAGCCTGAGTTTTGTCGCGTTTCTTAAAGTTAAAAAACCGACGCCAGCCCGTTCTGTTTAAGGCTTCTTCTTCTTCCTGCTGGTCGTAGTAGCCTGCATTCCCGTTGATGTAACCATAGTTATGACCGTAGCCATACGAGAGGGTAAAATCCGAATCGTTCAGAATGATACCGGCATTCGGAATTTTTCCATCCTTGTACAGTTCATCCAGGGTGCGCAGAAATTCAAGTCGCGAATACCCCTGCCGTACGACATAAAGATTGATGTCCGACTGCGGAATGAGAATGAAGGCATCCGAAACGACCCCCAGGGGCGGTGAATCAATGATTATAAAGTCGTATCGCTTTTTCAATTCAGCCAGCAGTTCGGCCATTGCCGTTTTAGAAAGCAGTTCAGCGGGATTCGGGGGTGTGGGACCGGAGATAATGATATCCAGGCAGGGATTGTCGGTTTTGCGGATCACCGCATCGACCGTGGCGGAACCCACCAGGTAATTCGAAGCGCCCATGTCGTTCTTCCACCCAAAATCCTGGAAGAGTTTCGGTTTACGTAGGTCGAGACCAACGATCACCACTTTGTGCTGCTGCATGGCGATGACGGTAGCCAGATTGAGGGTGATGAAGGATTTCCCCTCACCTCCTACCGAAGAAGTGATCAGAATGGTTTTACATTGCTTACCACTCCCGTAATACTGAAGGTTGGTGCGGATGGTACGGAAAGCCTCAGCAATGGCGGACTTGGGCCGTGTCTGCACAATGAGGTTGGAGGTTTCGGATGAATGGCCCACTACGCCCACCACCGGCACCTCGGTATAGGACGAGATGTCGTCGCGGTTCTGCACCGTGTTGCGCAACAAACTTTTCGCGCTGATGAACGCCGTGGGTATAACGAG
>JAEUTF010000142.1 GCA_016788185.1 Bacteroidia bacterium | reverse complement strand
CGGGTGGGAGGCACCAAGGATTTTGACACGGACCGTATCCGTGCCCTGAAGCCTGATCTGATTCTGGCCAACAAGGAAGAAAACACGCAAAAAGGGATTCAGGAACTGATGAAAGAATTTCCGGTATGGGTAAGTGATATTAGCCACCTCGACGATGCGCTGAACATGATCGCTTCAACAGGCACCCTCACCGGCAAAGACGAACGGGCAATGAGCATCATCCAGGAGATTCGTCATGGCTTTGATGCCCTGGCCGGCGACCCTCAACTTGAGGCCTTGCGCGGGAAAAGAGCTGTGTATTACATCTGGAAAAAACCCTGGATGGTGGCAGGAAGCGACACCTTTATTTGCGACATGATGAAGCGGTGCGGATTCATCCCTTTTCCCGTTCCGCCCCGCTATCCTGAACTGGACCCTGCGCTGCTTGCCTCTTCAGACATTGACTACGTGCTCCTTTCTTCGGAGCCCTATCCTTTTGGAGAAAAGGAACGCGTTTTAATCGAGAACCTGCTTCCGGATAGCCGAATCCGCCTGGTGGATGGGACATTTTTCAGCTGGTACGGCTCACGACTTAAAAATGCGCCTTCCTACTTCAATTCCGTGTTTCGGTAAGCCGCTTTCGTCTGGCATCCTCCCTTTCTCTTATTTTTGCAGGGTGCATTCCATCCATAAAGCTTGTTTTTACCTTACCCTGGTTCTGTTTCTGCAACTGACCATCCCTGCCGCACGTGCCCAGTCGGTGGGTCTGGTGCTCAGCGGCGGAGGTGTCAGGGGCATGGCCCATTTGGGCGTTATCAAAGCGCTTGAAGAAGAAAAAATTCCCGTTGATTACATCACCGGCACTTCTGCCGGTGCTCTGGTGGGCAGTATGTACAGCATTGGCCTGACACCGGCTCAGATTGAAAAGGTGATGACGAGCAAGGATTTTGTAAAATGGGCCGCGGGCAATTTCGACGAAGAGAACGCCTATTATTTCCTGAAAAATCCTGACGATGCCTCCTGGGTGTCCATCAAGCTCATCATCGATTCCATCCTCAAAACGCAGCTTCCCAGCAATGTGGTGAATGCCGCAGAAATAGATTTCGGACTGATGGAACGAATGGCCGGACCGGCGGCGCTGTCGAAATACAACTTCGACAGTTTGCTGGTGCCTTTCCGCTGCGTGGCCGCCGACATTACCGGTAAAAGAGCGGTGGTGTTCCGTAAAGGAGATCTGGCCCAGGCCGTACGGGCCAGCATGGCCTTTCCTTTTTACTTCCCGCCGGTACTTCTGGGCAATAATATTCTTTACGACGGTGGCATCTACAACAACTTTCCCACCGATGTCATGCTGGATGATTTTAAACCCGATATCATTCTTGGGGTGAGTGCCGCCGGCCTGCCGGAATTCCCCGCCGAAGGGAATTTCCTCAGCCAGCTCAAAACCATGATCACGCAACACACTGCGTATACGGTACCCCGACCGCAGGATATTCTGATTGAACCCCTCATCAGCAGCATCGGGACGTTTGAATTCAATTCGGCACGCAGCGCCATCGACAGCGGATATGCGATAACCCGGAGAATGATGCCGCAGATCAAAGCGGCCATTGAAAGACGAACAGACAGCCTTGCTTTAAGTGCCCGGCGTCATCATCTGCAAAATGCATCTTTCAACGTGACCATTGATAAAATCCTGGTCTACGGGGTGAATGAAGATCAGGCTAATTACATCCGGTCGGTCCTTAATCCGCGGAACCAATGCCTCAACCTGCAGCAATTACGGAAAAACTGGTTCCAGCTCATCGCGGATGATAACCAGATTTACATCTATCCCCGCCTTATTCTGAACGAGCAAAGCGGCGACTATGATCTGCACATCGACGTGCGGAAGAACAAAGGCATGAAAATAGATTTTGGAGGTATCGTGTCCTCACGGCCTGTCAATACCGGCTTTGTGAGCGTACAACATAATTTCTGGGGACAACAAAGCATCCGCATGCACGGCAATTTTTACTTTGGGAAACTGTACAACTCCGCCCAGTTCCGGATGCGTCTCGACCTTCCGGGACGACTCCCCTTCTATGTAGAACCCTCTATCACGTTAAGCCAGTACGATTTTTATAAGAGCAGCACTTCATTTTTTGCGGATGTAAAACCGAGCTTTCTGGTACAATACGAACGCAATTATGCGGTCTCGTTAGGACTTCCGGTACGCAATAAAAGCAAAGTGATCAGCGGTATCAATGCTTTCCGTAACAACGACAAGTATTACCTCACACGTATATTCAGTGAAAACGACACCACCGACCAGACTTCACTGGACGGATACAGCGCTTATCTTTTCTTCGAACGCAACACCCTCAACCGGAAAATGTATGCCAACGAAGGCACGCATTTTGAATTCAGGTCGCGCATTGCCTATGCGGAAGAATATACCCGGCCCGGCAGTACAAGGATCATCCAGGACACCACCATCGACAAGCACGAATGGTTTCAACTGTTGGTTAAGTACGACAATTATTTCAAAACCGTGAAATGGTACAAGGCCGGATTTTACATGGAATTAAACTTCAGCAGCATGCCTTTTCTCAGTACCTACACGGCCAGCAAGTCGCAATTGCCGGCCTTCCAGCCTCTGCCCGAAATGCAAACGATATTTCTGGAATCGTTCCGGGCACAGAATTTTATGGGCCTGGGATTGAAAAACATCTTCAGCATCAGTGAAGATTTTGATGTCCGCATTGAAGGATACCTCTTTCAGCCTTTCCAGGAAATATTAAAGGCCAGCAACTACCATCCCTATTATGGCGACGCATTTCAGAAGCGCTATTATGCCGGCACGGTGAATGCCGTATATCAAAGCCCCATCGGCCCCATCAGCCTTGCCCTGAATTACATTGAAACGAGAGAGAAACCCTTTTCGTTGATGTTTCATCTGGGCTACCTGATTTTCAACAGGAGGAGCATTCAATAAACTAACAATAAGCGAAGCCCTTCCACCGGCTAACACCGGCCGGGAAAAAAGGAGCAACAGCGTCACCGGATCCTGATGTCCTGGTACACTGAACAAAATAAAAATAGTACGGGGAGAAAAAATCAGGATTCCTTGTTCTTTTCCTTATTTCTGAAATAAATGACCAGCGGTACCCCATTGAATTCAAAATTTTCACGCATTTTATTTTCAATGTAACGCTTGTAAGAAGCCTGGATATACTGCGGGTGATTGCAGAAAAACGCAAAGGTGGGTGTCCGGCCGGGAAGCTGGGTAATGTATTTAATATTGATGCTCTTGCCCTTGATGGATGGTGGGGGAAAGCTATCAATGAAAGGCAGGAGCACTTTATTCAGTTTTGAGGTAGGTACTTTCTGGGTTTTATTTTTAAAAACCTGCAAAGCCGTTTCGAGCGCTTTGTGTACCCTTTGCCTGGTGATGGCCGATGTAAAAACGATGGGAACATCATCAAAAGGTTCAATGCGCCGGCGTATTTCCTGCTCTATCTTTTTGGTGGAATGGGTATCCTTTTCCACCAGATCCCATTTATTGACAAGGATCACCACTCCTTTTCTGTTTCGTTCACAGAGGTGGAAGATATTCAGATCCTGCGCGGTGATTCCCTGCGTCGCATCAATCATCATCAGGCATACATCCGCCTCTTCAATAGCCCGGATGGAGCGCATCACCGAATAGAATTCAATGTCCTCCTTCACACTGCGTTTTCTTCGTAAACCGGCCGTATCGATGAGAAGGAAGTCGAAACCGAAACTGTTGTACCTCTTGTAAATGGTATCGCGGGTGGTTCCGGCCATGGGGGTCACGATGCTCCGCTCCTCGCCGATGAGGGTATTCAATAAAGAGGACTTGCCGACGTTGGGCTGTCCGATGATGGCAATGCGGGGCAATTCAGGGTCCACCAGGTCTTCAGGGTCGAAGGCCTCCACCATCGCGTCCAGCAGTTCGCCGGTACCGCCACCGCTCATCCCGGATACCGGAAAGGGTTCACCGATGCCCAGTGCGTAAAATTCATTGATGTCGTGTATGCGTGCCGAACTGTCGACTTTGTTGGCGACGAGAAAAATTTTCTTTCCGGAACGGCGAAGCAGATTGGCCACTTCCTTGTCGAGATCGGTAAGACCATCGGCTACATCCACTACAAACAGAATGATGTTCGCTTCGTCGATGGCAAGATCAACCTGCTTCCGGATTTCCTTTTCGAAAATATCATCCGATCCCACCACGTAACCGCCGGTATCAATGACCGAAAAGCTCCGGCCTGTCCAATCCGCCTTCCCGTAATGGCGGTCGCGGGTAACCCCTGCCGTTTCATCCACAATCGCCTTGCGCGATTCCGTGAGACGGTTAAAGAGGGTGGACTTTCCTACATTGGGTCGGCCTACAATGGCAACGATATTGGCCATGAATTTTTAAATTAATGATGCTATTCGTAACCGAACCTGCGCAACATCTTTTCATTGTCGCGCCAGTCGTCGGCCACTTTTACTGTGATTTCGAGATAAACTTTCTTCCCTACAAATTCTTCAATGCGTTTCCTCGATTCGGTGCCGAGTTTTTTTATGGCAGCCCCGCCGTGACCGAGGAGAATGGCCTTTTGAGATTCGCGGGCGCAATAGATCACGGTTTTGATCCTGTCGATTTCCGGACTCTCCTTGTAATCGTCCACCACCACTTCCACCGAATAGGGGATTTCCTTCTGGTATTGCTGGAGAATTTTTCCGCGTATGATTTCTGCAACAAAGAAGCGCACATTGCGGTCGCTGATCTCTTCATCCTTATCGAAATACGCCGGCCCTTCGGGCAATACCGCCACGATTTTATCCATCAATACGTCCAGCTGAAACCTGTGCAGGGCGGACACCGGCAATACCACTTCCGGATCCAGCAAGTCTTTCCAGTGTTGTACCGCTTCTTCTACTTCGGCCTGTTCACCCGTATCTACTTTATTGATCAGGACAAAAAGGGGAACGTGCCTGTTTTTCAGTTTCGCCAGGAGGTCCTCATCGATTTTCCGGTCCTTTAGTTCTGTCACATACAGAATCAGATCGGCATCCGTAAAGGTCTCCTCCACCGCATCCAGCATTCTCTCGTGCAGCTTGTACGCCGGCTTCATGATGCCCGGCGTATCCGAAAAAACCACCTGGTAATGCTCTTCGTTCAAGATCGCCTTGATCCGGTGCCGGGTGGTCTGAGCCTTTGGCGTTACTACACTTAAGTCCTGCCCCATCAATGCGTTAAGCAAGGTGCTCTTGCCCACATTGGGTTTGCCTACGATGTTCACGAAACCGGATTTATGCGTCATGGGGGTGCAAAGATAGGCAAAGGAAGGATTCCTGTGCAACAATGATCTGATAATGTATAATTTAGCCCCATTAAATCACACATGATGAAACTGAAATTTCTACCCGTTCTCTTTCTTTTGGCATGCTGCCAAGCGCTACAGGCACAAAGCTCCTGGTTCAGAACCTACACCCCCGACAGCATCGGAAACGAAGTGATTTACGACATGGCTCCATTGGCCGGCGGAGGCTTTGCGGCCGTGGGGAATGCGAGCACCAGCACCGGAGGAAGCGGTGACGGCGACATCCTGTTAATGCGCTTTAATGATTTGGGTGAGGTGCTCTGGGCGAAAAGCTACGACGGAGGAGGCATGGAAAGCGGCCTTGACATAGAAGTACATCCCGGCGGAGGCTTCGTCATCAGCGCCAGCCGGTCAGTCACGGCCCCGGTCAGCGATGACCTGCTTGTATTCCGTACCGACAGTTCGGGCAATATCAGCTGGACCTATCGCCTAACGGGTAGTGGTACCGAAAATATCAACAGCCTGCTGGTCAATCCATCCGGCACGATCCTGCTGACCGGCAATACCGGCTTGTGCCAGACCGCCTTTTCCTGCGCCTATGCACTCCTGCTCGATGAAAACGGAAACGTGCTGTGGAACCGGTCCTATGAAAAAGACAATGCCTGTTTTTTCAACAGCGCCATCTCTACTTCCGACGGTGGTTTTCTCTTTACCGGGTATACGCTGAACCTGATCTTCGACCAGAACGGATGGGTTTTGAAGGCCGACTCGAACGGCGTAATGAACTGGTCAAACACCTATGTGGATGCATCCCTCGAACAGTTCAACCATGCCACAGAGAACACCCTTGCACAGGGATATGTGCTCGTGGGCGAAACCACGCCCAACCTAAGTTCCAATGCTGATGTGCTGGTGGGTATTATTGACTATTCAGGTAATTACATCGGAGGAGGGTTTGCCGGAGGACCGGAAGATGACAGGGCGCTCAACGTACATCCTTTGTTTGGAACGAGTGTCCTCATCACCGGACAGACTTATGTAGACACCCTCCAGAACTCCTTTATTCAGGGGCTGGCACTGGAAGTAAACGTGGCTACGGGTGCCTTGGGATCATCGGTTTATATTGGTAACAGCGTTTCAAACAACGAAGTGTATTGCTCGGCGATTGATCAACAGGGCTACCTGCTGATGGCCGGCACCAGCAACCAGTTCAGCGGATTTCCTTCCGATATAGCCATCCTGCGTAAAAATGTGGCGCCCGGAACGGTTTGCTTCGAAAACCCCATCAGCTCCATCGCCAGTTTCAATGCCTACACCCTCGTACCGGGGGCTGATACCGCCAGCATCACGTTCACCATTGCGGCCGATACACTTTCGGCATCAACCTACCTCCTGACGGATTCACTGGTTTGCGGAACCACCGGCCTGAATGAAACAGCCGGTACACGGAGTTTGAAGTTTTCTCCCAACCCGGCCAGTGATATGCTCCGTATTGAAACTCCCATGAGCACCGACTGCGTACTGGAAATCCTGAACATAAACGGACAACTGATGCTACGTAAAACACTTGGCACCGGTCAAAATCCGGTATCCGTGGGGGCCCTGGAAGAAGGCGTATACATCATCCGACTCCTGAATGACCGGGAAATTCTCACCGGACGTTTCGTGAAAGCCGGCGAATGATCACCGGCCGTGAAGTCATACCGGCCACATCAGAATTCCGGCTCTTTGTTTCGCATCGTTCCGAAGGAAAAATAATCCATTTCTTCGCCTGTCAACGCTTCAAAAATAATTCAGCAGGCCGAAATGAATTTTCGCGGCGCGGAATTCAATGGGATTGCCTTGCTGGCTGCCCAAGGCATACGTAAAGGAGAAAATGCCGAGTTTGGTATCGAAGGTGATTCCG
>JAEUTF010000168.1 GCA_016788185.1 Bacteroidia bacterium | reverse complement strand
GTGAAAATACAGACTAAAAAATGGATAGCCGTGCAATAAACAATTGTATCCGTTTAAAACACTTGATTTTTCGGGGGACGCTATCCCCGCCCCGGGGTAAAAATAATCAACGGAAAACCGTTGCCCGGGAGATATACGTTTGTATCCGTTTAAAACGGTTCTATGCATAAATGGCCTTTCGAAAAAAAATCATTGCAGGTTTCTTTAAAAAGTCCGGGGACTCCGTCCCTGCCCCAAAACAAAAATACTCATTGGAAAACAAGTACCCGGGAGATAAACATTTGTATCCGTTTGCAAACGCTTGATTTTTTGGGGGACGCTGTCCCCGCCCCAAAACAAAAATACTCATTGGAAAATAAGTACCCGGGAGATAAACATTTGTATCCGTTTAAAGCGCTTGATTTTTCGGGGGACTCCGTCCCCGCCCCGGGGTAAAAATAATCAACAGAAAACCGTTACCCGGGAGATAAACATTTGTATCCGTTTGCAAACGCTTGATTTTTCGGGGGACGCTGTCCCCGCCCCGAAGTGAAAATACAGACTAAAAAATGGATAGCCGTGCAATAAACATTTGTATCCGTTTGCTAATGAATGGATGTTGTTCCGGATGGTCTTTTCAGCTTCTGAAACAAGGTCCTTCAACCCGGGTCTGGCATTCAATGAATCAGTATAAATCAAAGAGAAGTTTGATTGGAATTAGTAACCGCTTGTGGAAGGATGCTCTGGAATTCAAAAATTTTTAAAAGCTCTGAAAAAAAGGGGGATGCTGTCCCCACCCCGGTATAAAAATAGGGAACAGAAAAGAAATAACCGTGCAATAAACATTTGTATCCGTTTGCCAGTGGATGGAAGTTGTTCCGGATGTTTTTTCTGCTCTTAAAAAAGGGGGGGCGCTGTCCCCGCCACGGCTCAAAATGAGGCATCGGAAAGCGCGGTACTGTACGATGATCGCTTGTATCCGTTTGCCGGGGTATGAATGCTGTTCCGGATGTTCTTTTCAGTTCCTAAAAAAGGAGGCGATCCCAGCCCCTTCACCGTTTCAGGATACAGTGACTTAAAAATGAAATAGAAACAATGGTGGTCGCTTTGTTCGGATACCGGATTTCATCAAGGTTCTGCCATGGCCACTGAAAGTGCGAGGGAATTCAGACCTGCAACCACCCTTGATGGGTGGCCTCGCCCCGGATGTCAGCGACTGATTCACGGCGATGTGCCGGAGGGCAAACAATGGCTCCGGCTCTTGAGATTCACGAACTGCAATGCCCCAAAATGGGTCCTGACAGGATCTCCTTCCTGAATAATTCCCCTGAATTTTACATCCGGCAGGGAAGCCCCTTTTAATGCCTTTCGCTACGAAGCTTCCTTGCCGGAGCCTTTCCGGCTGAAGCATGGGCACAGTCTGCTCTTTACCCCGAAAGCCGGGCGAACATCCGGAATGTTAATATTTTACCCCTTTCAGACCGGAAGGGCTGCGAAAGCTGCTTACTTTTGATTAACAGAACCTTTACCTCTGGCAGCCGTAAAAATCCAAACCGCAGGAACATAATTTTTGTTCAGGCTATACGTTTGGAGTCGATACCCAACCTATTATGCAAAAAACCCGCATCCGCTTTGCCATTGCCCTTTCCCTCTTATCGGGAAATCTTTTCGCACAGGCCCCCAAGTACAGCAACGAATTTCTGGCCATCGGCGTAGGAGCCCGCGGTCTCGGATTGAGCGGGGCGATGTCGTCCATCGTCGATGATGCCACCGCCGGTTACTGGAACCCTGCCGGGCTCATCCGGGTGAAAGGGAACCTTCAGATCGCCCTCATGCACAGCGAGTATTTCGCCGGCATCGCCAAATACGATTACGGTTCCTTTGCGGCGCCCATCGATGCCACCCGCACCATCGGATTTTCGGTGATCCGGTTTGCCGTGGATGACATCATCGACAGCACCGACCTGATCGACAAAGACGGGAACATCGACTACGACCGACTCAAAACCTTTTCCTCCGCCGATTATGCCTTCTTGTTTTCCTATGCACAGAAAATGAAAGTGGAAGGCCTCAGTATCGGAGGCAATGTAAAAGTGGTGCACCGGAAGGTAGGGGAGTTTGCCAAAGCCTGGGGTTTCGGCCTCGATGCCGGCGCTCAATACAGCAGGGGCAAATGGAGCTTTGCCGCCGTGGGCAAGGACATTACTTCCACCTTCAACGCCTGGAGCTACAACACCGAAAACCTCGAGGCCGTCTTCAACCAGACTGGCAATGAAATACCGGAAAACGGTCTCGAAGTGACATTGCCCCGGCTCATCCTCGGCAGCGCCTATAAAACCGGAATCACCGGAAAAATCACGGTGCAGCCATCACTGGACCTTGACCTGACTTTCGATGGCAAACGCAATGTGCCCGTGAAAACCGATGTGCTGAGCATTGACCCGAAACTGGGCCTAGAATTCGGGTACGATGATTTCATTTTTCTGCGGGCCGGTCTCGGCAACATTCAAACGGTGAAGAATATCGATGCGAGCACGTCCACCACGGCTCAACCCAACATCGGCATCGGTCTGCGGTTGAAAAATGTGACCATCGATTACGCGCTCACCAACATCGGCAACACGTCCGAGTCACTGTATTCAAATGTGTTCTCCTTACGGCTGAACATCATCAAAAAAGCCAGTGCCAAATAAGCATGATACAACGATGAAACATTTTTACAGGATTTTATTTCTTCTTCTTGTTATTTCCCCTGCTCTTAAAGCGCAGCCCTACGGGAACGAGTGGATTGCCTTTACCGGAGGACAGGCGCTGTCGACCCAGCAGTATTTCCGTATCGCCATCTGGAAAGAAGGTATCTACCGGATCACCTATGCCGATATGCAGAACAACGGGGTGCCGGTCAATGCCTGGTTCAGCCCCGACCGTTATCAGCTCTATACCAAAGGCAAAGAGCAGTTCATCCGGGTGGAAGATGTGAACGCCGACAATGTATTCGGGCCGGGTGACTTCATTGAATTTTATGGTACGCCCAACGACGGTGAGTACGACCGCGCCCTCTACGAGGTGTCCTCCTGGCAGCCCAACCCCTATTACAGTCTTTACAACGATACCGCCTCCTATTTTCTTACCTATTCGCCCTTCTCTAACAACAACCGGCGTATGCCCCTGCTGACCGACAATAACTTTGGCGCCTATACGCCCGAGTCGTATTTTTTAAAGGAAGATCTGAAGGTATTCGGGGCGGAATACAACATTGGATGGCGCGATTACAACGACATTGCCGACAATTCCTTTGTGGAGGGCGAGGGTTTTCTTTCGCCGCGCATCAGCAAGCAGGCCCCCTTTGATGTGAGTTTCAGCATTGCGAAATACACGCAGGCCGGCCCTGCACCCGATTTGGAAACCATGGTGATGGGCGCCAATGCCAACATGCATCCCTATCAGCTCAAAAGCGCCGGAAGCCTGCTGATCGACACGGCGTTCTTTGCGTACGAGCTCGTGAAGCACCGCTTTGCCATTACCAACCTTCCTGCGTCGGGAAATTACGTCTTCCAGTTTGCCCCGCAGAACGATGTAACGTTTCCGGGGAACCAGAATTACATGCAGATGGCCTATGCGCGTCTGCGTTATCCCCGGAGTTATGATTTCAGTGGTGAAACGCTACCCCAGACGATGCTCCTGAACAGTTCCGCGCAGAAAGTGATGGTGGAGCTGAGCAGCCTCGGCGCGACAGCGCCACGGATCTATGTCATCAGTGGTGATACCGTGAAACTGTTGCTTCCTGCCCAGGCCGGAGCCCTTTACAGGGGGATCCTTCCGGTAGCGGGACTGGAGCAGCGTTGCTATCTGCTCGACAACAGCCAGGTCTTTTCTTTTTCCGGAAACGCGCTCATGAAAAGTGTGAACAGCGATCCCGACCCGAATAAATTCGCACGTTTTAATCATTTCGGGGTTAGCGGAGCGAACGCGGATTTCCTGCTGGTTTACAACAAAGCCATCGCCACCGGTGCCGCCGCCTATGCCGCTTACCGGAATTCGAAGGGTTACACGGTACTCACCGCGGACATCGACGAATTATACGATCAGTTTGCCTGGGGGATCAGGAAACACGTGCTGGGCATTCGGAATTTTGCCGATTACATGATCGATCAGGGCACTACCGATCCGAAGTACATGCTGCTCCTGGGTAAGTCGGTGCTCTCACAGAATGCCAGATCCGGCGCCGCCTATGCGCTCAACCTGATCCCGACCTACGGCGAGCCGGCATCCGACCAGATGTTTTCCGCCCGTCTGAACACCACGGCTTTCAAACCTGAAATTGCCACCGGTCGTGTGGCGGCGCAGAACGAAGCGGATGTGACGGCCTACCTCGATAAACTGATTTCTTTTGAACTGCAGCAGAGCCTTCCTCCGGCAGTCTGGATGAAAAATGTATTGCACTTTGGCGGTGGTACCGATATCGGCGAACAGAATCTGCTGGCCTCGAAGCTGAATGTGTACAAGAACATCATCGAAGACACACTCTTTGGTGGCAAGGTAACCACCATCCTGAAAAGTTCCACGGCGCCGATCCAGATCAATCTGAGCCAGTACATACAACAACTCATCGATACCGGCTGCAGCATGATGACTTTTTACGGGCATGCCGCCGGAACCTCCTTTGACATCTCCACCGATGACCCTGAGAATTACAACAACAAAGACCGCTACCCGGTGGTGCTGGCCCAATCCTGTTTTGTCGGCGACATTCACACGACCAGCCGCCTGCTCAACGAACGTTTTGTTCTGACTCCGGAAAAGGGCTCCATCGCTTTCATTGCGGTACCCGACAAAGGCCTCATCGATCCCCTGGATGAATATTCCACACGTTTTCATGAGGTGGGCTTCCGTGAAGACTACGGCGCAGCCCTAGCGGACATCATGAAAAAAACCGTGGAGGATCTCGTGGACTCCACCTTCGACCGCAAGAGCGTTTGCATGAACATGACCCTGCACGGCGATCCGGCCATCCGCATGAACATGTACGAGCAACCGGATTATGCCATTCAGGATGCCGGTATTTTCTTTGAGCCAGCGGTGATCACCACCGAGATCGATACCTTCAACATCCGCTTTGCCGTGGCCAACCTCGGTAAAAACAGCAGCGACACCTTGCATGCGCTGATCAGCCGCACCCTGCCCGGAGGACTGAAGAAGGATACCATCGTGGTGCTGCCGTACATCACCTACCAGGACACTTTTAGTGTATCCCTCCCGGTAGACTTTAAAGACGGCGCCGGACTGAACCTCTTCGAGGTTACCGTAGACGTCTACAATGAAGTAGATGAGATCGACGATATCGGCAACAATGTGGCGAATGCCCAGTTGCAGATCAACTCCACGGATATCAATCCCGTATTCCCTCAGGAATATGCCATCGTACCGAACGGCAACGTCGTGCTGAAAGCCACCACGGCCGATCTCTTCGCCGCGGCCAGGAGCTATCGTTTCGAGGTCGACACCTCCGCGTTCTTCGATAGCCCTTCTAAAATATCCGGTGTCAGTGCCAATGCATTTGGCATCATTTCCTGGAGCATCCCCGTCCTCCTTGATTCCAACATCGCCTATTACTGGAGGGTGGCCAACGACTCCATCATGAATCCGGATACCGCCATTTCCTCCAGGTTTCAATGGAAGAGCAGTTCATTCCTATTCAAGCCCGGGGTGACCGGATGGTCGCAGGCGCATTACTACCAGTTCAAGGAAAGCAGCCTTTCGAACATGCTCTGGGTGGATTCCACCCGGCAAACCAGATTCATCTCCTCGAATTACTCGCTGGTGATGACGCACGAGATCAACCGCCCGAGTTATGAGATCAACGGGGTGAACATGGATTACGGAGGTTGTACCGGCGCTGCGCAGATTGCCGTGGCCGTGCTCGACTCCATCAATTTCGAACATCCCTGGGAAGCGGATTCCTGCAGCCGCTTTTATGGCAATTACAATTATTATGTGTGCTATACCAACGACGGTTGCGCCTTCCGCACCCGGCCGGATAAGTACTTCCTCTTCGACATGAGTTCCCAGGCCAGCATCGACAGCATGATCAACATGATGAACAATGTGGTGCCCAATGGGGATTACCTTCTGAGCTGGTCCACGTTTTCGGCTCCGTTCGACACGCTGACGCAGCTGGCGGCCGCCTTCGCCGGTTTGGGGGTGCCGCAATTTGGCGGCCTGCAGAACGGCGACAAGTTCATGATGTTCATGAAAAAGGGAGATCCCTCTTCCGTGATTTTCGAGAGTGGAAAATTCCCCGACAGCCTCCTGCGGATTGATTATCTCCTCAGCCGCGACTGGGACAAGGGCTTCAAGACCTCCTCTCAGATAGGGCCTGCCACCGCCTGGAATCAGCTGCACTGGGACTATTTTCACCTCGAGAGCGGAACCTCACCCGACAGCCTCTACCTGCAGGTTTACGGAGTAGCGGCCACCGGGCAGGAGGTGCTGCTCATCGATTCCATCGTGAACACCGCCGCCCCTACTGACCTGAGTGCCATCTCGGCACAGCAGTATCCGTACCTGCGCCTCAAAGCCTATTTGCAGGATTCGCAAAACCGTACACCACCGCAGATCGGAAAATGGCAGGTGTATTACAATCCGGTGCCGGAAGGAGCCCTGAATACAAATTATTATACATTCTACAAGGACACGGTGCAGGAAGGGGAGAACATCAGCCTGAGCATGGCGTTCGAGAACATCAGCAGCATGGACATGGATACCCTGCTGGTGGATTACTTTGTGTACGATGCCAATAATCTGCGGAGGAATATCGCTTCGGTAAGGCTTCACCGTGATCTTCCGGCGGGCGATACCGTGATGTGCAAGGTGAGTTTCAGTACCGTTTCCTTCCTGGGCAGCAACAGCCTCTGGGTAGAAGCCAATCCCAACAAGGATCAGCCCGAGCAATATCACTTCAACAACATCACCAGTCTGAAGTTCAGCGTCACGCCCGATATCACCAATCCGCTGCTGGATGTCACCTTCGACGGCATCCATATCCTGAACGGCGACATCGTTTCCGCGAAGCCGGGTATCCTCATCAAGCTGAAAGATGAGAACCGCTACATCGCCCTCAACGATACGGGCAATTTCAGGGTGTCGCTGCGGAGTCCTACAGGTCAGCTCCGTTACCTGAGTTTTGAAGCGGCGCAGGGGCTGAGTACCAGTTCCGATCTGCTCACCTGGTATCCGGCGAGTCTGCCGAACAACAGTTTCCGCATCGATTACCGTCCGAACCTCATCGAAGACGGCGTGTACGAACTGGCCGTGCAGGCAAAGGATGAAACCGGGAACCTCAGCGGACTCAACGATTACAAAATTCAGTTTGAGGTGATCAACCGCAGCACCATCACCGAAGTGATCAATTACCCTAACCCTTTCAGCACGTCCACCCGTTTTGTTTTTGTCCTTACAGGGTCGGAAGTGCCCTCCGAATTCAAGATCCAGATCATGACGGTGACCGGTAAGATTGTGCGTGAAATCATGCGCGATGAGCTGGGACCGATCCGTATCGGGCGCAACATTACCGACTATGCCTGGGACGGGAAGGACGAATTCGGCGATCAGCTGGCGAACGGGGTATACGTGTACCGTGTCATCACCGGCATCAACGGCAGCGACATCGAAAAGCGGTCGACCGCGGCCGATGCCTATTTCAAAAAGGGCTGGGGCAAGATGTACCTGATGCGTTAATCAGCTTCGCATATCCGGGAACGCCGATACATAACTATCGCTCGCCGGTCAGCTTGGAAAAAGCCAGCGGCTTCGCCGTGATTTCATCGTATTCCTGGCGTTTTTGCACGATGTCGACGGCGAGATAGATCGCTTCGCGGATAGACGCCTCGCTGGCGATTCCTTTCCCGGCAATGTCATAGGCCGTACCGTGGTCGGGAGAAGTGCGCACCACCGGAAGACCCGCCGTGAAATTTACGCCGCTCTCGAACGCCAGCGTTTTGAAAGGGATTAGTCCCTGGTCGTGGTACATGGCCAGCACCGCGTCAAAATTTTTATGCTGCCCCGACCCAAAGAAACCATCCGAAGGGTAGGGGCCGAACACCAGAACGCCCTTGCTGTAAGCCTCCTGAATGGTGGGGGCGATGATTTCCCGGTCTTCGTTGCCGATGACACCCTGGTCGCCGGCATGCGGGTTGAGGCTAAGCACGGCGATGCGTGGTTTGCGGACGCCGAAATCACGCTTCAGCGACTTCACCATCACGCTAAGTTTTTGAAGGATGCGATCGCGTGTGATCAGCCCTGCAATTTTCGAAACGGGTACATGCCCGGTAACGAGGGCCACACGCAAGGATCCCGAAACCAGAAACATCAGATAGTCGTTGGTGTTGAAGGCGCGGGCCAGGAATTCGGTATGCCCGGTGAATCCTCCCTCCGGAGCAATGGTATGCTTGTCGATGGGAGCTGTCACCAATCCATCAATTAGTCCGGCGGCCAGGTCGCTGGTAGCCTGTTGCAGCGCTTTCAGGGCATAGGGCCCGGTCAACGTGGAAGGACTGCCTATTTCAATTTTCAATTCTTCTTCCCAGCAGTTGATCAGGTTGATTTTACGGGGGATGAGGTCATGGATACTGCGGATGGTGTTGAAATTAAATTCCTGCAGGTTCAGGGTTTTCCGGTGTTGCGAAATGACCTTGCTGCTGCCGTAAATTACCGGTGTGCAGACATGAGCCATGCGGTTATCGGCCAGCGCCTTGATGACCACCTCCGGGCCGATGCCATTGACATCGCCAATGCTGATTCCTATCTTGATTCTTCCTTCCTGTTCGGTGTTCATGGTTGAGTGCTCTGCGTTAGAATCTTGTACTGAATGGCGCGCTCCCTGCGTTTTCACAGCGGGTCGCTGCCGTTCTTTTATCCGGCAATCGTTCTGAAATATTCAAACATCAGCCTGACGCCCACTCCGGTTCCGTTTTTACCGCGGTAGCTGTCGTTCGACTTGCTGAAAGCCGGAGCGGCAATATCGAAATGCATATAGGGATAATCCACAAAATGATTCAGAAAGCGTCCGGCGGTGATGGCTCCCGCCGAAGGTCCGCCCACATTTTTGATATCGGCCAGGTCGGATTTTATCAGCTCGTCATATTCCTCCCAGAAGGGAAATTCCGCGAGCCGCTCGTATACCATGTTACCGGCTTCGTGCAGCGCCCTTCGCGTTTTCTCGTCCACATCGCCCATGCAAACAATACCCTGCGGGCCGATCGCAGCAGCGGCCGCGCCGGTGAGGGTCGAGAATTCCATCACCAGTTCGGGCTGATAGCGTTTCGCGTAATGCAGGGCATCGGCAAGAATCAGGCGCCCCTCCGCATCGGTGTTCAGCACTTCAACGGTTTTGCCGCTCATCATGGTGATCACATCTCCGGGCACATAGGCGTCGCCGTCAGGCCGGTTGTCGGTGGCCGGTACCAGCCCGATCACATGCACCGGTATTTTGGCCTTGGCCAGGGCGAAGAGTGTGCCACCCACGGTAGCGCCGCCACCCATATCGCATTTCATGTAATCCATCGAATTGGGTGTAGGTTTCAGACTCATGCCGCCCGTATCGTACACCACGCCCTTGCCCACCAGCACATAGGGCTTCTTGTTGACCGCGTTTTTCGGTTTCCACTCCATGATGGTGAAGGTGGGAGGCTGGGGACTTCCCAGGTTGACCGCCAGGAGTCCGCCCATGCGAAGCTGTTTGATCTTTGCCTTGTTGAGCACCTGCACCTTGAAGCCGGCTGCCTTCCCCATGTGCGTGAACTGCCTGCCGAATTCCGTGGCGTTCAGAAAGGATTGGGGCTCATTCACGAGATCACGGGCCTTGAAAACGGCTTCGTTCAAAATGTTTTGTCGCTGCACGTCTTTGTCGCTCAGTCCTTTAACGTCCAGGTAAAGCGCTTTCACCGTATGCTCCTCCTTCTTTTTGCCGCTTCGGTACTTTAAGAACTGATAGCCGCCCAGCACCAGGCCTTCCGCATAAGCCAGTACGATCGCGGCATCGAGTACCGAATGGACAGTAAGTTCCTCATGTTTAGCGGCATGCAGGCGTGTAAACATCGTGGCACCGCTTTTCCGGGCGTTTTCCAGACGTACGTGCAGGGCCTTCTCCTCCTTGTCCATTTGCTGGAGGTAAATCATTCTGCTGTACTGGTTTACAGCGATAAATTTTTTATCGGCCTTCCGTTCCGCCCGGATAAAGGCCAGTTCGCTTTTGCTGAAGAGTTTTTCAGGAAATGCGTCTCCGTTGAAAAGTAAAACCAGGTGTCCATCTTTACGGGGAGATGACAGGCGCTTGAGTGTGATCTGCATAGAGTTGCGTAAATTTGAGCGGATGAAATTACAGAATGCCTGCATCATCCTCAATTCCCTGACCCGATTGCTCATAACTTTTCGGTGTTTCGGAGGTTGTAAGGGCATATGAGGACGATAAACAATGAACAGCGACCTGCTGCTCCAGCGAGCACTGAATCTTGAGTTTCTCTCTGCAGAAGAGGGAAAATACCTTTTTGAAAAGGTACCCACGTCTGAACTCATGTATGTGGGCAACGCATTGAGGAAGATCCATAAGCCGGATGGCAAGGTGACCTGGATCATCGACCGGAATGTGAATACCACGAATGTCTGCATCGCGAACTGCAAATTCTGTAATTTCTACAGGATACCGGGTCACGGGGAAGCCTACATCACCGACCTGGAGCAATACAAAACCAAGATTGAAGAAACGTTCCGCTATGGCGGGGAGCAATTGCTGCTGCAGGGCGGTCATCACCCCGATCTCGGTCTCGCGTATTACACCGGTCTCTTTGCCACACTTAAAAAACACTATCCTCAGCTAAAGCTGCATGCGCTCGGGCCTCCCGAAGTGGCGCACATTGCCAAACTGGAAGGGATGACGCATACCGAAGTTTTGTCGGAGTTGAAAAATGCGGGCATGGATTCCCTGCCGGGCGCCGGTGCCGAAATCCTCAACGACCGGGTGCGCCGGATGATTTCGAAAGGAAAATGCAGCGGCCGCGAATGGCTCGATGTGATGCGGGCGGCCCATCAGCTGAACATCACCACCTCGGCTACCATGATGTTCGGTCATGTGGAAACACTCGATGAGCGCTTCGAACACCTGGTGTGGCTCCGGCAGGTACAAAGTGAAAAGCCGGAAGCCTCCAAAGGCTTCGTAGCCTTCATTCCCTGGCCCTTTCAGGATGAGGGTACCCTGCTGAGAAGGGTCAAGGGGATCCGCAACAGCGTGAGCGGCGACGAATACATCCGTACCATCGCCATCAGCAGGATCATGTTGCCCAATATCACCAACATACAGGCCTCCTGGCTGACCGTCGGGAAATCCATTGCCCAGGTTTGCCTGCATGCCGGAGCCAATGATTTCGGCTCGATCATGATCGAGGAAAATGTGGTATCCGCTGCCGGAGCGCCGCACCGTTTCACCAGCGATGGCATACAGGACGCCATCCGTGAGGCCGGCTTTGAACCCGCCCTGCGCAACCAGCAGTACGAGTACCGCGATCTTCCTGAGGTCATCGAACAACAGGTGATCAGCTACTAATAATTCAATTGACCACGCGTTATAATCCTATGTCCCTTTCACCGATAAAGTATTTTCGCCTCCCGGCCTTGCTCACCCTGCTCTTCCTTGGTCAGGCCGCCATGGGTACGCATAACCGTGCCGGGGAAATCACCTATGAAAAGCTGAGTACGTATAAGTACAAGGTGACCATTGTGACCTATACCAAAACGTCGAGTCCGGCCGACCGGCCCGAGCTGGAGTTCTGGTGGGGTGACGGGACACGCGATACCCTGCAGAGGGCCAACATCGATTTTAACGTAGGTCCCGATATTCAGCGCAACACCTATTACGGCGATCACATCTATCCCGGCAACGGATCCTACATGATGTATTTTCTCGATGAAAACAGAAATGCTAACGTGGTGAATATACCCGGATCGGTGAACATCCCTTTTTATGTGCAGACCCAGCTGATCATCTCACCGGCCTTTCTGACCAACTCCTCGCCCCAGCTGCTGCAGCCACCCATCGACGACGGCGCGGTGAACAGGCTGTTCATCCACAACCCGAATGCCTTTGATCCCGATGGCGACAGCCTCTCTTACGAGCTGGTACAGTGCAAGGGCTTCGGAGGAAATCCCATTCCTACTTTTTTCTATCCGCCCGCCAGCACCTCGTTCTCACTCGATGCCATCACCGGCGACCTGATCTGGGACAGTCCCATGCAGCAGGGTGAGTTCAACGTGGCCATGATCATCCGCGAGTGGAGAAATATCCCGGGCATCGGCCTGCTCAACATCGGCTATGTGACCCGCGACATGCAGATCACCATTTATCCGCCCATCAATGATCCTCCGGTGATCAGCAACGTGATCGATACCTGCGTGGAGGCCGGCAATGTGCTCGCCTTTACCATCACCGCCACCGATCCCACGTCCACCGAAACGGTGACACTCACAGCTACCGGCGGTCCCTTTACCCTGAACGTAAGTCCCGCATCTTTTGTATCCACTCCGGCGCAGGGTTCTGCCACCGGCGATTTTACCTGGAACACCGCCTGTGCGCATGTTCGCAAAGCGCCCTATACCGTGGTGTTCAAAGCCGAAGACAACAATGCCCAGATCCAGCTGGCCGACCTTGAGTCCATGTTCATTACCGTGGTAGGGCCTTCCCCCAAGAATCCGAATTCCACCACGTCCGGCAACAGCATCATCCTCAACTGGGACCAGAGCGCCTGCAGCGAAGCAGTCGGATACCACATCTACCGCAGGGTGGGTTCCTACGGCTTCATTCCCGGCTATTGTGAAACCGGGGTTCCGGCCTACACGGGCTACGTTCGCATCGCTTCGGTGAACGGACTGGCCACCACCACATTTACTGATAATAACAACGGCGCGGGCCTGGCGACGGCGGTGCAGTATTGTTATATGGTGACCGCCTTTTACCCGGATGGGGCTGAGAGCTATGCATCGCTTGAATTCTGCAACCGGCTCAACCGCGACCTTCCGGTGATCACCAACGTGGATGTGAACAGTACCGATGCGGTCAATGGACAGATTTACGTGGCCTGGGGTAAGCCGACCGACCTGGATCCTGTTCAGACACCGGGTCCCTATCGGTATGTGCTGCAACGAGCGGATGCCGCCGGCAATTTCAGCGACATCGCTACCTTTACGAGTCTCAACGACACGACCTACAACGACAATACTCTCAATACTTCGGGCATACAATACCGTTACCGGGTGCAGTTCTGGAACGATACCCCGGGCAATACCTTTGAGGTAGGCTTCTCCCAAACTGCGTACAGCGTATTTCTCAGCATTGCCCCGGGCGATGAGAAAAACAAACTGAGTTTTAACGTCAACGTTCCCTGGACCAATGACCTGTATGTGGTGTACAGGGAAAACAGTCCCGGAGTTTTTGACTCGATCGGGTTCACCACCGGCCTCGCCTACGTGGACGACTCGCTGGTGAACGGCCAGAACTACTGTTACTATGTGAAAAGTGTGGGTGCCTACCAGGACACCGGGCTGGTAAACCCCATCCTCAACAAATCACAGATCGTATGCAGCATACCGGTTGATAACGAAGCGCCCTGTCCGCCCTTGCTGGCCAACGGCCCCAATTGTCCGGCATTGCTTGACAGCCTGAGCTGGCAGCTAACCGATTCCTGTGCGGCGGATGTGTTCAGCTACCAGATCTATTTTGCCCCGGCCGGCAGCAACCTGTACCAGCTCATTGCCACCGTTTCCGCCGGTAATTTCACCTACCTCTACAGCGGTACCGGATCCATTGCCGGCTGCTATTACATTACCGCAACCGACTCCAGCAACAACGTGAGCGATTCAAGCAACATCGTTTGCACGGAGAGTTGTCCCCAATACGAGCTTCCGAATATCTTCACACCGGATGGCAACCTCATCAACGACATCTATCATCCGGTTACGCCTTACCGCGATGTGAAAGACGTGGACATGACCATTTACAACCGCTGGGGCGATATCATCTTTACCACCACGGACGCGGACATTAACTGGAACGGGAAACGGAACAACGACGGAGAGGAATGTCCGGAGGGAGTCTATTTTTATGTTTGCAAGGTGAACGAGATCCGCCTTTCGGGTTCCGCCGTACCGCGCATCCTCAAAGGTTTTATTCATCTGACAAGAGGGGAAAAGCTGAAGTAAAGGCGCCTGAGGGACCTCCGAGTCTGTGGGGCCATCGATCCGGAAACAACAAAATCCGTCTGCTGATAACCATGAAAATCCTCGGTGTCATACCCGCCCGTTACGCTTCCACCCGTTTTCCGGGCAAACCCCTGGTACTCATCGAGGGCATGACCATGATTGAGCGGGTATACCGTCAGGCCTCCAAAGCAGCTTCCCTGAGCCGCGTGGTGGTGGCCACCGACGATAATCGCATTGCCGCTACCGTTAGAGATTTCGGCGGGGAGGTGGTGATGACCCGTCCCGATCATCCTTCCGGTACCGACCGTGTGGCGGAAGCGCTTCTGAAAACGGAAGGGACCTTTGACGGACTGGTCAACATCCAGGGCGACGAACCTTTCATCCGTCCCGATCAGATCGACCTGCTTTCAGGAACGCTGGCGGAAGAAGGGGTGCAGATAGCCACGCTCGTGAAGGTGATTCATAGCCATGAGGAACTTTGTAATGTGAACACTCCGAAGGTGGTCCTGGCCGCCAACGGAGATGCCTTGTACTTTTCGCGGCAAGCCATACCTTTCATGAAAGACCATCCCGTTCAGGACTGGCAGCGGCAGGGCTTGTATTACAAACACATCGGCATTTATGCTTACCGTTCCGATATTCTTCCGCGCCTCACCCGCCTGACGTCCGGGAACCTGGAAAAAGCGGAGTCTCTGGAGCAATTGCGCTGGCTGGAGCACGGCTATAAAATCCGCACCCGCATCACGGAGTATGAAACCATTGCCGTCGACACGGAAAGTGATTTGATGAAGGCCCGGGAGTACTGCCGACATCTTTAAAGGGAACTTCTTGCTTTTACCGTCTCACACCGGGGCGATCTGACCTCTTTTTTTAACAAAGAGACCGGATAGTTTCACTTTTTGCTGCATTGCTGCTTTCCGGGGTATCGGTATTCAACTCTTCAAAGGCCCGGTTGGATTTTTGTAATACTTTGCCACAGCTTGTTTGCCTTTCTTTCCCTTTTGCTCTATTTTAGCAGTCTGTTAGGATAACATCGTGCGCATAGCCTTATATATCAGCGAGTTGCTTTACTCCAGTGATTGTGTCATCATTCCCGGGTTAGGGGGCTTTGTGGCCAATACCCGTTCAGCTTTTCTGAATCCGGCGCAGCACACCTTTACGCCGCCCACCCGTCGTATCGCTTTCAATGCCAGTTTACGGACCAACGACGGGCTTCTGGCTCATCATATTTCCCGCCGTACCGGCATGACCTATGGCGAGGCACTCACGGAAATCCGCTTGTTTGTTGACGATACCGTTGCCAGATTACAGGCGGCTGAGCAGGTGTGGCTGGATAAAATTGGCACCCTTGTGTTCGACAAGGAAAACAGAATTCAGTTTGAACCCGATCTGACCGAAAATTACCTGATGGATTCCTTTGGACTGGTGAGCATCCATTCACCGGCCATTCGCCGTGAAGAAGGAGCAAAACTCAGGAAAGTACAGGGCAAGACAAAGGAGAAGAAATCATGGCAGGCCTGGCGTTTATTTGAACTGATTCCTGCTGCGGCTGTACTGGCTTTGTTGGTTTTCAATCCGAATGTGGTTCAGAAACTGAACACGGGACTGGCCCAGATCCTGCCGCTGAAGGAAATCTACCAGCAACCGCAAGTCAATTATTCCGGCATCCCGCAGGACTCGAACCCGGGCACCGTCTTGACAGAACCCGTTCCACAAAGTGATCATGTATTGCCGGCTCCCAAAGAGGAGACGCCGGTTTCCGCAGCAGAAGAGTTGGTCGCCACGGCAGCGGCAGACTCCACCCGTGTAGAGCCGGTGGCCATTGCACCGGAAGCGGTAAGCAGTCCGATACCTGCCAAAGCTTCAGGAAATAGTTTTCATATAGTAGGCGGATGCTTCCGCGTGGAAGAGAATGCAAGAAAGCTGGTGGAAGATGCGGAACTGCTCGGTTTCGAGGCAAAAGTTATCGGTCAGAACGAAAAAGGCATGTACATCGTGAGTCTTTATTCATCCGGAAACATGGCGGATGTACAGGCACAACTCGGTGAAATCAAAGCCGGTTTTGAAAAGAACGCCTGGGTGCTCGTGAAGTAACAGCCCTATTTAGTTTTTATTTTCCCTGCAAGGTTCCTCATTATTTGTTTCGGAAGCAGGATGCTTTGAATGATCATTCGGTTTTGCTGTTTCGACATTGGAATACAGGACCGTCCGGGAGCATCAACGGCCCCTCAGGTTTAAACATTTTGGCACCACGACGCTTGCGGTTGTTCATTTTCAATCTGAATGACCTTTTTAATCCGCAGCCCATCAGGTATTCGCTTTTCTTTTTTCAGATGGACCGCATGAATGAATCATATCCAATCTTAACCATCATAGCAATCCGTGGCCCATGCCATCAATTTTACCACCCCGGAGTTCTATGTGTCAACTGAAGTCAACGCCGCTTCCTGAATGCTGACGATTACAAACGGGATTTACCGCGACAGGCTATAGTCATACAATAAAATTTATCTAATAGAAGGTGACGAGTATCCTGATGTCCCTGTTCCTCCCCTTGTCGTCGCTGCAGGATATTTTAACCGCACCGGCCTGCGGCTTGAAGAAAGTTTTTTCGTCCGCTTTGAGTGTTTTATAAAAGACATCATTGATGAACCAGCTTACTTCACCGACCTCGGCCGCCACGGCACAGCTCAGTTCCAGCTGCCGGTCTTCGTCTTTTTCCATCAGGTATTCCTGTCCGTCCTGCAAACTGAGTATCACCGGTCTTTCCCCTTCAAAAAGCCGTCGGCAGGATGGATTGTGAGGCGGAGGGGTTTTTACAGGGATGCCCTGTTCACGGTAGTATTTCATGATTTCGGGAGCAGGGTTTTCACAGATGATCTTTTTGTATCCCTGTTGCGGCAGACAGGCGGTGCAATAACTCATGCTTTCCCTTTCATCGCAGCAGAATTCACGCAGGTGATCGCAGGTTTTCATGCTGCTGATGCCTGGCAGGAAGTAATCGATGACTTTTTCGGTGCAGTGTTCCCCCGGAACCAGTCCGCTTTGCGGGCATACATACCGTAAGTCCAGCGCCCGGGTCGGCCGGTACCAGTTTCCGTTCGCCCGTTGATCGATGCTGTTGAAAACCTGAAAGAGGAGGGGCGTGGCCATCTCCGCGCCGGTGAGTTCCGGAACACCCCGTCCGTCAAAATTTCCGACCCATACGCCCACAGTGTACTGCCTGTTGTATCCGATGCTCCAGGCATCACGTCGTCCGTACGACGTGCCGGTTTTCCAGGCTACTTTCGGAATGTGCAGGCTGTTTTCAAACAGGTTGGGCAGTTCAGGTCGGTTCATCCGGGTGAGCATTTCGCTGATGAGGTAGGCCGCCGCCGGACTCACGAGCTTTTTTTTCAGGCTGCTGTCGGCCGGATTGCGGGTATAACGGAAAGGCACATAGGTTCCTTCGTTCGCCAGGGCCGAGTACAGTCCGCAGAGCTCTTCGAGCGTGGTGCCGCATCCGCCGAGTATGGTGGACAGCCCCAGTTGCCGCTGCTGACGGAAGGAACGGCAACCGGCCA
This sequence comes from Bacteroidia bacterium, assembly GCA_016788185.1. Classification (GTDB taxonomy): domain Bacteria; phylum Bacteroidota; class Bacteroidia; order AKYH767-A; family OLB10; genus JAJTFW01. The sequence continues at coordinate 3,532 of JAEUTF010000168.1, read as the reverse complement.
GCAGCAGCCGATCGCGGAAGGCCGGTACGCCCAGCTGCCGGAGGAGTTGCACGGCAGGAATATTGAGCGAAGCCGACAGGGCGTCTTCCATGCTCACCAGTCCGTGGTAACGCAGATCAAAATTTTCAGGACTATAGCCTTCATAGCTGACGGGTACATCCTGCAGCATGCGGCCTGGAGTAGCCAGCCCTTCATCAATCGCCATGGCATATACCAGCGGTTTCAGGGTGCTGCCCGGCGATCGTATCGCGCGGATGCCGTCCACCTGTCCCGAACCCGGAAAATCGTTGTAATCCTGACTGCCCGCATAGGCGAGCACTTCGTGTTTCAGATTGTCAATCACCAGAATGGCGCCGTTGTGTATGCCCGAAGCCTTGAGGCGTTGCAGATGATTGTAACACAATTGCTGTACCTTCATCTGCATGTCGGCGTCCAGGCTGCTGTATATTTCAGGGCTGGAGTTGCCGGCGCACAGCCGGCGCGCAAGATGCGGAGCCAGGAAGGGCAAATCTTTTCTTTGCATCTCCAGCGGTTCCGCCAAGGCTTCCTCCAGGTCGCCGGCCCGGATGGCCCCTTCGTGGTATAATATTTTCAACCAGCGATTGCGTTCGCGGAGTAGGAGTTGGTTCTCCCTGCCCGGTCGGAGGGAAGAGGGCCGGTTGGGGATGATCGTAAGGGTGACCGCTTCTGCCGGACTCAGCATGGCGGGCGCTTTTCCGAAGTAGATGTAAGAGGCGGAAGTGACCCCTTCAACGTTACCGCCATAGGGAGCAAGCGATAAGTACAACTCCAGGATCTGGTTTTTACTGAAGCGGCGTTCCAGCTGGATGGCCCTGAACAGCTCGATGATTTTACTGCCGAAGGTTCTTGGCCGGGGTTCCAGCAACCTGACCACCTGCATGGTGATGGTGGAGGCGCCGGAACTTCTTTGTTTTTTTACAAGGTTATTGAACGCCGCCCTGGCGATGGCCAATGGATTGAAGCCGGGATGATAACGAAAGTAACGGTCTTCTTTGAGGAGTACGGTTTGCAACAAAAGAGCATCGGTTTGCGATGGAGCGCAGCGCATCCTCCATTTGTCATCCTTGCTCAGGTAACAATTCAGCACCCTGCCCTTCCGGTCGTACACGATTTGCGACCATGCCGGCGACGGCTCAAAGGGGAAGGTGCTATCCAGCAGGCAGAAGGAAAAGATGCAGAACAAAATCGCAATAAACAGTCTTTTCAACACGATCTTCATGTCCTGACGAAACGGATAGGTATGTTAAAGAAATTCCCGGATCCGGAAATTGCCCCCGGGTTTTTCGTTTTGAGTTCCTCCATCGTGCTCTGCGTGTGCTTTCTTCATCCGTTCAGATGACCTCCAGGATTCTCCGGCTCATTTTATCTGCACCCTGCCCGATCCATGCATGGAATGATACTCGCCGGAATACATCGCGTCGGCGCTGACGGGCCCCATCACATAGTTGCCGGGACTCACCGCCCTCACGACATAGTAGAAATATTGCGGCTGTGTGCCCAGTCCGGTGTAAATGTGAATGCGGTCATCGCGCAGGTCGATGTGTTCGGAGGCGGAATTGTTTTTGATCCAGTCGAGGTCGGGGATGCTGCTGATTCTCGGATTTTCAATTTCAAATCCTGCTGGCAGCAGATCGCTCACCACAATGTTCTCGATGAAACTTCGGCTTAGATTTTCAAGACTGATCCGCACCACAATCAACTCGTTTTGCCGGAAGATCCTTCCGCTGATCTCCTGTCCGTTTCTGTTGAAGAAGGTTTTCCGGACTTTCAGATTTTTATCCTCCTGCACATAGGCGCCGTCGACGCTGAGTCCGCTGCTGTTCCAGAAATAGTACAGATTCCCTTTTCCCTGTGTATTGATGCGGATCCGTTGATCGCTGATGCCCTTGCGGATCACCAGGTCTTTTCCGTCAAACCTGTATGGGCTGCCTTTCTCGGTGCTGACCGTTGCGGTGATCTCCGACTGCGCGGCCTTCCTGCTGAATTTACCAAGCGCCAGAAAACTCAGTGCGCGTTCCTGCGTATTGAGCCATGTGCGGTTTTTAAGTTCAGCGCTCAGCATCCTGACCAGTTCGCCCACCTGCGGATGATCCGGGTCGGTCTGCAGCAGCGCATTCAGGGCCATGGCCATATCGCGGATATAGCTGTAAAAACTTCCGCCGGTACTGCTTTGACTTTGTTCTCCCTCAAAACGCTTTGGCAATAGTTCGGTGTACGTCCTCCGGTCGCCAATGGCCAGGTAGCAGGCGGCCAGCATGTATTTCGAGTCAAGGGCCAGCTCCGCGGATTTTGATTTATAGTAATTCATGCTGCTGCGATCGGCTTTGTTGTTCAGGGCAAGCACATAGAGCGAATAAAAAATGGCTTTGGAAGGAACCTTGCGGCTGACGATGGTGTTGCCTGGCTGCGTATACCAGAGTTCTTCGTAGGTCTTTTCGCGGGCCTGCTTTTGCAGGTAGTCGAGTAGTTTTTCGAATCCCTTTTCGTTGACTTCATAGCCGGCTTGTCTGGCTTCGCTGAGGAAGTGGGCGGCATAGGCGCTGGTCCAGGCATTGCCGCTGCTGCTTCCCGGCCAGGTTACGATACCGCCGTTGTAATGCTGGAGGCTGAGGATTTTTGTGATGCAGGCCTGCACATTCCCCTGTACATTGATGGGGTGCCCGGGTCTATTGCTGATGGATTTTGCCAGGTCGCCGTAATAGATTTGCGGAAAGGACACACTGATACTTTGTTCCGCACAGCCGTGCGGATAGTCGAGCAGGTATTTCATATGATCGGCAAAAGCCAGCAGGGGCGATTTACTCACGATGAGTTCCGCCTCCGCTGTAGCCGGTGTAAACCCAAATTGCAGGTCAATGTTCGCGGTACTTCCTCCGCTTATACTACCGCTGCCGCTCCTCCGCTGTAAACCCGCCGGTTGACGTACGGAAAGTTCGGTTTTATCCTGATAGGTTTCATGTCCATGCTTCACCTTCACCGTAAAACTTCCTTCTCCCGTTCCTTTTGCCGCTATGATTTTGTACAGGAAACGCTGTTCCTGGCCCGGAGATAGCTGCAAGGCACGGCTGCCGCCGCCCGCCACCTGCAGGACACCGCCACCGCTAACTTCTGCCTGGGCACTGATGGTTTGCATGGTAGTGTTGCTGAACGTCACGGGTACTTCCACGGTATCGCCCGGACTGGCAAATCTGGGGAGTGCACTGCTGATGACCACGGGGTCGGCCACTTTCATGTGTGCCTCCGCGCTGCCGAAGGCCTGATCCTGGTAGGCCACGGCCATGATGCGCAGGTCACCGCTGAAGGCAGGAATGTCCATCGTGTAGCTGGCGGTCCCGCCTGCATTTGTTTTAAGAATGCCGCTCCAGGCCGATACCAGTTTCACGCGTTTGCTGGTGATCGGGTTCACGCGTTTCGCAAGATCATAGCCATCCCCTCCGCTGCTGGACCGGCGCAGCTTCAGTTCCGGAAGCAGGAAAGGATAGAGGTCATAGCCGTCGACCATCAGCGCTTT
>JAEUTF010000065.1 GCA_016788185.1 Bacteroidia bacterium | reverse complement strand
TACCAGTTTCACGCGTTTGCTGGTGATCGGGTTCACGCGTTTCGCAAGATCATAGCCATCCCCTCCGCTGCTGGACCGGCGCAGCTTCAGTTCCGGAAGCAGGAAAGGATAGAGGTCATAGCCGTCGACCATCAGCGCTTTCTTCTGGTAAAAGAAAGCGTAGGGGTCGGGACTTTTTGAATTGCGCAGTTGCAGGATGCCTTCGTCGACCACGGCGATGGTGAGTTCCACCTCTTTCCCGGGAGTTGTCTTCACGGTGATCTGTTGTCGGGTGTTGGCCCGTGATCTGGCCGCGGCGGTAATGCTGAGGGGAATCCGGTTCTGCCCTGATTCCACCAGGAGGGGCACCACGCCGTGGGCCACCGTGAGCGGAACAAAGCTGTCCTCCAATTTGCGGAATATCGTTGCCGTGATGTATACATTGGGCAGGTATTCTCTTTCAACGGGAAGCACCAGCTCCGCGGTTTTTTTGTCGGTCACCAGAAAATAATGCCGGATGACCTCGTTTTGCTCCACCGTGACCAGCAGTTTTCCGTTGAAGGGCGTTTTAAAAAGCAGTTTGGCATTCTCACCAGGGTGGTAAACCTCCCGGTCGGCGGTGATGTCAATCGTCCCCTCGGTATTCACGGCAAAGGCATTGCTGCCGGTAAATCCCCGTCCATAGGCATAAAAAGACTGTTGTACATAGCGTTCGCTACCGGGAAGGCTTACGCGCAACACATATTCGCCCGACTCGGTCGGGGTAAAGGGCAGTTGCAGCTCACGGCCGCCGGTGCTGACCACACGATCCTGTATGATCCTTTCTTCTTTCTGTGATACAAAGTACAGCCGGTCGCTGTAATTGCGCTTCAGCACATTGTGGTAATTGATTTTAAGGAGACGGACACGTGCTGTAACGGGTACGGCTTGTCCCTTGCTGTTCAACGAAACGATGCCCATCTGAAGGGCTTGCCCTACCCCGGCGTAATATTCGCTGGTGCGGGTGCCGAAAAATACCTGCTGCGTTTCCACCTCAAAGGGAGCCACCCTGTTTACCGGGCGTCCGGTTTCATCAAAAACCGTCACAAATGCTTTTCCCTGCAACATTCCGGTCTCCCGGTACACCGGATCGAGGTACATGCTTTCCCTGAACCGTCCGTTTTCACCGGTTTTGCCTTCCCTGAACACGGAGGGGAGACTGACCTGGTCGAGGCCCATGATGCTGAAGTTATAGGCTTCATAACCTTTGGGCTGAAAGAGGCTTTTGCTGAGACTGAACTGTACTTCGTATTTTCTGGCTGCGGCGGCCGTGCCGAATAAGTTGGCGGCTTCACCCGATACCTGTATGGAATCACCCGGCAGGTAGTTGTCCTTCGATGTGGAGGCTTTTACGCTGATGCGGTCGGGCATGAATTCTTCCACGCTGATGGACTTACTGTGGAGCAGCACATCGTTGGCGCTGTACAGCTCCAGTGTATAGGAGCCCGTTACCGTGCCCGGCGCCAGAGCAAAATCCTGGCTGGCCGCTCCCTGTGCATTCAGCGTTTTGCGCTGCGTGCTTAATTCCCTGCCGTTGGGAAGTATCAGTTTGAATTTTACGGGCATGCCACTTTGCGCTTTCCAGGCGCGGTTCCTGACGATGACATGGCTGTGGATGGTTTCGCCGGGCCGGTAGATCTCCCGGTCACCGTAGAGAAAGGCCATCAGCCCGCCGGGTTGTTCGCGGTATCCTCCGGTTTCAAAACGGCTGGTTTCCACGCGGGTGTCATCGAGCAGCATGTAGTTGAAATCGTTTCCGCTGCGGGCGGTGATCATGGCGGGCCTGAAATCACGGAAGCGGCTGTG
>JAEUTF010000046.1 GCA_016788185.1 Bacteroidia bacterium | reverse complement strand
GGCTACCTGGAACTTCTCTACACGGCGGCCGTAATCGGTTTGCACCTCCAGGAAATAAAAGCCCTGGCTGAGCGTAGTGATATCAAGTTTATACATGCCGCTGGTTACAAAGGACTGGCTCTCGGCGGACACTTCAGCGCCTAGCATATTCAGGACACGGAAGCTTACCTGGCCGCGGGAATTTTGCTGCGGGATTACCACGTTCAGGCTGGTTTTGGCCGGATTCGGGTAAAGGAGCATTTTGAAGGAGGCCTCCTGCTCGGAGATACCTACCAGCGGACAAATGACCGGAAGAATAACATGGGCCACGTTGATGCCCCATCCGGTGTTCAATTCACTGTACGGATGCCAGGAGTTGTTGCTCCATTTCTCATAGGCCGTACCGGTAGTAATTTCCCCGTCGGCGCAATGAATGATGGCAAGGGTGTCGTTCGCCGTGTAACCGAATTCAACACCAACATAGATGTCACCGCTGACCGGGATATTGGGTACAAAATCCACCCAGGTGAGTGAACCTGCCAGGGCACCGGCCGCGATGCTGTCATAGCTGAGTGTTTGGGTTCCCAGCACGGTATTGGGGAGACCGGATGTACCGTTGTCATCCCACACGCGTACGTTAACCGTTTGTCCCGTACCGGAACTGCTTCCCACCCCGAATGCGAAGAACGCGCCGTCAACGGTCTGGTTGGTGCCGCTAACGGTGTACTTGTCGCCTTTGGCCACATCGCCGTAATCGTTTTGTCCGCTCACATAGCCCCAGCCACTGGAGCCAAGGATAGTGAAGGTATGGTTTACAAAATCATAATTTGTGATGGTATCGCAGCTACCGGCTCCTGCTGTCACCGTGATATACCCCACTTTGGTTTCGGTGTCTGAACCGGAACCATTGGTGGCAACGAGTGTAACCGTATACGTGCCTGCCGCATTGTAAACAATGTTCTGGGGATTTTGCTGACTTGAAGTGCCCGGGGTACCGCCGTTGAAGGTCCAGGCCCAGCCGGTAGGCGCATTGCTGCTGAGGTCGGTAAAGTTGACCGATCCCCCTACGGAGATGTTGGTGGCACTGGCTGAAAAATCAGCTACCGGAGCAGCAACCACAGGTGGATTACAGGCCGTGGATTGTGCCAGCGCGACACGCAGCGGTGAATTGGCCATAACGGTTTGAACCCTTGTTTTCTGGTTTGTGGTAAACATGTAAAGACAGGGATCATCGCAATAATCCATGAAGTTCATAAACATGTCGCCGTTGGGTGCACTGCCCGTACAGCCCGATACGCTGGGATAAACAGGGCAGCCGAAATTGGCCGATTGCTGTGTCGGGGTATCGTTGCAATAATCGGTACCGCAGTTGGCATCGCCCCAGATGTGACGAAGTCCCAGCCAGTGACCGATTTCGTGGGTGGCGGTACGTCCTTCATCATAGGTAGGATCCAGATTGCCCACCCGTCCGCAGCTTTTGTACCAGATCACCACACCGTCGGTGGTGGCGGTGCCGAAGTTGCCGGTGAGGCCCGGCAGGGTACTTCCGGACGGGAAGGTTGCATGCCCGAGGATCTGGAAACCCTGATCGGTATAATCCGGAACTACCCAGATATTGAGGTAATTGTTGGGATTCCAGATCGAAGCAGGCTTGATCGTGCCGTCGATGTAGGTTTTCGTATAGGGCGGCGCCGTCCAGCCAACAGTATTCCGGTTGATGCGGTCGATGCCGGTGGTGGCGGAACCGTTGGGAGCCGTTTGAGCCATGCAGAAATTGATTTCACAATCGGCGGAAGCTGGCTTGAATACGGTGGGAATTAAACTGGTGTCGGCATTCAGTTTGCGGAAATCCTCGTTCAGTACAGCCAGTTGGGACAGAATCTGCGCGTCGGTGATGTTGTAGGAGATGCCGGGATTGGAACCGTTGTGGATCACGTGGAAAACCACCGGGATGTTATAAACGGTGGCGGCTCCGCGGTTCGCGGCGTTTCGCTGCTCTGTTTCACGAATCAGCGGCTGAAGCCATTGCTCGTAGGCATGGTCTAATTCACCGGTTGCACAGGTCCTGTGAACCACAGGCTTCATTCCGGAAACATGGTTTCCTGGTTTGGCTATCCTTTGCTGACCGCTTGTCATCATGGTGGATAACAAGAGGCCGGCTACAGATAAAAGAACTTTTTTCATGTAGAGGTTTTTAATTTTTTTTGAAGAAGGTATTGTTTTGGAGGGTTAAAAGTACTTAAATTTTACCGTTTTAAGCAGGGTGTGAAAAGATTTTGTCAGCTTACTGTCCGAATTTCATCAGGATGATCCCCCCTTCCTGATGAAGGATTTTAGAGGGGTCTACCCGCTTCGCATCCAGTTGATTCAGCTCATACAGACGGTAGTCGGCGGGAGGGTTTACCCGGATCATGGCGTCCCTTCTCTGATGATACATATCATGGGCCAGCACATACACGTTTCCGCACCTGGCTTGAGCAGTATCCACCCCATATACCCTCTGCATCTTATCGTACCATTCGGGTAAAAAATCGGGGCGGTGCAGGATGGCCTTATACCCCACCACCAGGCTCCGCCGGGCTTCGCAAAGAAAGGAATCGTCACCGGGCAGCGTAATAAATCGTTCGTGTAGTCCGGTATGTTCCGAAATCCAGAGGTGCATTCTTTCCAGGTCA
>JAEUTF010000266.1 GCA_016788185.1 Bacteroidia bacterium | reverse complement strand
TAAACAATTCCCTGCCTCCATCCACAAGCCTCAGGGAGTAAGGGCCGGCAGCCCAGTCACCCCTTTGAATCTCTACTCGGTGCGACCGAACCTCGTCCAGGTAAACCCGCCTGCCCTGCATATCAAACACGCTCAGGCTGGCCCTTTCAAACTTCACCTGCGCATCGATCTCCACCGTACAGTAGCTACGCATGGGATTCGGAAAAACACTGAACAGATTTTTCGGGTAGGCCACTTCACCCATCGCCGTGGTACTGTCGCCGGTACGGTACTCCCAGAAATCGTTGCGGAAATTCAGTCCGTCCCATCCTGTGCCCAGATACCCCGAACTGCCTATCGAGAAACTGACCGATTCCACGCGAACGCCGCCGCCAAAGGGCGCCTTGGCGGTCCAGGTATTGGTGCCCGGATTGTACTGGTAAAAATCACTGGCCGGGCCCGGCGTATAGCCGGTACCGATATAACCGTATGCTCCGATGGAGAAACCTGTTGCTTCGTTGCGCGGCGGACCGGGGATACTGGCTTTCTGCGCCCAGGTATTACTGGCCTGATCCCACTCCCAGAAATCGCTGAGATTACCGCCTGTCACCGTACTGTAGCCCGAACCCACATAGCCTTTACCGCCGATCGCAAAGCCCGCGGCATAATGCCGGGCAGCACCGGGCAGACTCGCTTTCTGCAGCCAGGTGTTCGAATTGGGATTATACTCCCACAAATCACCGATGGATCCTCCCAGCGAAGGCGCTGCGCCGGTCGTGATATAACCGAGACCATTGATGCTGAACGATACCGCCGCCTGACGCGGTGCTCCGGCAAAAGTGGCCATCTGTGTCCAGAGGTTGTTGGCCGGATTGTATTGCCAGAAATCGGAGGCGGTGGGACCCGACAAGAGGTAACCGACCGGCCCGATGGAAAAGGCGGCGCCTTCCACGCCGGCAGGACCTGCAAAACTGGCTTTTACGGTCCAGCTGTTACTGCCGGGATCGTATTCATACCAGTCGGTGGTGTAGCCGTTCACATAGCCGGTACCGATATAGCCTTTGCCAATGATGCCGATGCCGGCTCCGTCCGCACGCCCCCCTCCGGGAAGATTGGCTCTTTGTGTCCAGGTGTTGGCTTTCACACTGAAAACCAGTGCAAGCAGAAGGGGTGGCAGGAGCAGGTGCTTTCTCATAGGTAGGCTTAAAGGTAATAAAATTTCACCACCATCAACGATGTTCCGGGCCTGACTAATCCACTACCTCCCGGAACTAAATTTTTATTTAGTAACGCAGCAGTTCAAGCATAAGGTCCTTGATGAGGACAAGACTGGTGTTACCACAATAGAATCTTTGGGAAAGTAGAATTTCCTAACAACAGCCCCGAAGGGAGCTTTACGGCAGATTGTAATGATGAATGGCTGATCGATTGCAAAACTCGCCCGTTTATAGCCCAGGCAGCGACGGCCCTGAAGGAGGTCTGGCGGCCCTGAAGGAGGTCTGGCGGCCCTGAAGGAGGTCTGGCGGCCCCGAAGGAGGCCTTGCGGCCCCTTCGGGGCCGAACCGCTTTAACCCCGGAGGGGTGCAACATCTTTTGATCTACTCCTTCTTTCCATCATCAGCATCCGATGCACCCTCAGCCCTTTCCCGTCAGCCAGGCCGGCCTGGCCTTCAGTATCTTTTTGTAGACCGGACAGTCCTCGTGGTGCGCATGCGGAAGATATCCCGTGCTCATCAGAAATTCGTTGACGATCTCCCCCCCGGTAAAACGAAAGGTCTTTTTGAAAAGCCGGGTCCAGCCCTCGCGGTCAGCAGGATGATGATGGCCGAGCCATTGCCGGAAAGATCCAAAATCCTTCTGCAGCTGTAACACTGTTTTTGCATTTTCGATGGCCGCCTCCACTTTCAGGCGGTTACGGATGATCCCGGCATCGTTCAGCAGACGGGCCCGGTCCTTGTCGCCGTAGGAGGCAATTTTCTTAATATCGAAATGATGATACGCCTTGCGGAAATGCTGTTCCTTCTTCAAAATGGTCGTCCAGCTCAGGCCGGCCTGGTTGATCTCCAGGATCAGTCGTCCGAACAACTCCTGATCGTCGTGAATCGGAAAACCATAGGCGGTATCGTGATAAACACGGTGCAGATGGTCTTTTTCCAGCTGCGAAACGAAATGGCAATAGGACGACACGATAATTTAAGTGGTTAAGATGTAAATGCTACGCACGGCTGTTCCCCCCGGACCGGTAAAGAGCCGGCCGGCTCCTGTTCCGTATCAGTTTATTTTCACGCCTTCCATTTTCTTCACCACCCCCCTCTCGTAGGTCGTGGTGAGAATCAGTTCTCCTTCCTCGTTCCATACCTTCCAGTCGCCTTCTTTCAGCCCCAGCCGGTATTTACGCTCTTCCTTGGCTTTTCCGTTGTCGAAGTAAAATTTGTGCAAACCGTTTTCCAGGCCTTCAAAATACTCTCCTTCAAAAGCCAGCTTCCCGTTCGGATAAAACTGCTTCCACAGGCCGTCCTGGTTGCCTTCCACGTACTGTCCCTCCGCAATGTACTGCCCGTTCCTGTATTTCCAGGCGCCGTCACGCAGGCCGCCCAGCATATTCCCCTGTGCAATAACGTTAGCCTGCTCGTCGTACTCGATGCTGGGTCCTTCTTCTTTTCCGTTTTTGTAGTTTTCATCCCGCAGCGGCTTCCCGTCGGGATAAAACCATTTCCAGTTCCCCTCCGGCTGGTTCTTCAGGTAATTCCCCTGTTGCTGTATCTGCTGGTTGGGATAATAAAAAATCCAGGCTCCTTCGCGCAGCCCGTCCCGGAAACTGCCTTCCGATCTGGTCTTGCCGTCGCTGTAAAAATATTTCCATTTGCCCTGCTGCCGGCCCTGGGGATCGACCGTGCCGCCTTCGGCTATGATCCGGTCTTTTTCATACAAACGGCTGACCGTAATGGTGCCTTCGCGGTCGAACTCCCGGTATACCCCTTCCTTCACCCCGTTGATGATGTTGACAGAACTCTTCGGTCGCCCGTTGTTATGGTAGTCGCGCCGGATGTCCAGCTTTACATTGGCCAGTTCATCCTGCACGAGCTCTCCGTTCTTCCAGATCTCCATGCGCATCACAATGCCGTCGGGACTCAACCAGCGGAAGACCCCGTTTTTCTTGTCGTCTTTCCATACTCCGTCTTCCCTCACCACCCCCGATTTGTAAAATTCCTTCCAGGGGCCCTGCTTAAACCCGAATTTATCGTAGCGGTTGATTTTCTCCTGTTTCACGAAGAATCCGTTCTTGTAGGTGGTCAGCGTCAGGATGCGGCCGTCTTCAGCAAACTCGCGGGCAATCCCGTTTTCGGCGCCTCCGCTCAAGGGAATGGTTTGTTCCAGGTAGCCTTTTTCGTGGTAATAATTGGCAATGCTATCGGCCGCGCCGTTCAGCATCCATCGCTCGAGGTACACCTTGCCATTGGGAAAATAATCACGCTGCCAGCCGTTCTTCTGTCCATCACGGTATTGTATTTCCGAGGTTTTATTCCCTTTCTCATCGTAAAACTTCCAGAGGCCGTCAAGCAGACCGTTCAGCCGGTTGCCCTCCGATTTCATGACCCCGTTTTCATAAAACGCTTTCCAGTAGCCGTCGGGCTGGCCATTCTTAAAACTTCCTTCTGAACTGATTTTCCCGTTCGGATAGGTAAACTGAACCGGTCCGTCGGGTTGTGCCTGCGCAAAAGAATGAACCAGGATAAATAAAACAAGCAGGTATTTCATACCCTGCGAAGATACGATTTTGGGTTCTTATGAATTATAATCTTTTGGTAATAAAGCAGGTACAACAACCGGATACCGGGCTCCCTTCCCCTGGC
>JAEUTF010000158.1 GCA_016788185.1 Bacteroidia bacterium | reverse complement strand
TCCAACGAGGCGCGCAACCGGGCCCGTTCGGCCAGCGCCTCCCTGACCTACGACGAACTGCTGAATGGCGTGGTACGTCTTTTAAAGGACAGCGGCCGGTTCAGCGTCATTCTTCCGCACAAAGAAGGACAGATCTTCCGGGAAAAGGCGGAGCAAAACGGATTGTTCTGCAATATTCTGGTGAACGTGAAAACCGGTCGTGAAAAACCGTACAAGCGGGTGTTGATGGAATTCAGCAGGAGGGAGGAAGAACTCCTCGAGGAGGAATTGGTGATTCATTACGACAGCCGGAATTTTACCGAAGCGTATAAAAAACTAACCGGTGATTTTTATCCGGCTTTCTGAAGGATCAGGCAGGTTTGCGGAAATTTCCCTTTCAATTTTATACTCCGGATCGGTTTTAAAAGGATTTCCTGTCAGCCGTGAGGAAGTTTTGGTCGGGCGCTTTTCCAGGATTCAGGCTGCGGGAAACGCATCAGGCCATGGTTTCAACAAAGCGTATTCCGTATTCCTCCAGTTCGGCAAGGATGGGAGTAAAAATTTCTTCGTGAATCGGCAGCTGTACCCCGCGCAAGGAGATCTGGCCTTCCAGAATTTTTAGGGCGGCAATGCCCAGGGGGAGTCCCACGGTTTTGGCCATGGCGGTATGAATCCGGTCTTCGCCTTTCACCACCAGCGAGGAGAACACTTGTTTTTCAACACCTCCGATTTTGTATTGAAGCTGATGTTGCATGACGATCATGTCCTTATCGCCTTCGTTCAGTTTCCATTTACTTTCCAGGAGATGCTGCAGAATGCCCGCGGGACTTGCCTCCTGCAGACCGATCATTTTTTCATCGAGGATGCCGGTGGAACGGATGCGTTCCATGGCCGGACCCTCCGGGTCGATCCGGCAAAAATGCGCCAGCTTCTCTTCCAGGTCGCTGCCCAGCACCGTGGGAGGAAGGAAGGCTTCAACCAATTGCCGGTACGTCATCGTGGCACTGTTTTCCACCTGGAAACTGTCGTCGGTAAGGCCAAGCGTAACAAAGACCTGCCAGGCGCTGCAAAATCCTTCCTGCCGCAGGGTGCCCCGGATCAGGGTGGGTATGTTGTCGAGCCCGTAGTGATGCCGGTAGGCCAGTGAGTCACGGTTGGCATAGCCGTCAAAACGGCCCAGCCCTTCAACGTTGATCCGCACCGATTCACTGAAGAGCCGGGGGTAGGGGAGGTAATGGTACCGGCCGTTTTGGATGTAGCGGGCCGTACCTTGTCCGGCCAGAATGACGTTGCGTGGATTCCAGGTGAACTTATACCCCCATGGATTGTCATTGGATTCGGGGGCTACCAGTCCTCCGGTGTACGAGCGGAAGGCCGTCAGCTCCGCGCCGCTGTTTTTCAGCCGCAGAATCAAGTCCATGGCCGACATATGATCGATGCCGGGATCCAGGCCGCATTCATTCAAAAACAAAAGTCCTTGCCGTTGGGCTTCTTCATGCAGCGACTGTATTTCTTTTGACACATAACTGGCCGTTACCAGGTTTTTACGGAAGCGAAGGCAATCTTTTGCCACTAAAAAATGCAGGGCCGGAGGAAGCATGGAAATCACCAGATCGGCCTGGCCGATGACCTCTGCCCGCTGGCCATCCTGCTCCACATCAAAAGCAAACGAAATTCCGTTGGGATGTCCTTTTATTTTCTCTTCGGCCAGCAGCGGGTTTTTGTCGCCAATCTTCAGGCGGAAGTTTTTTTCGCCCGACTTTTGCAACAGATAATGAACCAATGAACCGGAGGATCTTCCCGCACCGAGTAACAGAATTTGTTTCATATAAAATTATTCGCTGCGAAGGTATGAATTTAGGATGCAAAGAAATCTTGACGTATTTTTGGCAGAGCATTTGATTAAAAAAAATCTCAAAAAAATCTATGAAAAAACTGTTTGTCATGGCCTTGCTCCAGATCATTTTGGTGGGAGCCCGGGCGCAAAATACCAATGCTATCCTCTTTACGGAAAACGGCGAACGCTTTACGGCGGTTCTGAACGGCTTGCGGCAAAACGACAAGCCGGAAACCAACGTGAAAATCACCGGGCTGAATGCCGAATTTTATAAATTGAAAGTGATTTTTGAAAGTACGGTCTATGGCGAAAAAAATTTCAACCTGGCCCTGCAAACAGGCATGGAGAACACCTATGTCATTAAAAAGAATAACAAAGGGGAGTTCGTGCTTCGTTTTATGAGCGCGGTGCCGCTAGCGGAAGCGCCACGCTCCACCCCCGCGCAGAGCGTGGTCGTGTACAATGCTCATCCTGCCCCGGCTCCGGTACAGGGTACCACCACCTCCCAAACCGTGACGACCACCACCACTACCCAAGGCACCGGTACGGGTACGGGCAATCCCGAAGCGGTGAACATCAACATGGGCGTCAACGTAGACGGTATGGGCGGAAGTATCAACCTGAATGTTTCGGGAATGGATGCCGGCATGCAGGAAACAAATTCCACTACCGTTACGCATACCCAAACCACCACCAGCACCACCACGACCACCAGTGGGCATAGTACAGCTCCTGTACCTCCTCCGGCCCCCGTGGTGTACCTCCCGGGCTACAACGGTCCGGTGGGTTGCCCCATCCCCATGAGTCCCGAAGATTTCAGCGCGCTGAATCAGACCATTTCTTCAAAAACCTTTGAGGAAACAAAGTTCACCATCGCCAGGCAGGTATTGCAGGACCGTTGCATGCTGGTCAGCCAGGTCAAGCAGATTATGCAACAGTTTACCTTCGAACAAACGCGCCTCGACTTCGCAAAGTTCGCGTATGACCGCACCTATGATATCGGAAATTATTTCAAGGTAAACGATGCTTTTACCTTTGAAAGTTCCATCGAAGAACTCAATGAATACATGAACGCCCGGCGTTAAGTGTATTCCGGCATTGACGATGACAAAAAGCCTCCTGCGCGGAGGCTTTTTTGCTGAGGGATATACGGAAGCCTGCTATCTTTGGCACATGTATACCACCCTGCTCAGAACCGGAGCCATCGCCGCTGCCATGGCGGTGATTTTTGGAGCCTTCGGGGCGCACAAACTCAAAGAAGTACTGGATGTTGCTGAACTTGCCAATTGGGAAACCGCCTGCCGGTATCAGTTTTATCATGCCCTGGCTTTGCTGCTGACCGCCCTCTTATCGCTCAACCATAACCAAAAACACTGCAAAACGGCGGCTCTTTTGTTTGGCCTCGGCATCCTGTTTTTCAGTGGTTCCTTGTACCTGCTTTCCTTGCGTAATGTATTGAATATTAGTGCCTCCTGGCTTGGGCCGATCACGCCAATAGGCGGACTTTTTTTTATTTCCGGCTGGCTCCGGCTGGCCTTTGCCGGAAAGGCTGATTAAATCATCTTCCTTTCCTGTCGTTTGTATTAAAACAGTATCTTAGAAAATTATGCGAAAAACTACCTCACTGCTAATTGGGCTCAGCCTGGCCCTGGTGGCCTGTAAGTCGAGCAGGGAATCGGGTGCAAAAAGTGAAAACACGGCAGAAGTGACAACCACCACCACTACGGGACCTTCAAGCTCCTCTGGTTCAAATGAAAACACGGTGCAAACGGAAAACTGGAACAGGGAACAGGCCAAATTGGGACCGGATTCCTTTCGGCTCGTAGTGACCTTTATCAGCATTGGCGCCGGTACGGATCCCGATGCCAGAGCTTTGCTCGACAAGTATTTACTGGATTATAAGAGCAGAGGTGGGAAGTCTCTGAAGTACATCATGATTCCCTGGGGACGGGAAGGGGAGGTCGATTGCTGTTTCACCCTGGAGGAGTTAAACGCCTCAGAACAAAAGGATTTCATTGAAGGGCTTCGCGATGCCATGAAAACAAGGGAACTGATTCAGGTAAATGAATACGCTAAAAACCGGTTTAAATAGTGAGAGGGATTCGGTGATAATTATTGCCTGACCTCCATATTTTACCGTAAATTTGCGCCAGCTAAAAAGACTATGAACGAATACGGATTAAAGAATCCCAATGCATCCGTTGCGGATCTGGGACTTAAAAACGTTGCCACAGCCTACTGGAATCTTTCACCGGCTGAACTTGTTGAAGAAACCATTTTACAAGGCATGGGTGAGCTCACCGATACCGGGGCGCTGGCCATCGATACCGGTGAATTTACGGGTCGTTCTCCCAAAGACAAATTCACCATCCTGGATGCTGAAACCGAGAATACGGTATGGTGGGGCGATATCAACATTAAATTCGATCCGGCCAAGTTTGACCAGATTTATACCCGCATGCAGGCCTATCTCACAGGCCGTGAAGTGTATGTACGCGATGCCTATGCCTGTGCCGATCAGCGGTACCGCCTCAACGTTCGGGTGGTCACCGAGTATCCCTGGCAAAATCTTTTTGTCAACAATCTCTTTTTGCGTCCGAACCGCGATGAAATAGAAACGATGGAGCCGGACTGGGTCATCGTGAATGCGCCCGGTTTCCATGCCGATCCGGCCATCGATGGCACCCGTCAGCACAATTTCGCCATCATCAGTTTCACCAAGCGCATGATCCTCATTGGCGGAACCGGGTATACCGGTGAAATCAAGAAAGGTATCTTCACCGTTCTGAATTATGTATTGCCGCAGCACAAAGGGGTGTTGAGCATGCACTGCAGTGCGAACATCGGGGAGCACGGAGATACCGCCTTGTTCTTCGGACTTTCCGGCACCGGTAAAACCACTTTAAGTGCCGATCCGCACCGTGGACTCATTGGTGATGATGAACACGGCTGGAGCGATGATTCTGTTTTCAATTTCGAGGGCGGATGTTATGCGAAATGCGTGAATCTCTCTGCCGAGAAGGAACCCCAGATTTTTGATGCCATCCGCTTCGGCGCTCTGCTCGAAAACACCGAGTTCTATCCCGGAACCACCACCACGGATTACGACAACATCAGTAAAACCGAAAATACCCGTGTGGCGTACCCCATCCATTTCATTGAGAATGCGGTGGAGCCTTCCGTAGCCGCGCCGCCGCGGAATATCTTCTTCCTGACCTGCGATGCCTTTGGTGTACTGCCTCCGATCAGCCGTCTGACGAATGCCCAGGCGATGTATCATTTCATCTCGGGCTATACGGCGAAGGTAGCCGGAACGGAGATGGGCATTACCGAACCTACCACCACCTTCTCCGCCTGTTTCGGAAAAGCGTTTCTGCCCTTGCATCCTGC
>JAEUTF010000254.1 GCA_016788185.1 Bacteroidia bacterium | reverse complement strand
CAGGGCCTCCGCCACTTCTTCTTCGTGCAGGCGCTCCAGCTTGACCATTTGGGTGCGGCTGAGGATGGTCCCCAGCAATTGGTCGCGGGCCTCGGAGGCCAGGATAAACACCGTATCGTCGGGCGGCTCTTCGAGGCTTTTGAGGAGTTTGTTGGCAGTGGAGGGATGGAATTTCTCCGGCATCCAGATGATGATCACCTTGAACTTCCCTTCGAAGGCTTTCAGGTTGATTTTGTGGATGATGTCCTGGGCCTCTTCCACCGGGATGATGCCCTGCTTTGACTTCGCGTCGCCTTCGGTGATGAACTCCACCCACTCGCTCAGGCCGGTATAGGGAAATTTCAGCTGGAGTTCGCGCCAGGGTTCCAGGTAATCGATGCTTTTGGGTTTGGTGATGCCCTGTCCGGTGATGACGGGGTACACGAAATGGATGTCGGGATGCACCATGCCTGCCGAGCGCCGGCAGGAGGGACAAGCGCCGCAGCTGTCGTTGGCCCCGGGCGCCTCGCAGTTCAGGTACTGGGCAAAGGCCCGGGCCATGGGGAGGACCCCTGAACCCGGCTGCCCGAAGAAGAGCAGGGCATGACTCACCCGCCCTTCGCGCGCGCTCTGCACGAGCCGGTTTTTCACTGCCTGCTGACCGATGACTTCGCTGAACTGCATGCGGCAAAGATAAGCGCTTCGGTACATACCCGTTATTAAACATTTATTCACGGTCCTCTGTCGTTTTGGGTTCA
The DNA here is from genome assembly GCA_016788185.1 of Bacteroidia bacterium. GTDB lineage: Bacteria > Bacteroidota > Bacteroidia > AKYH767-A > OLB10 > JAJTFW01. The sequence goes on along the minus strand of JAEUTF010000254.1, from coordinate 981 downwards.
GACCTTTGCACTTTCCAAAATACATTTTCCAAAAAATGAACAACGATCACACTTCCCCTGGCTCCTTACGGATACTCGAAGACTGGATGCTCAGCAGGCGATACAGTCCTTCCACCATCAAGGTGTACAAAGACGCGATCAGGGTCTTCCTCGATTTTTATCCGGGCAGGACGCCTGAAAGCTTCACCCACGATGACATCATCCGATTCAACAAGGAATACATCCTGGGCCATCACTTATCCGCCTCCTACCAGAACCAGGTGATCAATGCTTTAAAATTATTTTTCCGTATTGCCGGCGGACCGCAGCTCCGGGTGCATGACATTGCCCGGCCGCGCAGGGAACACCGTATGCCATCGGTACTCAGCAAGGAACATGTAAAAAAGATCCTCGAGGCGCCTGCCAACCTCAAGCACCGCTGCATGCTCTCGCTGATTTACAGTTGCGGTCTGCGCCGCGGCGAGTTGCTCCGGCTCAGGCCCCGCGATATCGACTCAAAGCGCAATGTCATTTGGATCCGGCAATCGAAAGGCAAGAAAGACCGGATGGTACCGCTCAGTCCTAAGATACTGATCCTTTTACGCGAATACTACAAGGCTTTCCGGCCCTTGCAGTGGCTGTTTGAAGGCCAGACCCCGGGAGAGCCCTATGATGAAAGAAGTTTACAAATGGTATTAAAATCCGCCCTGAAGAAAGCCGGCTTGCCCGGGCAGGTCACCCTGCACTGGCTGCGACACAGTTACGCCACCCATTTGCTGGAAGCCGGTACGGACCTGCGCTATATTCAGGAGTTACTCGGACACAAGAGCAGCAAGACCACGGAGATTTACACCCATGTCAGCACGCGGGCCCTTCAAAACATCAAATCCCCTTTTGACGATTTATGAAAAAGCGATAGCTTTGAATAAGCGCAACAAACCTTCGCCAATACAGCCGGAATGGCATGCTAAGCGAAAAAGTATTGCGCCTATAAGGTAGTTA
>JAEUTF010000245.1 GCA_016788185.1 Bacteroidia bacterium | reverse complement strand
GAAAGTTTGTTCACTAATACCGTGTTCACGGCAAATGTCTGCCACTTTCACCCCAGCCTCATGCTTGCGAAGAATAGTGACAATCTGTGTTTCTGTGAATCGTGATTTCTTCATAAGAATTTCCATTTAAAGTTAGCGATTTATTTATTTTCCGCTAATTTTAAATGGACGAAGTCCGGGGAAGCTGACAATGGCAGAAGCCTTGCCATGGCGGTCGTCCTTGATTTCCATGAGGAATGTGCGATTGGCTGCATTGAATAATAGAATAGACTTATATCCGATCGATATTCTTCCAGGAGGCATATTGAATTGACATGTTTTCGGTTTCGCTGTCTTCGCCTTGATAGAGCAGGGTTCCGCCGGAAGACGGCTGATACTTGCTCCAATATTTAAGACCGGACAATAACTTCCGGTCTTGCTTTTCCGAAGATTTAATTTCAATCGCCTGGGGGCCATTTTCCTTTTCAATAATCAGATCGATTTCATTTCCCAGATGATCCCTGAAATAGAACAGACCCTCGTTGATGCCTTGATTTGTTCTGTTCTTTTTTATTTCTGCAATGCACCAGTTCTCGAAAATAGCTCCTGACAGGGCATATTGTTTCAATCCTTTCTTTGATTTCAATTGCAGCAGTGTGCATAATAGGCCAGTATCATAAAAATATATCTTCGGACTTTTGATGATCCGCTTATTCAGATTATTATGCCATGGTTGCAAGAGGAAAACAATGTAACTTGCTTCCAGAATACCGATCCAGGATTGTACCGTTTTGGAATCAATGCCTATCTGTTTGGCCAGTTCATCGCGGTTCAGGATTTGTCCGGCATGACTTGCGCACAAGTGAATCAACTTATTGAATGAGGTTAGGTTAGTAATGTTTTTAACCTGCCTGACGTCGCGCTGTACATAGGTTTGAATATAACCCTGCATCCATCGATGCGAATCCAGTTTCTGCGCATGTATCTCCGGATAACCACCGGTCAAAATATTGCTTAACAGATCGTGGACCGGAAGTTTTGCCGCTTTCATTTCGGCATAACTCAAGGGCAACAATGTCAGGTATCCGGCCCGACCAGCCAATGATTGTGAAATTTGTTGGTACAGGAGGAAGTTATTGGATCCGGTGAGAATGAATTGTCCTCGCGAAGGCCGTTTATCCAGCACGACTTGCAGGTGCCTGAAGATTTCAGGTACTCGTTGAACCTCATCCAGAACTGCACCGCCTTTTAGATTTTCCAGAAATTCTGCAGGGCTATTCAGGAAATTTGCCTCTGTTGAAGGGTCTTCAAAATTCACATAGGGTTTACCCTTTAGCAGCAGTCTGCTGAGTGTGGTTTTTCCGCTTTGCCGTGGTCCGGTAATGCATAGGGCGCGGAATTGCTTTAAGCAATACCGCGCTTCGTCCATTATTGCCCGCTGAATCATCGATTCCAGATTTGTACAAATATACAAAAATGGAATCTAATTCCAGAAATGTATATTTATACAAAAATGGAATTACCTGTTGGGTGAATGCCGGTGTCGCTTCACGACCCCGATTTGGGCTAGTGCTGTTCCGGATTCCGGCTTAATAAAAGGAGTACACAAAAAGCAAAATCCATCTTTTAAAGGATATAAGTAGTCCGGACGGGAATGACTCCGTCGGTCCCTGTTCACCCGTTAAAGGGAACCAAAACAAAACTCCGCCGTGGACGGAGCAGCGCTTTCACTCACAAATAAAAAAAGCGAGCTTTTTTATTTGCTCGCTTCAATCGCTTTGACCTTTGTTTTGGTCATCAAGCGGTCCGGACGGGACTCGAACCCGCGACCCCATGCGTGACAGGCATGTATTCTAACCAGCTGAACTACCGAACCGTTTCACAACAGTATATTCCCCTTTCGGGGCTGCAAAGATAGATCAAAATGCATTTTTTCCAAAAATTCGTTATATTTTAATGTATTAATCTGGTTTTCAATTTATTTTAACTGAAACAAAACCGGCATTGTGCGATGCAAAAAAGGAATTTGAGAAGACCTGCTTACCTTTAAGGCGCTGCCCTCTGATTCCCCTCCCCTCTCCCATGTCGTTTCCCTGCTTCGCCCTCTTCTTGTCCCTGCTCCCTTTCCTTCCCCTTCAAGCCCAGCGCCTGGAGCCCTTCGGAGCGGAAAGCGGAAAGCGGGAGTCCGCTACCGGTGTCAGGCGTCAGCCCTATGAAAAGGTTTTCCATTATTTTGAGTGGGTGGAGGAGGATAACATCTTCCTCTCCCGAAAAAATGATAAGGACCTGTATACAGCCTATTTTTTTGTACCCGACAGCCTGCAGGAACTGGGTGTCCGGGTACTCTCACCGGTACCGGAACTGATAAGTCCGAACAAGGGTCATTTTGCGACTGAGGCCTACCAGGAAAGAGGTGCGACTCAAAGCCAGGGCTTCGATCCGGTTGTTCGCATCAGCCGGGCCGAGCGCAGAACGCCCCCGGAAAAATGGCTGCTCCTGGCCGAAAACGACAACAACACCGAGATGCCGGTTTCCTCATCTTCCATCCTGCGCTTGCTGTCCGGTCAAAACGTTGATAAATTACCTCCCGGCCTTTACAAGATCGAAGTATTTGCTGCGCAGAAGCAAGGCCTTCGCGGGGCTTTCCTTTTGCAACTGGGAAGCATACCGCCTTTGTCTGACCTGCAGTTCAGCAATACCCCCTCCTCTAAATAACGGCTGCTATCGACCGGTATACACCAGTTTAAAGGACTTTTGGGTTTGGCCGGCTGTGAAACGTAACAGGTAAACGCCTTCTATCAGACTTCCTCCCGGCAAGGACAGGTTCATGGAATGGAATCCTGCCTGCATATACGAACGATCAGCCAGGGTCGTGATCAATTTGCCGTTCATATCGAACAACTGTATGCTCACGGGCAGGGCTTCGGGGAGACTGAAATCCAGTACCGTATAATCCGTTACCAGGGTGGGATATACATTCGCCACCGGCGTTCCTCCTACCTCGTAAACCGGAGTGGCGAACGTGAAATGTGCCGTAATGGTGTCGCTGGAATTCAGGTTGACAGAGGCAACGGGCGCATTGGCATTCGGCTGAAAGGTTTGGAAATTATACGATGACCAGTTGGAAAACTGATAAGGCGTGTCGGGAAGAGCCTCCAGGATGTTGTTCATTCCTCCGAAATAGGTCCCGCTCCAGGGCAGAGAATCGTGAATCAGTGAATTGAACTTTACAGCGCCAGCCCCAATCGGATCGGCGGTGAGGGTAACTTCATAGGGGCCTGTGAGGCCGTAACAATTGATAAAACCGCTGCTGAGATTGTTACAGCGGTTCAGAATAAAGGTGCGCAGGGTATCGATGTTGCTCTGCCATTCGGTATAGGTGCCGTTCCAGCGGGCGGCATGGGCGGTCATCTCCGGGCTGAGTTTGTTGACGATGCTGTCGAGCTGACTGATCATGTTATCGCAACTGAAAACAGTATTCCATAAATCAATCATTCTCGAAATGTAGTACTGGTTAAATTCCGGATTCTGACGAAGACGGTTGAGAATCTGAATGTGTCCTTCCGGATCCGAGTTCCCGGTAAGGCCCTCCGGATCGCAGGGATCCGCATAGGCCGTGGTGTTCGGAATGCCGGTGTAATTGATGTAATGCCCGAAGGTGGCATCGTTGTCCCAGAGGATATAACCCCAACGCAGATGGGTTCCGGTCGAATCCATCCCTCTCCACCATCCGGTATTGTAATTCAGCCAGTCGGAGCACACGGTCATGGCGTTGGCGATGACATAATCCGCCAGGCTGGTGGCGTCATACTGGTTGATGACCGTGGTATAAAAGCCGGCATTCGCCATGCTGTGGGTCATGATGTAATTGTACAGCGTACTCCAGTTGCTTAAAGCCGTGGGTCCGCCGTATTCCGCCCAGGTATTTCCCCAGGTCAGAATGTACTGAAGGTTGTATTTATCCTGTCCGTAATAATACTCCGTGTAGTCGTGCTCGTCGGGATTTTCACGGATGTCGTACACGCCCCAATACAGCCCGTTCAGGTACACGATGCTTTTCTCGGCATTGCGAACATCCAGGTTCATCCCCCCTTTCTTGGCCAGCATGTGGATGTAGGCATCGCGAACATGCGCGCTCCCAAGATTGGCGGTACGGTGGTCGGCCGGGTAATTGTCATCACCGGCAGCGCGTAAAATGACCCGCTGGAAATTTTCACGTGTTGAATACTCAAACAATTTTTCTTCGATGCTGTGGTTGTAGCCCATTTCGTCTCTGGAGATAAAATCGAGGCTGCGCTGACTGAGTACCCAGGAGTCCTGCCCGTGCCGGTTGAACTGGCCGTAGGTATTGGCCTTGCGAACTCCGGCCGTATCGAAATATTCAAAGGTGCCGGTCGGTTCCAGAGACCCGCTCCCATTGGCCAGCGTGTTGAGTTGCGTTCCGGATATGGAAATCACGGGCAATGTATGGTTCACATTCAGGAAATAGGTCTGGAATTCGACAAAACTGGGGAGGACGGCCGGGTCCGGACTCCAGGTGATGGCCTTCAGCACCGATGTGCTGGTCAGCATCACGCCGTTCGAATAAATGGTGGACGCCGTGGTGGGCAATGTGCCGTTGGTGGTATATCGGATCGTCCCACCCGGCTCCGTGGTACTAACAATCAGAATGATGGGGGGCTGATAAAAGCCGGCCCCGACCGAAAAATCAGGCTTATCGGCATAGCGTAAGTACGGCGTTGAGGCATTGTTGGAATTGTTCGGTGTGGGGGTGGTGAAAATGCTCCAGGTGGCGGCTCCGTTGGTGGTACGTCCCCGTGAGTGTCCGAGTTGGGTTTTTGCCAGAGTCAGGCTGTCCAGAATGACGCCTGCAGGATCAGAGAAAATTAATTTCTCTTTGGTGTTCTTGGTTTGTGTAAGCCGGAAATTGGTATGATAGGTAACGGCAGTATTGGTATTCCGGCCCGAACACCATACCCTGAAAAACCCGTTGGAAGGAATGCTCGCCCCGGCCGGAAAGGTGTATTTCATGTAATTGGCTGAATCATCACTCAGGTGATAACCCGCCAGACTCACCGGAGCCCCGGATGCGTTATACAATTCGACAAAATCTTCGTAGTCGCTGTGATCGTCGATAAACTGGCTGAGGTTGGAAGCGGAGTATTCATTGATGAGTACCTGCGCCTGTGATGCGGAAGGAATGAACTGCAACAACAGGAAGATCACCAGGAAGGATAAGTAAGTTTTTTTCACCGTATTTGTTTTGGATAATGCAATTTTAAATAAATGTAATCAAATCCTTATGACGAAAGTGGGACATTTACAAGAAGCTTTTTCATTTTGCAAAGAAACTGACTACGTCTTTGATACAGAAAGCCTTACAAAGGCATCTATTGAGAAGGTTCCCTGACCTTGTTCTCGAGTTTGCCCAGCCAAAAAAAACCGGCCATGGTCAGCAGGCTCATGCCGATGAGAACCAGAAACATCTTGTCGAAGCCCCAAAGGTTGGCGATGCCCAGGCCTGCCACCGGCGCCGCGATATTGGCGATGCCAAAGGCGATCGAATACAAAGCAGCATATTGGCCCTGCCGCTCTTTCACCGGACGCGAAAGGGAATAATTCATCATAAAGGGCATGGCCAGCACCTCCGACAGGGTAATGATGATCGTATAGAGGATCGCCCAAGCCATTTGTTCACCCCCGAAATAAAGCAGCGCGAAACACACCGGCAGACAGGCTGTTCCGGCAATGATAAAAGGGAAGATTCTTTTACTGCCTTCCAGTTTCAGAATCATGGGCATTTCCACGAGCACTACCATAAAACCGTTCAATGCCAGCAAGAGTCCGATAACATCTTCGTTGTAGTGACAGACCTTGCTGAAATACTGAGGTACGGATGCGAAAATCTGAAAGAAGCAGGTCCCGTAGAGTGCCACAAGGAAGATAAAACACAAATAGCGCAGGTCGCGATAGGCGGACGTTGAGGAGTTGGCCAGCACCTTTGATGCCTGTGGGGTATGGGTCAGCGTTTGCCGGGGCAGGTAAAAATACAACAGGCCCGCCGCCCCGAAGGTGGTGAGCGCATCGATTACAAACAGCCATTTATAACCCAGGTAAAGGGCAATGAATCCGCCTACCGCGGGCCCTACGGTAAAACCGAGATTTACCGCCAGACGAACCAGCGAAACCGAACGGGTTCTGTTTAGGGCATCGCTGTAGACGGCGATGGCCTTTGAATTGGCCGGCCGAAATGCATCTGCAGTCAATGCATAAATAAAGATAACCGCAGCAATACCGTACAATGTTTTTACAAAAAGAAGAGAAAACAGGACCAGGCCACTCAGGAGGAGCGAGGCCACCATCACATCAAAATAATTCTTTCTGTCCGTTAGCCATCCGCCCGCGTAACTTCCCAGTACGCTTCCGATTCCATAAAAGCTCATGACCACTCCGGCCTGACCGATGCTGAAATGAAGCTCCCTGGTCATGTAGAGTGATGTGAAAAGCAAAACCATCGAGCCGCTGCGATTGATAAACATCGCAACGGCAAGGATCCAGATGTTCTTCTGAAGATTTGAAAAGGACTTCCGGTACAATTGGAGCAGACCCAGCATAAAGAGGGATAAAACTATAAATAAATCAGAAGCGTATCTGAAGCCGGCTTCATATCCCTTGCAAACCCGGCTCCAGTTGCGATAATATTTCAAAACAGCCGGGCGAGGCCTTCACCTGGCAAAGCGTTAAAACATGTAGCTCCTGAACTGAAACCACCAAGGACAATTCCTAAAGCATTTTGCCCCTTTTGAGCAGGTAGGGCATCAGTACCTGGCGGTAGCCCTTGTTAACATCCGCCTCTACAAAATCGATACGATACTGTGCGCATTTGAGTACAAGCTCCTTCCGGAACAACTCCATGTTCTTCAGATAAGCTTCCCTGACCTGAGCCGCATGCACTTTCACTTCCTGTCCGCTTTCAACATCGATGAACTGATAGGGTCGGTTTTCGAAGGAGAAATCAAGCTCCAGCCTTTTGTCGGTTACATGAAACAAAATCACTTCGTGCTTATTGTAGCGCAGATGCTGCAAGGCGCTGAACAACTCCCTGGCATCACCGGTATTCTCAAACATGTCGCTGAAAATGATCACCAGTGAACGCTTGTGCATGTTTTCGGCAATCTGATGCAATGCGGCAGCCAGCGCAGTAGATGAACTGCCTTTTGAAGCCATGGCTTCCTCCAGTTTGTGCAGCAGCAACTTGTGATGCACGCTGCTGCTCCTCGCAGCTGTACTCAACTCGACTTTATCTGAAAAAATACTGAGTCCGGCGGCATCCCGCTGCATCTTCAGCAACTGCATGAGCGCTGCCGCGCAATGCGACGAGAACGTAATTTTATTCAGCAACTCCGGCTTTTTCCTGTCTATTTCAGGATAGTGCATGGACGCGGAATTGTCCACCACCAACTGACAGCGCAAATTAGTTTCTTCCTCGTAGCGCTTGGTGAAAAGCTTGTCGGTTCGTCCGTACAATTTCCAGTCGATGTGACGGGTAGGCTCCCCGGTATTGTAAATCCTGTGTTCGGCAAACTCCACCGAAAACCCGTGAAAAGGACTTTTGTGTAAGCCGGTAATAAAGCCTTCCACCACCTGCCGGGCGATGAGCTCGAGGTGGCTGATCTGGCTGTATTCCTGTTTTTCTAGTCCCATTGCATAAAATGACCATGACCGGTCTTGCCTTTAACGCAGCCACGCACATTCTGTTGCATTGCGTCCCGGCATGACCGGCCATCGATCGCTCAAACCATCAACAATTAATCGTACCCTATACTGCTACAGAGCGCTCATTACATTTGTGCTTCCAGTTTGTTGGCCAATACCGATTTGGGTACGGCCCCCACCTGCTTGTCAACCACCTGTCCGCCTTTAAAGAAAAGGAGGGCAGGAATATTCCGGATTCCGAATTGCATGGAGATATTCGGATTGTGATCGACGTTGACTTTACCCACAACAGCTTTTCCTTCGTATTCCTTTGCAATCTCTTCTACAAATGGGCCAATCATGCGGCAGGGTCCGCACCATTCAGCCCAAAAGTCTACCAATACAGGTTTGTCTGATTTCAGAACAAGTTCTTCAAAGTTCTGATCGTTTAATTCTAATGCCATTTTGAATGTTTCTTAAATAATTTGGATGCTACTCTTTGCAAATATTGTTCCTAAGGCAAACAGGTGTCAATCTGTCAGCCCAATGTTACTTCACCGCCCACCAGACTGGTTAGTTGTTCCACAAGCGGGTTATGTACTTTGACTTTCAATGTTTTACAACGAAATGGCAACTGCCACTTTTTTTCCTCATCGTATACTTTGATACGAACGGGAGTGCTTCCTTCGTGCTGACGGAGCAGTTCCTGGAGGTTCTTTGCCATCTCCCCATTGAGTTCGTAAAGTTTAAAGTGAACCACCAGTTCTTTCGACAGTTTCTCCCCCAGATCACTCAGGTAGGAAACCGCATAGGGCTTCAGTTCAAACTCATCCTCCTTTTTAAAACGGTTCTGGATACGCGCTTTGATGTAGACCAGGCTTTCGGGTTCGAGAAACTGTTTCAGTTTGCCGTAATCTTCGCCAAAGAGGGCAATCTCCATGCTTCCGCTCAGATCTTCAATGGTAAAACTGCCAAAAGGCTTTCCGGTTTTCGACATCCGGTGATTCACGACCGTTATAATTCCGGCAAAGGAAATGTCGCGCCCGCGCAGGTTCTTAAGACTATCCGGCTGAATCAGCTGCTCGATTTTATGGGAACAGAAATTTTTCAGTTCAAACTTAAAATCATCGAGCGGGTGGCCGGAGATGTAAAAGCCGATCACTTCCTTCTCCTTGCCCAAAGCTTCCAGTTTGCTCCAGGGCTCGCATTTGGCCAGAGAAGGCTGTGAGATTTCTTCCACCATCACATCACCAAAAAGACTTTGCTGCTGCGTATTGGATTGTACCGCTGAGGCATTACCGAAGCGGGCTGCTTTCTCAAGACCACTCATGCCATCGCGGGGATCCACAAAGAAATACTGCGCCCGGTGGATGTCCCTGAAACAATCGAGGGCGCCGGCCTGCGCAAGACTTTCAAGGCAGCGTTTGTTCACCGCTTTACCGGAAACGCGGCTGGTCAGGTCAAACACAGTCTGGAATGCCCCACCCTGTTCTCTTTCCTCAATAATGGAAATAACCGCCTGCTCCCCTACTCCTTTCACGGCCCCAAGACCAAACCGTATCTGCCCCGCTTTGTTTACACTGAAATTGTATTTTGATTCATTGATATCGGGCCCGAGCACCGGAACACCCATGCGCCGGCATTCTTCCATAAAGAAGGTGACCTTGTCGAGATTACTGAGGTTGTGGGTGAGCACGGAGGCCATGTACTCGGCCGGGTAATGGGCTTTGAGGTATCCGGTCTGAAAGGCAACAAAGGCGTAGCAGGTGGAATGGGATTTGTTGAAAGCATACGACGCGAAGGCTTCCCAGTCGGTCCAAACCTTTTCACAGACTTTGAGATCATGGCCATTCTTTTCACATCCCTCCATGAACTTCCCTTTCATCTTATCCAGCACATCTTTCTGCTTCTTACCCATCGCCTTGCGCAGGGTATCGGCTTCTCCCTTTGAAAATCCGGCCAGCTTTTGTGACAGCAGCATCACCTGTTCCTGGTATACCGTGATACCGTAGGTTTCTTCAAGGTATTCCTGCATCGCGGGCAGGTCGTACACCACGGCTTCGCGACCGTGTTTACGGGCTATGAAGTTGGGGATATAGGCCAGCGGACCCGGACGGAAAAGCGCATTCATGGCAATCAGATCTTCAAGTTTGTCGGGTTTGAGATCTTTCAGGTATTTCTGCATTCCCACCGACTCAAACTGAAACGTACCGTTGGTTTCTCCCCGCTGATAGAGCTCAAAGGTCTTTTTATCGTCGAGGGGGATTTTATCAATGTCGATGTCCACCCCATGATTCTGACGGATGAGCGTCAGGGCATCCTTGATGATGGTGAGGGTTTTCAAACCCAGGAAATCCATTTTTATGACACCGGCATCTTCAATGACACGGCCGTCGAACTGCGTAATGAGCAGATCCGTTTCCTTCGAAGTGGCCACCGGAATGATTTCTTTCAGGTCCTTGGGGGCGATGATAATGCCGGCGGCATGAATGCCGGTGTTGCGGACCGAACCTTCCAGCACCATGGCTTCGTGCAAGACCTGTGCCCGCAGGTCCTTCCCGTTCATGATGTCACGCAATTGGCGCACCATTTCCAGTTCATCGCTGCTGAGATTTTCCTTCTCCTTCAGGCTCTTCTCCCCTTCAATGGGGGCTTTCAGGATCCTGTTGAGTTCAATGCCTGGCTTTTCAGGCACCATTTTAGCGAGCGAATTACTCTCCGCCAGGGGCAGATCCAGCACACGCGCCACATCCTTGATGCTCATTTTGGCGGCCATGGTACCGTAGGTAACGATTTGCGCCACCTGGTTACGGCCATACTTCTCCACGACATAATCAATCACTTTCTGCCTGCCGTCATCGTCGAAGTCGGTATCGATATCGGGCATGCTCTTTCGATCGGGATTCAGGAACCTCTCGAAAAGCAGGTTGTACTTGATGGGATCAATGTTGGTAATCCCGATGCAATACGCTACGGCAGAGCCTGCCGCGGATCCACGGCCCGGGCCAATGAACACCCCGATGTCGCGTCCGGCCTTTATGAAGTCGGCCACGACCAGGAAATACCCTGCAAACCCCATCGTTTTGATGGTGAACAATTCAAAGTTGAGCCGCTCTTCAATTTCAGGGGTGATTTGTCCATAACGCTGAAGCGCCCCCGTATAGGTCAGGTGATGCAGGTACTCATCCTGTGTTTTGAATTCAGCCGGCACCTGGAAATTCGGAAGGAGGATATCCTGCTTGAGTCGCAGCACTTCCACCTTGTCCACGATTTCATTGGTATTGTCGATCGCCTCAGGTACATCGGAGAAAAGGCTTTTCATTTCCTCAGATGTTTTGAAATAAAACTGATCGTTGTAAAAAGCAAAGCGCTTGCCCCGCATCGACACTTCATCTTCCGCAAACTCTTTCATGGTCGGCGTACTCTGCTTCTCACCTGTATTGATGCACAGCAGGATATCGTGCGCATTATAATCTTCCCGGTCCACATAATGTGAATCGTTGGACGCAATCATTTTTACCTGGTACTTCTTCGCAAAACCCAGCAACACTTCATTCACTTTCATTTGCTCGGGAATGTCGTGACGTTGCAACTCGATGTAATAATCCTCGCCAAACAAATCCAGCCACCATTTAAACTCCGCTTCCGCGGCCGCCTCGCCGCTCTTTACGATCGTTTTGGGAACAATGGCGCCGAGGCAGCAGGTGGTAGCGATCAGGCCTTTGTGGTGCTGCAACAACAACTCTTTGTCAATGCGCGGATACTTTCCATAAAGCCCCTCAATGTAGCCCAGGGAGCAGAGTTTGATGAGGTTGCTGTAGCCCTCCGCATTTTTGGCCAGCAACAACTGGTGATAACGAACATCCCTTTCGTCACGGGTGAACTGGCGCTTGTGCCGGTTCTCCACCATGTAAAACTCGCAGCCTACAATGGGCTTGATGGTATTGGGGTTCTCTTTGGTGTTGTACTTCGAAGCTTCCGCCACAAACTTGAAGGCGCCGAACATGTTTCCATGGTCGGTGATGGCCAGCGCCGGCATCTGGTCCTTCACGGCCTTTTTATACAGTGAAGCGATGTCGGCTGCACCATCCAGCAGCGAGAATTGGGTATGGACGTGTAAATGTGAAAACCTGGTCATGGGAACATGGCAAATTTAATCAGGGCGAAGGCTAATCTAAGCACCACGGTGGCTCACCGCTTGTTAAAACGCCATGAATGAGCCGGTTCTGATTTACAAACAGTGTTTTATGCCGGATTGTGGAAAGAAAAGATGTACTTAGGAACCAAAGAGTTATTCACGAAAAGGACTTCGCAAAGGCTCTCCCGACTGATTAAAAGCCATGTTCCTGTGTTGTTCAGCAATTCGTTACGGGAGCCAGATTTTAAACCACTTCATCCAGGTAAAAGCGGTTGCAGTACAGGCAGAAAAAACAACAGGCCTTCCTGAAGCGGAAGACCTGTTATGGGATCTTGTAGTTCTTTTTTTTCATCAGACCATAGGCAGAAGGATTTAATTAAACTTTCGGTTTGAATACATAGCAATGTTAAGCCGCCAGGGACGGCCTGTCAGCTCAAAATTTCCTGTTTTCTTACATCTTTGCAGAATTCTATGGAAACCAGATCATTTATCCTCTGCCTGCTGTTGTTAGCGGGCAGGCCACTCCTGAACGCACAGGACGCCTGGAATAAATACATGACCAATCGAACGGTGAGTTACCCGGAAGCCCTGCACTTCTTCCGGGAGGCAGACCGGAAATACGCTTCAGCGAAACTCATTGAATACGGCAAAAGCGACAACGGCAAACCGATATTTCTTTTTGTCATCAGTCCCGAGAAAATTTTTAACCGCGACAGTCTTCGCGCAAAGGGGTACACGGTTTTGTTCATCAACAATGGCATTCATCCCGGCGAACCCGATGGCACCAATGCCTGCATCCGCCTCACCAAATTTCTGCTGGAAGGAAAAGAACCAATGCCCCCGAAGGTGGTACTGTGCATCGTTCCGGTATACAACGTCGACGGATCCTATATCACGTCCACGCATTTCCGTTCTGGGCAGAACGGACCCGACACCGTTGGATTCAGAGGCAATGCACGGAACCTCGACCTGAACCGTGATTTCATCAAGTGTGATTCTGAAAATGCAAAAACCTTTACCCGGATGTTCCGGGCCTGGGATCCGGATGTTTTTGTGGATACGCACGTGACCGATGGCGCCGATTATCAGTACGTCATGACGCTCATCGATTCGCAGAAAGACAAGATGCATCCCCTGATCAGCGGAGTGATGCAAAAAGCCCTACTACCCGCACTCAATCACAGCATGACCGCTGCCGGCCAACCGATGAGCCCTTATGTAAACGTCTGGGGCGAAAGCCCCGAAAACGGAATGACCGGTTTTCTGGAAGGGCCCCGCTATGCCTCCGGCTATGCCACGCTGTTTAACACCTTTTCATTTGTCACGGAAACACACATGCTTAAACCGTTTCCACAAAGAGTGGAATGCACCTATATCTTCCTCAAAAGCATGCTGGATGCCTGCAGTACATACGGTCCTGTACTGCGGGAAGCGCGGATGCAGGCCAACGAATCGACCGCCAGACAGCAAGAGGTGTTCCCGATACAATGGTCC
>JAEUTF010000230.1 GCA_016788185.1 Bacteroidia bacterium | reverse complement strand
ATAAAATGCGGTTTCGGAAAGCGGTATGTGCTGAACGTTCATCAGGGAGGAGCTTAACCGGCCAATTCGCCGTACAAGTCAAATGCGGCGGTGGAAGTGATCCGTACTTTGGCAAAATCACCCGTACGGATGTACGTATCTTTTGCAGGCACGAGCACTTCATTGTCCACTTCCGGGGAATCGAATTCAGTACGCCCGACAAAGTAATCACCTTCCTTGCGATCGAAAAGCACCTGAAACTCCTGGCCCACCTTCAGGCTGTTGATCTCTTCGGAGATGTTTTGCTGCAAGGCCATCACCGCTTCAGCACGCTGCTGCTTGATATCTTCCGGCACATCGTCCTGCAGTAAATAGGCCGGTGTATTTTCCTCGTGCGAGTACGTAAATATCCCGAGGCGGTCAAAGCGGGCCTTATCCACAAAGCGCAACATGGCCTCGTGATCCGCTTCGGTTTCACCCGGATAGCCTGCAATCAGCGTGGTACGAAGGGCAATGCCCGGAACCTTTTCCCGGAACCGTTCAATCAAGGCATAGGTCCGGGCTTCCGTCGTACCTCGTTTCATCGACTTCAGCATGTTATCACTGATGTGCTGCAGCGGAATATCCATGTAGTTGCAGATGTTATTTCGTTCACGCATCACGTCGAGTACATCTTCCGGAAAACCGCTTGGAAAGGCGTAATGCAGCCGGATCCAGCCGATCCCTTCCACCTCGCTCAGACGCATCATGAGTTCTGCCAGCTTGCGGTCCTTGTAAATGTCCAGGCCATAATAGGTAGAGTCCTGCGCGATCAGCAAGAGCTCCCGGGTACCATTTTCTGCAAGATGCTTTGCTTCCGTCACCAGTTCTTCCATGGGACGGGAAATGTGCCTGCCCCGCATCAGCGGAATGGCGCAAAACGAACACGGCCGGTCGCATCCCTCTGAAATTTTCATGTAGGCATAGTGCCGCGGGGTGGTCAGCAATCGCTCACCAATCAGCTCGTGCTTGTAATCGGCGCCCAGTGTTTTCAGGAGCAAGGGCAGATCGCGGGTGCCGAAATAGGCATCCACATTGGCAATCTCCTTTTCCAGGTCGGGTTTGTATCTTTCGGACAGGCACCCCGTTACAATCAAGCGGTCAATTTTTCCCTGCTCCTTTTTCCTGGCATAATGCAGGATGGTATCCACCGATTCCTGCTTGGCATTGTCGATAAATCCACAGGTGTTGATGATCACGATGGAGGCGTCCTGGCGGCTGCTTTCATACACCACTTCAAAATCGTTGGCGCGGAGCTGACCCATGAGCACTTCTGAATCAACCAGGTTTTTGGAACAACCCAGGGTGATTACATTTACTTTATTCTGCCTTAGGGTTTTTGTTTTCACGGTCAGTAGAATACATTAAACCTGGATTTGTCGAGGGTGATCCTCACTTCGGCCGGCAAAAAAGGATTTACCTGCTCGAAGAGTTTCACATACAAGGCTACCCATGCATTGGTGGCCTTGGAAACGATCAGCTTTCCGTCTTTTTCGATTTTCAGCTCCAGGGCGCGCGGATAATTGTCCGCATCGATCTGTTTAAAATTATTGTAGCCATCAAAATACAGCTCTTTCAAACTGTCGGCCGGGTATGTATTCAACATGGAAGTCAAAGCAGCGATTTCCTTGTTGCTGAGTGTACGCCGCAGGTAATCCACTTTGCTTCGTCCGTAGTCTGCCACGCCGGTAATCACCAGGCTGTCGGGACCGATCCTGTACACCTGTTCCATGTTCATCCTGGACAGATTGTCCCGGATTTCAATCTGCCAGGATTGGGCCCTGGCCGAAGAAAGCAGGAAGAGAAAACCGAGTAGGAAGAGTGTACGATTCATGTTATCCGTTTTGAGCACCAAAGAGCGAATTAACGAATTCATTCCTGTCGAACAGCTGAAGATCTTCCATTTTCTCGCCCACCCCGATGTATTTCACCGGTACCTTGAACTGGTCCGAGACGCCGATGACCACTCCGCCTTTTGCGGTTCCATCAAGTTTTGTCAGGGCCAGTGCATTCACTTCCGTGGCAGCAATGAACTGCTTGGCCTGTTCAAAAGCGTTCTGCCCGGTCGAGGCGTCGAGCACGAGTAAAATTTCATGCGGCGCATCCGGCATCACCTTTTGCATCACTCTTTTGATTTTCGAAAGCTCGTTCATGAGGTTGATCTTGTTGTGAAGCCGGCCGGCGGTATCGATGATGCACACCTCTGCGTTCTGGGCTTTGGCAGATGCCACCGCATCGTAGGCTACTGAAGCCGGATCGGCCCCCATTCCCTGGCTCACCAGCGGCACATCCACACGCCGGGCCCAGATGCCCAACTGATCTACGGCAGCCGCCCTGAACGTATCGGCGGCCCCCAGCACGACCGACTTACCCGCCTTCTTAAACTGATAGGCGAGCTTTCCGATGGTCGTGGTTTTGCCAACCCCGTTAACCCCGACTACCATGATCACATAGGGACGGGCCGGCAAATCGTTTAAGAGACTGAAATCATTGGTCCCGGTCGATCTGTTTTCAGCCATCAGGGAAGCGATTTCTTCCCGCAGGATACGGTTCAACTCTCCGGTTCCCGAATACTTATCGCGGGAGACACGCTCCTGCACGCGCTTTACAATTTTCAAGGTGGTTTCCACACCGACATCACTGGTCACCAACACCTCTTCCAGGTTGTCCAGCACTTCATCGTCGATTGTCGATTTCCCGATCAGGGTCTTGGTGAGTTTGGTAAAAAAGTTCTCACGGGTCTTTTCAAGGCCTTTGTCGAGCGACTCTTTCTTCTCTTTGCTGAAGAATCCGAATAATCCCATAGGGTTTGCTTAACGGTACTAATAAAAACAGCCTCTTTCGATGGAAAGAAGCTGTCTGATCTGGTTGATTGTCAGAATATTACTTTTCTTTCAGGAAGTCTTTGATGTGGTCGTTGTGTACCACTTCCTCTTTGAAGGAATAGGCACCTGTAACGGGTGACTTCACCATTTTAATCACTTTAGAGAACTCCTTACCTTTTCCGGTTTTGAGGGTCGCAACTACTTTCTTAGCCATGGTTTAATGTATGAGGCGTAGGCCGGTTATTTGATTTCTTTGTGAACAGTCACTTTTTTCAGAATAGGATTGAATTTCTTCAATTCAAGACGCTCCGTCGTGTTTTTCTTGTTCTTGGTAGTGATGTAACGACTGGTGCCGGGCATGCCGGAATTTTTGTGCTCTGTGCACTCCATGATCACCTGTACGCGGTTACCTTTCTTGGCCATGATCTTCTGAATGTTTACCCGTAAATTGGGTCGGCAAAGATAGTACAAAAGCTTTCAAAACACAAAAGAAATCAGCAGGAAGGAAGAAAGCAACCCTGATATTTAAACAACAAACTGATTATCAGAACCTAGCAATATAAAATCCGGAAATCCGTCGCCAAACACTTCACGTTAATTCGTGTCCGGCACCCAGGCTTAAAAGTCTTCCGCCATGAGTTTTTCCAGTTCTGCAATGGTTCTGGGCAATGCCGCGGTCATGTTTACAGGCACTGCATCCGTGACCAGAATATCGTCTTCAATTCTGATTCCGATCCCCCACCACTTCCGGTCGCAGGGTGAACCTTCCGGTATATAGATGCCAGGTTCCACCGTCATCACCACACCGGCCTGCAAAGGTCCATACGTGCCGGCGTCGTGAACATCCAGACCCAGGAAATGCGAAGTGCCATGCATAAAGTACCTTCCGGCCTCCGAGGCGCTATTGATAAGACCCAGTTTCAATAAACCTTCCGCAATCACTTCGTAGGCGGCCTCGTGTGAAGCCCTGAATGCATTTCCTGCTTTGCATTTGCTGATTCCGGAATCCTGAGCAGCCAGTACCAAATTATAAATGGCCTTTTCCTCTTCGCTGTACTTTCCGTCAACGGGCAAAGTACGGGTGATGTCGGCGGTATATCCATGGTATTCGGCTCCCATGTCCACGAGGATCAGTTCTTCCCCTTTTAGTTTTTTCCTGTTAAAAGTGTAATGCAGGACGCAGGCGTTTAGTCCACCTCCGCAAATAGAGGGATAACCCATGTATTCAGATCCTCCCTTTTTTGCATGATACTCCACAATGGCCTGGGCCTGGTACTCCGTCATGCCGGGCGACAATTGTCTGATCATGTCTTTAAAGCCATCGATGGTAATGTCCATGGCCTTCTGCAAAAGTTTCAACTCGCCAGGCTCTTTTTTCTCACGGAGCCGGGCCATCAGTTTGGGTAAGGCAGTATGGTTCTGGTAGAGATCAGGCGAAGCAGACAGGCCCTCTTTTAAAAAATCAACCAGGTCGCTCAAATCGGCCGGATTATCCCTTTCCCGGTTGGGTTGATCCGGCAAGACGATTAAAACTTCCTTCAGTGCCGACCAGTTGATGCCAAATCCCTTCAAATCGATTCCCCGGTAGACCGCCGGGAAACCCAGCATTTGCCGGGTACCTTCTACACCAAGACGCTTCCCGTTCCATATTTCCTGTTTGGGATTCCGGTCCTGGACAAAAATCAATTCATTGGTTTGGATGCCATCGAATACACGGGCCTCTTTAAAAAGGATGATGACGGCATTGGGTTCCGTATAACCACTGAGGTAATAAAAGTCAGGATTCTGGCTAAACTGAAAATCCACATCGTTGTTCCGGTTGCGCACCGGGTTGGAGAAGAAGACCGCTGCGCTTTTTTCGGGCATCAGGGTCCGCAGGGCTTCTCTGCGTGCTCTATGAAAATCATTGCTCAGACGATCCGTATCGTCCCATTGTGCGCCGGCAGAAAGACTCAGCAAGACAAAAAAGAAAACCGGTAAACTGCGTTTCATGGTTCAAATGTAACCACGGGCAGTTTACCGGTCGCTATACAGGTAAAATATTTTACAGGCGGCCTTTGATGATGGCGCGGGTAATCGCTTCCGTCACGCCGAGTTTATCAATCGTGCGCAATGCGGAAGTGCTAACTTTCAGCGTGATCCACTCACCTGTTTCAGGCATGAAAAACTTCTTGGTTTGAAGGTTAGGGTGAAAGCGGCGCTTGGTTTTGCGGTTAGAGTGGCTAACGTTGTTTCCGGTGATGGAGTGTTTACCGGTAAGATCACAAATCTTAGACATGTCAATTCGTATTGGGAGGGCAAAGATACATAAAAAACAATTGTTTACAAGTTTGAAGAAAGAAGTGCCTTCCGAAGCATATTCAAGGCTGTTTCGGAAGCCACCTCTATGGTTCTCAGCCTGTTGTCGCCAAGCATGACCTTTTTGGCGAAGGTCTTCCCGGGCAGGGAAACGCCAATCCAAACCGTTCCAACGGGCTTGTCGGGGGTTCCGCCACCGGGTCCGGCAACTCCCGAAGTCGCGAGGGCACAGTCGGTACCCATGAGTTTTTTTACACTTTCAACCATGGCCAGGACCACTTCTTCGCTGACGGCCCCGTGCCGGAGCATCAGGTCTTCGGGAATACCCAGGATTTCCGTTTTGCTTTTGTACGAATACGTAACGGTGGATCCCATGTACCAGGCCGATGACCCCGGCACCGAAGTAAGGAGATGCGCGATATTTCCACCCGTACAACTTTCGGCTGTGGCAATGGTTAGTCCTCTTTCCTGAAGAAGCCGACCCAATACCTGCTCGATGCTGTCCTCATCGTATCCGAAAAGATATTCCTTAACCAGTCCTGACAATTCATGTACAAGGTTCTCCATGTCCTTCTTCACCGCGGTCTCCTCGCCACTGGCACTGAGGCGCAACCTGACCATGCCGGCGGCAGGAAGGTAGGCCAGTTTCACATGAGGAGGCAGTTTGTCTTCGAAGCCGGCAATCAACTCCGACAGAAAACTCTCACCTATACCTTGTGTAAGCAGTGTCCGGTGAAGAATATAAGGTGTTTCAAAGCGGCCTTTAAGTCGTGGCAGGACTTCCTTTTCCATGAGGTATTTCATCTCGTAGGGAACACCGGGCATCGACACATACACCACCCCACCTTCATCGAACCACATTCCCGGAGCGGTCCCTACCTTATTGCTCAACAGGCTGCAATTGGACGGGAGTTCTGCCTGCATCCGGTTAATCGGCGTCACCTCGCGCCCGCGGATTTTAAAAAGATGCTCCACATCTTTATACGCTTCTTCGTTAAACACCAGAGAAGTCTTGAAATAGGCGCAGAGTGTGGTTTTGGTGAGATCATCTTTGGTGGGTCCCAGCCCTCCGGTGATCAGAATGATTTCCGCACGCCCGGCAGCTTCCTGCAGAGCCGTCAGGATATGATCCTGGTTATCCGAAACAGATGTCAGCTGGTAAACACTGATCCCGATGAGATTCAACTGCCGGCCGATCCATGCTGAATTGGTATCGACTATCTGACCAATCAATAATTCATCGCCGATGGTGATGATTTCCGCCTTAATGCTTTTCATACATCCTGAGAAATTATATCCTGAAGGATATGCTGCGAAAGTACGAATTGAGCACTGCAAATCCCTGCCGGACAGACCGGCCTGCCCTCCTTTTATCCCGTACGGCATGAAGTTTTGATGACTGCCCCTGTTTTGTTTGTTCAAATTGGCAGTATATTTGATTCTGCCGGCCGAAACCCGAACCCATGAAAAATTTACTATCGTTAGCCTTCCTTTTACTTTGGATGACCGCCCCCGCCCAGGTCAACATTAACAATGTGATCAACACGGTAAACAGTGCCTTGGGCAGTGGTCTTTCAAATGCCGACATCACGGCAGGCCTCAAGGAAGCCCTGAGCGTCGGGTCAAAAAACGCCAGCAGCAAAGCCTCCAAACTGGACGGCTTTTACAAGAACAAACTGATCCGTATCCCTTTCCCCGGTGATGCCCGCGACATGAAAAGTACACTTATAAAACTGGGGATGAAAAAGCAGGTGGACGAATTTGAGAAACAATTGAACCGTGCCGCGGAGGACGCTGCAAAAAAGGCCGCACCGATTTTTCTTTCCGCCATCACCTCCATGAGCATCAACGATGGCCTCACGATTTTAAGAGGGAAGGACGACGAAGCAACCCAGTACCTCCGCAAAAGCACGACAGCCCAGTTGAGCAAGGAATTCCGGCCGGTTATCGCCGCTTCCCTGAAAAAAGTGCAGATCACCAAATACTGGAATCCGCTGTTCAGCACCTACAACAAAGTACCTTTCGTGAAAAAAGTCAACCCCAGCCTCGATGATTTTGTGACCCAAAAAGCCATTGAAGGATTGTTCAAACTGGTAGCGGAAGAAGAAACCAAAATCCGCAAAGACCCGGCAGCCCGGATCAGCGATATTCTGAAAAAAGTATTTGGCGGAAATTGATTGCCTGCACTGTTTGTTAGTCGTCAGAATCGCAGGATACGAACGATCTGCATACATCCGGAAAACCAGGGCGATAAGGGCACCTTGGGATCATTTCTTTTCTTCGGGCCAGAAAAAAACATCCTCTTTGCTGAGCGGCTGCAAATGACCCTTCCATGAAAAGTCTTTCAACCGCATCTGCAGTGGATCCGTTTCCTTCACCGGAAACAAGGTGGCATCAGGTCTTTTGATCAGGGTGATTTTACTCACCTTACTTTCCTTTAAGTACACCATCATATCACTGCAATCGGCCTGATTCACGCCCGTGATCTGCTGCTTGCTGTTTCGGATGTAATAGATGGACTGTCCGTTGCCCGTCACTTTAATTGAGCTCAGGCGATTGTCAACAAAATACCCGGTCATGTCCCGGCCCTTTACCTGGTTGTATCGCAGAGAATCTTCAATACCCGTTATGAAAGCCCCGGTATAAAGCTGCATGGTGCTGATTTTATTTCCGGAAAGTAATAAGGCGATCTTCTCGGCCGTCAGCTGGTTTCGGTTGCTCCACAATACCGGCCGGGTGTAAAACCAGATGGTTGAATCGCGGGTGCTGTACACCAACGAATCACACTGGCCCTGAAGATCGGGTTTGAAAATACGAACACGGTGGTAGGCAAAGTACGTCTTGAGCCGGCTGGCCGTATCCTGCATGGCAAGTAGCGTGTCGGCGTGCAGGAAAAGACTGTCGGTTTCGAACACCTTGGTCAGCAAAGTG
>JAEUTF010000218.1 GCA_016788185.1 Bacteroidia bacterium | reverse complement strand
CGGACGCTTGCAAAGGCTCCGGGCAATACCTTTCCGCCGGTACCGGCGCTGTAAGCACGGATCCGGATGCTCCGGGTGGCCGGATCGACCAAGGGTTCCACGGCATACACCAGCGCATCGAATTCCTGCTGCCGGGATCCGTTGGTATAACGGACGGTATCCCCGCTCTGCACCCTTCCGAGGTATTGTTCGGGCAGGCTGAATTCCAGTTTCAGCGGATTCAGTTGCTGCAGGGTGGCAATGCTTTGCTGACTGGAAACCAATGCACCTTCGCTCACCTGCCGCAGCCCGGCCACTCCGGAAAAGGGAGCGCGGATCTCTGATTTCTCCAACTGTGCCAGCACCAGGTCGCGCTCGGCGCGCAGCGTCTCCACTTCGTTTTGCAACCTGTCAAATTCTTCCTGGCTGATGCCCTGCATCTCCATGAGTTTGCGGTTTCGCTCCAGGCGTTGTTCGGCCAGCTTAAGATTGAGTTTGACCCGGGCCAGCTGCGCCTGCAATTCGGCATCGTTGATTTTTACCATGAGTGCACCCTTCTCCACCGCCTGGCCTTCCTTAAAAAACAATCCGGTAATCCGGCCGGACAATTCGGCCTTGAGCGTTACCTCCTCATTCGCGAGGATGGTCCCGGTGCTGCGCACCAGTTCTTCAAAATAAACCGGCTGCACCACTTTCACATTGACCACTACCGGAGCGCCTTTTCCGGGAGGTGGCCCGGAAGGACCCTGCCTGGATGGAAAAAACAATTTCTTAACCAGGAACAGCGCAGCGATCAGAGCAAGGAGGACAAGGAGGGATCGGACACGCATACGTGTTATTTTGGGCGAAGATAAGAGGAAGAGATTGACTAGGTACCGGGAACACCGTTACACTCACGCTGCGAGTGAGATACAATTTCCGGCTGTGTTAAGGAACACCTGGCTTTGTCCTACATCAGCCGTCCGGCCACTACGTCCCAATTCACCACATTCCACCAGGCATTGATGTAATCGGCGCGCTTGTTCTGGTATTTGAGGTAATAGGCGTGTTCCCATACATCCAGCCCAAGGACGGGACTCCCTTTGAATTCGGAAACATCCATCAGCGGATTGTCCTGGTTGGGCGTGGTGCCGATGGCCAGATTTCCATCCGCCGTTTTCACCAGCCAGGCCCATCCGGAACCAAACCTGCTCTTAGCCGCCTCATTAAAGCGCTCCCTGAATTTTTCAAAACTGCCGAAGGACGCATTGATCGCCTCGGCAATTCTTCCGGTAGGCACGCCGCCACCGTTAGGCTTCATCACGGTCCAGAAAAAACTGTGGTTCCAGTGACCGCCGCCGTTGTTGCGCACACCTGCAGGATAGGAGGAGATGTTCTTCAGAATATTGTCCAGCGATGGATCGTGGATGTGCAGGTCAGCGCAAAATTTGTTCAGATTATCCACATAGGCCTTGTGGTGCCGGCTGTGGTGTATTTCCATCGTCAGCGCGTCGATGTGCGGTTCGAGGGCCTTGTAATCGTAAGGAATGTTCGGTAAAAAAAAGTTGGGGTCCCCGTGCATCGCGTTCAGGGATCCGGAGCCCATGGCGAGGGTACCCAGCGTGGCGGCGCCGCTGATCCGGATGAAGTCCCGGCGGTTGAATTTGTTTTCCATTTTCTTCATTTTAAATACTTAACACTGTATGCAATGAACTTCTTTCAACACGATGCCGCTTCAGGCCAGAAAAATCAATACTTCGTTTTTCTCCACCGCCTGGCCTTTCTTCACGGCGATCTTCTTCACGGTGGCATCCGCGGTGGCCTTCAGCGTATTTTCCATCTTCATGGCCTCCAGGATCACCAAGGTATCTCCTTTCGACACTTTTTGTCCTTCGGAAACCGGCACTTCCACCACCAGTCCGGGCATCGGCGCCCTGAGATCACCCACCCGGTTTGCGGTAGCGGCATCCATCCCAAGTTCCCTGAGCAGATCATCGTATCGATCGCGCAGCTGAATGTCGATGAGCTTTCCGTTCAGCCGGATCAGATGTTTCTTTTCAGCACGATCACTCTGCAAGACTTCCACCTGGTAGGAAACTCCGTGGAGGAGCAGGTGATAGGAGCCTGGATGCAACTGTTTAAGATCGAAGGATACCGTTTCACCGTTGATGACCATGTCGGCACCTTTCATTTCCACCTGAACATCAGCGGATCCGTTTACCTGGGCTTTAATCATGAAACAAAATTAAAGTTTCCGCTGCGATATACCTAACCGAACAGCGGTGCGTTGATAAAATGTACCGCTAGTCATGCCGGACAGGTAGTGAACGCTTAATTTCGTTGTTCATGTCGTATCGCCGTCGCCTTTTGTTGCTGGGCATCCTGGCCCTCGTTTGCCTGAGCGGAGGGGTATCGATTCAGCTCTTTCAGGAATACCGGGCCCTGCAACATGAGGATCTGGTGAAAAGGGCGGAGGAAAATCTTCAGCGCCTGACGCAGCACCTGGATGCTACCCTGGAGGCCCTCGCGCCCCGGCTGGAGGGTATACGCTTTAATGAAAGGGCTTTTGCCAGCGAACTGCACAGCACCGCACAGCCCGAAATGGCCATTTTCATGCTGTACGAAGCCGGGCAGCTCCGCTACTGGTCTGACAATAAAGTACAGCCCGATTACGCTGAAATGAATGCCTTCGAATCGGGTCGCGTTTATCTTCTGGGCAATGGCTATTACCTGATCAGCAAAGTAAGTTCCGGCAACCGTCTCCTGGCGGGCCTCTTGCTGGTGCGGCATCATTATGTGCTGCAGAACAAATACCTGGAAAATGATTTCCACCCCGGGCTTGAACTTGACGGGGAAACACAATTGTCGCTTTCTGCTGCCAGCGGCAGCTTACCCCTGAAAAACAAAGCCGGAAAGGTGTTGTTCAACCTTTCCTTTCCGGCCAACGATACCAGCCAGAACTGCCCTTTTTATGCTGCGCTTCTGTACGGAGGCTGCATATTTTTTATTTTCCTGCTGGCCCTCGATACCCTGCGCAGGCTGGGCAGGTCGAGAGCCCGCTCCGGCCTGGTCTGGCTGCTGGCCTTGGTAACGCTACGGGTCCTGATGGCATGGCTCCAGTACCCGCAGCAGATCTATGAGAGTGAGTTGTTCAGCTCGAAATACTATGCCAGCGGCTTTCTGCTGAATTCACTCGGCGACCTGCTGCTGTCATCGGCGGTGCTGACCCTGATCATCATTTTTGTGTACTCCTGGCTCCTGCAGGGTCGTGATTTCAGCGATTCCTGGAGCAGCAGGCTCCTCATTGTGGCCGTTTTCTTTGTCACCTTTCTCTTCTCGGTGCTGATGAATTACCTGCTGAGCGGACTGATCATCAACTCCCAGATTTCCTTCGACATCAACAACATTTTCGAGCTGAGCATTTATACAGCCATCGGCATGGTGGTGATCGGTTTGCTGCTCGGCACGTTTTACCTGCTTTGCGACGGCAGCATTCTCTTCATCCGAAAGACCCGGCTGCCCTTCTCCCGCATCGCGATCCTGTTCCTGATCTCCCAGGGACTTTTCCTCTGCACCCTGCTCCTGTTCCGGAACACCGGCCTGTTCGCCGACTACGGCGTGAGCGCCTTCCTGCTGGCCAATGTGCTGATGCTATTCATAGGGTATATCCGCAGCAGTGAGTTGCAACTATACTCCTTTTCACGCACCGTGCTGGTGATCCTGGTATTTTCCATTTACGCTTCACAGATTATTTACTCCTTCAATGAAACGAGGGAGCGCGAAAAGCGGCAGTTGCTGGCTGCGAAGCTGGAAAACGAACAGGATATTGTCGCCGAATTCCTCTTGCAGGGACTCGAGCCGCGCATCCGGAACGACCGCGAGCTCATCCGGCTGTTGACGCTGCCCTCCGCGCTGGTGATGAGCAACCCGGTGCTGATTGACAACGTCAACCGCCACCTGGCGAGGCAGTACTTCAACGGCTACCTCGAGCGCTATGAAGTTCACTTCAAGTACTTCAATGCGACCGACCTCCCCATCAACAGGGCCGGAGACCCTTCCTGGAATCTCGATAACATCCGACACCGGAACCTCAACGAAGGAAGGCCGACCTTCAGTCGCAGCTTTTACTACTTCCGCGATGACAACGGCAAAGCCCAGTACAACGGCGAACTCCGGCCGGGCGCCAACGATGCGCCGGTCGGGACACTGATTGTGGAACTTTCCGCCCGCACTTCGCAGGAAGAACTGGGACTCCCCGAGCTGCTGCTCAGCGATAAGGTAGGCAGCACGCGCGACATCAGCCATTACGCCTATGCGCGCTATCAGCAGGGCCGGCTCGTGAACCAGTCGGGGCCTTACAATTATTACCTCACGGACGGACCTTACCTGCAGTATTTCCGCAACCTGGAGGGCATGCGCTTCGTCTCCTTCGACAATCACCTCCATCTCTTCTATAAATACGACCGAAACCTCATCATCCTGAGTACCCCGCGGCAGGGTCTTTGGGTATGGGTCACCCTCTTCTCCTACCTGTTTACCTTCTTCAGTTTTGTCTTCCTCGTCACCAGCCTGGCCGCGCGATTCGTACGGGAAGGATTCAGGCTGCAACTCAATTTCAACAGCAGGATACAACTCACCATCGTGATGATTGTGGTGGGCACGCTGGTATTGATCGGCGCCGCTACCGTCACCTACATCGTTGACAATTACGAGCAGGCTCAGACCAAGCGCATCCGTGAAAAGCTGAACAACATCAGGGTGCTGGTGGAAAATGAAATGGGCAACCGCAACGACCTGGGGCGGCAGCTCAGCGACGACCTGCAATACCTTTTCAGCCGTCTTGCCGGAACCCTCAAAACGGATTTCAACTTTTACAACCCGGAGGGCAAACTGTATTTTTCATCACAGCAAAGCATCTACGAACAAGGCATTCTGGGGCCGCTCATGAACCGGGATGCGCTCACCAGCCTTACCACCAACCAAAAGGCCTTTTACATCCAGAGTGAAAACATCGGCCGGCTGAAATACACGGCCGCTTATGAACCGGTACGCAACAGTAGCAACCAGAGCATCGGTTTTATCAGTCTGCCTTACTTCGACCGCGACACGGAATTGAAACGCGATATCTCCGGATTTCTCGTGGCCCTCATCAACCTCTACGTTTTGCTCTTCTCCGTGTCGATTCTCATTGCTTTCTTCATCTCCAACCGGATCACCCAGCCGCTCCGCATCATCCAGGATAGCCTGAGCCGCACCAAGCTGGGAGAAACCAATGAACCCATCGTGTGGAAAACCAGGGATGAAATCGGCGCACTGATCAACGAATACAACCGCATGCTCGATCAGATCCAGAAGAGCGCAGCCATCCTGGCCCGTTCGGAACGCGAAAGCGCCTGGCGGGAGATGGCGAAACAGGTGGCGCATGAGATCAAAAACCCGCTGACCCCCATGAAGCTCGGTATTCAGCACCTGCAAAGAGCCATTGCCGCTGATCATCCGAACAAGGAAGAGTTGGTGCAGAAAATCAGCAACACCATGATTGAGCAGATTGATACCCTGTCAAATATTGCCACGGAGTTCAGCCACTTCGCCAAAATGCCAAGGCCGGAATACACCCGTGTGGAACTGATCAGCGTGCTCAACCATACCTGCGACCTGTACAACGAAGACGGCAAAGCGCTGGTGTCCTTCGAAAGTCACCCGGACGAGCTATACGTGCAGGCCGATAAAGACCAGCTGATCCGCATTTTCGGCAACCTGATAAAAAACGCACAGCAGGCGATACCGGACCACCGCGAGGGACACATCCGCATCCGCGTGGAAGAATCGGAAAAGCAGGTAAAGATCAGCATACGGGATAACGGCATCGGCATTCCGAAAGATCAGCTTCCAAAGATCTTCGTACCCAATTTCACCACCAAATCAAGTGGAACCGGCCTGGGCCTTGCCATGGTAAAAGCCATGGTGGAAGGCATGGGCGGACACGTGTGGTTTGACACCCTTGAAAATCAGGGCACGACCTTTTACGTGAACCTGAATAAAAATTAAACCCGTTTCCTGAAACATATCATCAGCCACCATAACCGATCATGAAGATCCATAGCCCATTCACCTTATTTTACTCTCCCTCTCCATGTAAAACCGTAGCCCTTTGAAAACCATTTTTCGCACAGCAGTGCTGCCTGGGCAGGAACGACTCGTTTTCCAGTTGTATCTTAAAATTTTCCTGGTAGCAAATCATCAACCATCATAAACAATCATGAGGATCAGCGGCCCATTCACATTATTTCACTTCCCATCTCCATGTAAAACCGTAGCCCTTTGAAAACCATTTTTCGCACAGCAGTGCTGCCTGGGCAGGAACGACTTGTTTTCCTGCTGTATCTTAAAATTTTCCTGGTAGCAAATCATCAACCATCATAAACAATCATGAGGATCAGCGGCCCGTTCACCTTATTTCACTTCCCATCTCCATGTAAAACCGTAGCCCTTTGAAAACCATTTTTCGCACAGCAGTGCTGCCAGGACAGAAACAACTCGTTTTCCTGCCGTATCTTAAAATTTTCCTGGTAGCAAATCATCAACCATCATAAACAATCATGAGGATCAGCGGCCCATTCACTTTATTTCACTTCCCCTCTTCCTGTAAAAACGTAGACCCTGTTGCCTTCTCGCTTCCACTTTTTAAAAGGAAACTCCAAAGAAAGAACGTATCATTCAGCTCTCAGCCGCGGATACGGTCCAGCATTCCATTCAACTGCTGCGCTTCGGCTTTTGAAAGGCCCTTCAGGGTTTCGAGGTATTCCTCCGCATTCGCATCCAGTTGTCCGAGTAAATCAAGACCTTTTTGCGTGATCCAGATGTCCACCTGCCGCCGGTTGTGTTTGCAGACTTCCCGTTTCACCAGCCCCTTTTGCCGCAGTTTCTCCACCAGCCGGGTGGCATTGGAATTCTTGTCGATCATCCGCTCGGTGATATCCGCCAGCCGTAGCGCATTGGGGTAAGAACCCCTGAGAATGCGCAACACATTGAATTGCTGCGGTGATATGCCGAAAGGCTTCATCCTCTGAATGTTCATTCCTTCCAGCCAACTGGCCGTAAACAATATATTGATCGCCACTTTTTCGTGCTCACTGTTGAATTTCCTTTGCAGGATGGCATCTTCCAGACTTCCCATGGCGCAAAGATACAAATACAATTGTTGTAGTTACAACTATTTCGTAAAAAATTTACTGGATCTACTTACTTTTATCCGGATTCAACACCCTTTTATGAAAGACATCACCAGGAAATACAGTAACGGCGAAGTCACCATTGTATGGCGACCGGCGCTTTGCATCCACTCCGGCATTTGTTTTAAAGGACTGCCTGCTGTTTTTGATCCCCGCCGACGGCCCTGGATAGAAACGGATCAGGCCGGCACCGAACAAATCATTGAACAGATTAAAAAATGTCCTTCGGGCGCTCTTTCCTATTTCATGAATCAGGAGGGAGAGAAAGAACAGTGAATACCCGTTGCGATGCAAACCGGATGGGTAACCAAGCAGGAGCAGGATGGATCTCCCTGCCAGCGATTGAACAGCCGATTCAGGCCGGCCGGATGTACCGACCCAGCATCTTTCGCAGCTCCTGCACGTAGGAAGAACCGAAGAGGTTGACGTGCACCAGCATCGGATAAAGATTCCAGAGATCCACACGCTCCTCCCATCCCGCTTCCAGCGGCCAGGCATCGTGATAGGAACTGTAAAACGCCTCATCAAAACCACC
>JAEUTF010000204.1 GCA_016788185.1 Bacteroidia bacterium | reverse complement strand
GCGCGCCACCGCCTGGAAGTCATGGGATACGACCGGAAGTCCATCCGTTTTGAATCGTACGACTGAGAATTGGCTCCTCCGGGGATCATCCTGCATCAATCCGAAAAACAAAAGGAAACTGAACTTGTTAAGACAGCATGTTGCTCAGAAATTTCATCCTGCTTGTCTTCTGCTGTTCCTGCTTTTACTCAGAGGCACAGGAACTGAAAAATGAAACACAGCTATTTCGTTATGCCTGTAAACTTCAGGAGGAAGACCAGTGGAACGATGCCCTGATCATTTTTAAAAATCTGCTGAAGTCCGACTCATCCGATGCCGAGTACCTCTGGCGCACCTCTTTCATTTATTCAAAACTGGGTGTACTGCAAAGCAACGAGCCCAGCCGTCAACAATGGTATACCACGGCGGCCTACCTGGGAAAGAAAGCCGTGACACAGCATCCCCAACATGCGAATGCCCATTATGCCTTTGCCGTGGCCCTCGGACGCATGAATGAACATGCCGGCAATAAAACCAAAATACAGAATGCCAGGCTGATCAAATCGGAAGCGGAAACCGCCATTCAGCTGGACCCGAAATTACCCGGGCCTTATCACCTGCTTGGCCGCTGGCACAGGGTCATTGCCGGCTTCAATGCCTTTGAAAAAACCATGATCAAAGCGATGTTCGGCGCCATGCCGGGCGGCTCCTACGACGATGCCATCCGTAATTTTGAAAAGGCCATTCTGCTTGAACCCTTGAACGGCATCCATTACTATGAGTTGGCCGTTAGTTTCACCGAGCGCAACAAGCCCAACGACAAGCAGCAGGCCAAAAACTGGCTCGGCAAAGCCCTGCAGATTCCGGTGAAGTCGGCTGACGATGCAGAAAACAGGAAGAAGTGCGAGGACCTGCTCGCGAAGCTGAAGTAAACCCTGCCTGCATATACTTTTCCGGCTGAGTAAATCATACCCGTTCATGAACATTGCGGATGCTCCGCGGCCTTTTGAAACGGGTGGACTACCGCTTCTTACGAATCCAGTCAAAGGCCTCGGGAGCCAGGTTCTTCGTATAGACCACGGCCAGATAGATGCCCGAGATCAGCACTCCCTTGTAGGCAATGTTCAGCAAGGGGATGCCGGTGGAAGGAAGCAAACTCCCTACAACGAAGAGTACAAGGACCAGCAACAACAGTATTTTATTTTCCCTTTCAAAGGGTTGCAGGTGGAAATGTTTTTTCACAAACCAAAACAAAAGTCCGTTATAAAAGAAGGAAGCCATGCTGGTAGCCAGGGCGGCGCCGGGCATGCCGAACCTTGGGATCAGCAGTATTTGCAGGACCAGTACGACCAGGGCCAGTGAAATCAGAAACCAGGCACCGTAGCGGTATTTCTCGCTGGTAAAAAGTACCGCTGCATTTAAACCGGTAGCCATGTTAAAAAGACTTCCGGTACTCAGGATCATGACCACCAGCGCTCCGTCTTCGTAACCCTGCGGAAGAAAGGTAAAGAGGTCGTCAATGTTGAGGTTTACATTTAAAAAGAGGAATCCGCCGATCAT
>JAEUTF010000146.1 GCA_016788185.1 Bacteroidia bacterium | reverse complement strand
AACCGATGAATACCGGCACCGCAAGGATGAAGGGTACAATATTTTTTACATGGGCATTAACATCGGCGCCTTCATCTGTAATTTCTTTGGGGCAGCCCTGCAGATCATGCTGGGATGGGGATGGGCCTTTATGGCGGCAGGCGTTGGTATGTTCATCGGTTTGTTTGTCTTCCTCTCCGGCAAAAAACATTACGAGGGCTATGACCATAAAAAGGGGGTGCACAAGGACGATATGCCCATGACCAAAATTGTAGGCTTGATTCTCCTGCCTGCTGTACTTTTCGGTATCATCGGCTGGCTGATTCCGGATAACATCTTCGGCAGTGATTCTACCGATGCATTCATATTCAGTTGTGTGCCGGTATTGTATTTCTACGGCAATTTGTATGTAACCGCCTCCAAAGAAGAAAAGGCACCAATCGGCGCCATGCTGGCCATCTTTGCGGTGGTAATTCTTTTCTGGGCCGTATTTAAGCAAAATGGTTCCGCTCTCAACACCTGGGCCGACCGTTATACCGACCGCTCCATGAACGGTACAACGGCAGAAGTGTTCGGAGCGCTGAAGCAAACGAAGCAGATTACGTATGCGAAAGATACCGTACCGGTTTACGATGAATTTTTCCGGCTGCAGAAAGTGGATGGGGTGGTGAAGGAAGAAGTGAATTACCCGGTTTATTTCCGCAACGAGCATCCCGATCAGCTGCCCGCCGAAGGAGCGAGCATCAGCGTCTGGGCTACCAACCTCAGTCAGTCCATCAATCCGGGATGGGTGATTCTGCTCACGCCGCTGGTGGTAGCCTTCTTCACCTGGCTTCGCGGAAAGAAAAAGGAGCCTTCCACACCGGCCAAGATTGCCTACGGTTTGTTCATTTCCGCCCTGTCGGCCCTCGTGATGGTGGCCGCCGCCAAGGCCGGAGAGAACGGGGCGGAGAAAGTCGGCGTTTGGTGGCTGATTGCCTGTTACGGTGTCATCACCATCGGCGAATTGTTTTTAAGTCCGATGGGCCTGAGCCTGGTTTCCAAACTGAGCCCGCCCCGCATCACCGCCCTGATGATGGGTGGTTGGTTTCTCAGTACTTCCATCGGCAACAAACTCAGCGGCGTCTTGGCCAGCATGTGGGATAAATACGAGGATAAAACCGATTTCTTTTTGCTGAACTGTTTTCTCCTCCTCATCGCTACCGGCATAGCTTTCTCCATGCTGAAATGGTTGAATAGGATATTTAAAGCGAATACTTAAACAGGGGTTCAAGGAGTAGAGCAACGCCAGGGTCAAATCGTACCGCACCCCTGTATTTTAACCTGATTATCCGGCACCTTTTCCGGTGATTTCCGGCATTCCGATTGAGTCGATCGCCCAATGTTACCACATGTTTAAATTTTCTTACCAAACATGACGGTAATTCGTTGATTTTCTTTACTTTTATTTGAAATTTTCGATCATGAAACACCCGTGCATGACATTCGCTCTGTTTATCACTATGTTTTCTCTCAGCAATGCTCAGGAAATCGAATGGCAGAATACGATTGGGGGGAGTAGAGCAGATGAACTCTACACACTTGAACGAACTTCAGATGGGGGTTATATTATTGGAGGGTTTTCTAATTCAGGAATCTCAGGCGATAAAACAGACCCTAATATTTCAACCGGTTCGTCAACTTATTCTGCAGATTACTGGATATTGAAAATTGATGCAACTGGGAATATCCAGTGGCAAAATACGATCGGAGGAAGTGGTGGCGATTTTTTGGTTTCAATTAGACAAACTTTTGATGGAGGCTATATTTTAGGAGGACATTCAAGTTCCAACAGCTCTGGAGATAAGACGGAAAACGCAATGGGACCATGGGATTACTGGATAGTAAAAACTGATGAAGTTGGAAATGTTCAATGGGAGAATACGATTGGAGGAAGTGATGCTGATTTGCTATACACTTTGGAGCAAACTAACGATGGAGGATATATTTTGGGAGGAATATCTAATTCTGGCATTTCTGGTGATAAGACTGTAAATAATCCTGGATGGTTTAATTATTGGCTTATAAAAACAGATAGTATGGGAAATCTCCAATGGCAAAAAGTAATTGGGGGTAATGCTGTTGATGATTTAGCATCTGTTAAACAGACCACCGATGGTGGCTTTATTTTAGCAGGCAGATCTACTTCAAATGCATTCGGAGATAAGGTTGAAAATAGCAATGGAAGTTATGATTTCTGGATTGTGAAAACTGATTCAATCGGTAATATTCAATGGCAAAATACTATTGGCGGCTCTGGTGCTGATATGCTTTTTGCAATTCAACAAACTTTTGATGGGGGATATATTTTGGGTGGATATTCCGATTCAAATGCATCGGGTGATAAGTTGGAAAATAGTTTGGGCGGTTGGGATTATTGGATAGTAAAAATCGATGTTGTAGGGAATATAGAATGGCAGAATACTATTGGAGGTATTTCGTATGATTATTTAGAGTCGGTTGAGCAAACTGCTGATGGCGGGTATATTTTAGGTGGATATTCCAATTCAAATATATCTGGAGATAAAACGGAGAATAGTCTTGGAGTGTACGATTATTGGATAGTTAAAGTTGATACAACGGGAAATATTCAATGGCAGCAAACATTTGGAGGAGGAGATGAGGATAATTTATTCTCACTTGAAACAACCACGGATGGCGGGTATATTTTAGGTGGACGTTCCAATTCAAATATTTCTGGAGATAAAACTGAAAATAGCATGGGACTGCAAGATTATTGGATCTTGAAGATTACAGATAAATATAATCAGATTCAAGGTAGCTGTTTTTTAGATTTTAATAGCAATAATATTCAAGATACAGGTGAGTCGATTTTATCTAACCAGAAAATTATCGAGCAGAATACTGGTAAATTTGCATTTAGTGATCAAAATGGAAACTATACTATTTTCGTTTTTGATTCTGGGAATTACGTTGTGTCTCCACAAGTATTAAACTGGTATACTCCTATGCCATCTTTTCAAACGGCAGCTTTCAGCGCAATTCATCAAATTGATTCCCTCAACGATTTTGCGTTCCAACCACAAGGTGCGTTTGAAGATGTTGGTGTAACGATAACTCCTATGGGAACATTTCGCAGTGGTTCCATGGCAAGTTATATGATTAATTATGGAAATTATGGGACTACAACGGTTTCGCCTATTGTATATTTATATCCTTCTAGTAATGTTACATACCAATCGGCAACACTTGCACCAAGTAACATAACAACAAACTCCGTCGTTTGGAATTTGCCATCATTAACTCCCTTTCAAACCGGTAGCATCATCGTCACCGTCAATGTCAACCTTGGACATCCTGTCGGCACACTCATCAACAGTAACGCGCATATAGAACCCTACTTAACAGATGATAATCCAAGTAATAATAACAGTAATTGGGCAGTGTACATAGCGGGCTCCTTTGATCCCAACGATATTTTGGTGAACGAAGACACCCTCACTACCACACAAGTCAGTGCCGCCCCCTGGCTGGATTATATCATCCGCTTTCAGAATACCGGAAACGATACCGCTTTCACCGTAAAAATTTTAAATCCAATTGATACAAATAAATTGAATATTTATACTATTGAATTTGTAAGCGCTTCACATCAGGTAAGTTTGCATTGGATTAATTTTTATAAAAGCTATATGGAGTTCAAATTTGAAAATATTCTTCTTCCCGATAGCAACACCAACGAACCCCTCTCGCATGGCTTTGTTCGTTATCGCATTCAACCCAAAACGACTCTCACCGCCGGCGATTCCATCACCAACTTCGCCGCCATTTCCTTCGACTTCAACGAACCTGTCATCACCAATACTGCTAAAACCATTATCATTCTCCCCACCGGAATTGCATCCGCATCCCCAACACAAGAAAAATTACATGTCTTCCCAAATCCCGCCGAGAATACAATCAATATCTCCGGTATTCAATTGGAGAATGGAAAAGCACAGTTGCGGTTGATGGATATTTATGGGAAAATAATTCTTGAGAAAACAGTGACAACTACAGCATCATCAATTGAAACAATTCAACTTGCTAATGGTGTTTATCTTATTCAGTCCGGGGGTAGGAGGGCGACGTTTATAAAGCAGTAATCTGCCAACCATTCAACTTTTAAACCTTAAAACTTCTAAATCTTAGGTACCCTCGCGAATGCAAGAAAGTAGTTTGTGCATTTGTAGATTTTCGTGAAGAATTCAAGCACGGGCAATGCTGCAACGAATGCTTTCTTAGGTGATATGAATCCTACAGGCAATGTTTTCTTGTGTCAACAGGAAGTTGATTCAATCTTAAAATCTCTCTATGAAACCATAAAACAAAAACGGCGGATAATTTATCCGCCGTACTTCATTTACGCTGTCGCTTTCGCTTTTTCGATCTGGGCTTTCATCCAGTCCGTCGTGACCGATCCGGGGCGCTCTATCGGATGTCCGAGTGCACGGTCCCACAGCAGCGAGGTCAACACACCAATGGCTCTTGAAACACCGAACAGAACGGTATAAAAATCGTACTCGGTCAGACCGTAGTGGATCAGCAGCACGCCGCTGTGTGCATCCACGTTCGGCCAGGGGTTCTTGATTTTTCCGGTTGATTTGAGAATTTCCGGAACCACCTCGTACAACATCTGCACGATTTTGAAGAGCTCATCGTCGGCGAGGTGGGTCTGCGCGAATTCCATCTGGGCAATGTAACGGGGATCCGTTTTGCGCAATACGGCGTGCCCGTAACCGGGAACCACGCGTCCTTCGGCAAGCGTTTTCTTCACATAGTCGGCGATGTCTTCCTTGGTCGGCATCTTCTCACCATAGTGGGTGCGGAGGTCATAAATCCAGCGTACCACCTCCTGGTTTGCCAGTCCGTGCAAGGGACCCGCGAGTCCGTTCATGCCAGCCGACAGGGAATAGTAGGCGTCACTCAGGGCAGAACCCACAAGATGGGTGGCATGGGCCGATACATTTCCTCCTTCATGATCAACGTGAATGGTTAAATACAAACGCATCAGCGCTTTCATGCCATCATCGTCGAAACCCAGCATGTGCGCGAAGTTGGCGCCCCAGTCGAGTTTCGGATCCGGTTCAATGTGTACGCCCCCCTTGTAGGTGCGACGGTAAATGTATGCGGCGATCCTCGGCAGGCGCGCGATGCAGTTCATCACGTCCTCAAACATAGGATCCCAGTATTGTTTTTTATTGATTCCCTTGCGGTAGGCCGCCGCGAAATTGCTTTCCGTTTGCATGGCCAGAATGGCCAGGCTGAACTGGGTCATCGGGTGCGTGCCTTTCGGTAAGGAATCCAGCATGTCAAACACATGCTTCGGCACATGGCTGCGTCGTGCCCAGGCATTGCTCACTTCACGGGCATCCTCTTCGGTCGGTAGATCGCCGGTGAGCAGGAGGTAAAAAATACCTTCCGGCAGGTTTTCACCACCTGAACCACGCGGTAATTTCTGGCGCAGCTCCGGAATGGAATAGCCCCTGAACCGGATGCCTTCTTCTGAATCCAGTTTGGAAGTTTCAGTAACCATCCCGATCATGCCTTTCATGCCATGGTACACCTGCTCGATGGTGTAACTGCCAAGCACAATGTGACCATGCTCTTTGATCAGGGTTTTTATTTCATCGGCTAAGGGTAATGCCTTTGCGGCGAACTTTTCTTTTAAGCGATCCATTTTTGGGTGATTGCAAAGGGTTGTTTTGCGTGAGCGAAGTTAATGAACTGTTCAACAACCGGCAAAGCATTTGGTTAGGTGATACAGCGATTTATGTATGGAATTTCTGTGGGTGCAGGGGTGCCGGCATCCACCGATTTCTTGTTCCGGTGCTTGGAGTTGAGGTCGAGGTTTACAATCAGGTAGATGGCGGCTACAATGAAAATGGTGATGATCAGAATCCAGGCTACCAGTTCCAGCATTTTTTTGGCCTTTTTCTTGGGACTGGTCTTTCGTTTGATCCTGACCCGCTTCCTGATTTTCACACGTTTTCTGCGGCGATGACGCCGGTCGCCGGTATGTTCTTCCGTCAGAGATCCTTCCTCTTCCGGATCGAATTCCTCCTCTTCCTCCTCAGGCTCCATCCCTTTTTTAAGGGGCAGCTCATCATCCTCTTTTAAATGGTCTTTGTCCATCCTGAAAAAGCATTAAAAACCGGTTATGAAGTAGTTGCATATTTAAAAGTTCGGCCGTTGAATACAGCGCTGCCACCCAGGTCTTCCTCTATGCGCAGGAGCTGGTTGTATTTGGCAATCCTGTCCGAACGGGAGGCGGATCCGGTTTTGATTTGACCGGTATTCAGGGCCACCGCCAGGTCGGCAATGGTGGAATCTTCGGTTTCACCGGATCGGTGGCTCATCACCGCCGTATAACTGTTTTCTTTGGCAAGGCTCACCGCGTTGATGGTTTCGCTGAGCGAACCGATCTGGTTTACCTTGACCAGGATGGAATTGGCCGTGCCGGTATCAATTCCCTGCTGCAGGCGCCTGGTATTGGTGACAAACAAATCATCGCCCACCAGTTGGATCTTACTGCCCAGAGCCGCGGTGAGTTCCGCCCATCCTTTCCAGTCGTCTTCTGCCAGTCCGTCTTCA
The DNA here is from genome assembly GCA_016788185.1 of Bacteroidia bacterium. Classification (GTDB taxonomy): domain Bacteria; phylum Bacteroidota; class Bacteroidia; order AKYH767-A; family OLB10; genus JAJTFW01. Next base: position 9,521 of record JAEUTF010000146.1, on the reverse strand, counting down.
ATGGAGATGATCGGGTATTTCTTGCACCAGTCGCTCCAGAAACTCACCATCTGAGAGGAAGTGAGTTTTTCGCCCGATGACTTTTTAAAGACATACATTCCGCTTGCTTCATCGTAAAACTCGGTACTGGCCGCATCCATGGCGATGAACATATCATGGCCTGGCTTGTACCCGGCTTTCTCAATGGCTTCAAGAACCGCCTGAATAGCTTCTTCGTTGGATTGGAGGTTGGGGGCGAATCCGCCTTCATCCCCCACATTGGTGCTGAGCCCTTTACTCTTTAAAACGCCTTTCAAGGCATGAAACACCTCCGTCCCCATGCGCAGCGACTCGGCGAAACTGTCGGCTCCGGTCGGCATGACCATGAATTCCTGAAAATCGATCTTGTTGTCGGCATGTGCGCCCCCGTTCAGTATGTTCATCATCGGAAGGGGAAGGGTGCAGGCGTTTACACCCCCCACATAGCGGTAAAGCGACATGCCGGCTTCAGCCGCAGCCGCCTTGGCAACGGCCAGCGATACACCCAGGATGGCATTGGCGCCCAGACGGGCTTTATTTTCTGTCCCATCCAGCGCAATCATCGCCTCGTCAATCGCCCGCTGATCAAATACCGAATGGCCTTTCAATTCTTCAAAAATGATGGTATTGACGTTGTTGACGGCCTTGGTAACGCCCTTCCCCAGGTAACGGTTTTTATCCTGGTCGCGCAGTTCCACGGCCTCGTGTTTTCCGGTGGACGCGCCCGAAGGAACCGCGGCACGGCCGGAGTAGCCGTTTTGCGTAAAAGCCTCTACTTCAATGGTTGGGTTGCCGCGGGAGTCGAGTATTTCCCGGGCCTGAAGGGCTACTAATAAGCTCATAAGTGAAACGTTAAAGGTATGAAGCCGTAAAAATAAGAAATCGGGGAGGTTTTAGATCCTGTCGGTTCAGTAAAACTTCATCAAAACATTGCGTAACTTCGCATTCCATGATCCTCAAATCTTTCCGTCCCTTTGTCTGGCTGCTGATGCTGCTCGTTTTCATGGGCTCTGCGGGATGGATGTATACCGCCCATCTTTGCCGCATGCAGGATCAGTGTGAAACGGAGATGGAAGCCTGTTGCAGTGATCGTCCTGAAACCTGTTCACCAGTCCCGGTGTCGGCCTTAGCGGCCGATTTTTACGCGGAGGGCATGGCCTCACCCTGCTGTATAGACCTGAATTTATATTACAATTTTCCATTGTATCCCGTCGATAAAGTGGAAATTCCCTATGCGCAGCATTTGCAGGTGATGGCGATTCTCCATGGAATCGAATTTTCAAATTTTGATTTAACTGTGTTCCCCGGATTGAACTTCCGGAGCCACGGACCGCCACCGCTGTCCAATGAAAGCCTGCATCTTCTTCATCATGTGCTCAGAGTCTGAGCGGATAGATTTTTAATGTTCGGGAAGCCCTGGTGCTTCCATGTATTTCATTTATCTATCTGTAACATGAAAAATATCATTTTGCTATTGCTCGGTGTATGCTGGGCCTCCGGCGCAGCCTCCCAATCCTTGGTGGTAAAAGGAAGGGTCCTCGACGCTGCAAACAATTCCGCTCTGCCGGGAGCTACCGTGCTGGTCATGGGGCAGGACCAGGCCGTACTTTCAGATGAAAACGGACGATTTAGTCTTTCCGGTATCAACCATCTGCCGGTAAATCTGGTGGTTTCCTATGTGGGTTTTTTAACCGACACCATCAACATCCACACTGCCAATTCCGAAACAGTGATCCGGCTGGCCGCCTCCCTAGAGCTGAAGGCAGCAGAGATCATGGCCCGACGGCAGAGTACCGAGATCTCCACCCTGCAGCCCAGGAACATAGAATTGCTGAATGAAGGCGAGTTGCTCAAAGCTGCCTGCTGCAACCTCAGCGAGAGCTTTGAAACCAACCCTTCGGTGGATGTGAATTATACGGATGCCGTCACCGGTGCCCGTGAGATTCAACTGCTGGGACTATCTGGGAATTACACCATGTTCATGAGTGAAGCGATTCCCACCCTCCGTGGCATGGCAGCACCCTATGGCCTGATGTACATCCCGGGTTCCTGGATGGAGTCCATCCAAATTACCAAAGGCGCCGGCTCGGTGGCCAATGGCTACGAAGGCATGACCGGTCAGATCAACGTGGAGTTTAAAAAGCCCATGGAGGAACAGCCGCTCTTGCACCTGAATCTGTACGGGGATGCTTTCGGCAGAGGGGAGATGAATGCCATCTACACGCTCCCGCTGAAGAAAAACTGGGGCTACATGTTCATGGCGCATGCCAGCGGACTCCAGACAAAGAACGATGCGAACAACGATAAGTTCCTGGATATGCCCTTGTACAGGCAACTCAATGTGTACAACCGCTTGCATTATAACAGCCGCAAGCGCCTGGAAGGACAGTTCGGACTGAAAGCCATGCTGGAAGATCGCACAGGCGGAAATGTGAATTTTAACGAGGCCCGCGATAAGTTCACCACCAACGCCTATGGCTTCAGAATTGAAACGCGCCGAATGGAAGTCTACTCCAAAACGGGAATGGTGTTTCCGGAAAAGCCCTATAAATCCACAGGACTTCAACTGTCAGCTACCGTTCACGATCAGGAAGCCTATTTCGGTCTGACATCCTATCTGGGGGCACAGTATTCGCTCTATGGGAACCTGATTTACATGAGTATGGTGGGCAATACCTATCATAAATTCAAAACAGGCTTCGATTACCGGTACGATTATTATGACGAAGCGGTGGACGATAGTGTTTTTACCCGGCTTGAATCCGTTCCGGGAGCCTACCTGGAATATACCTATGGAGGAGATGATAAGAAATTCGGGGCCATTGCCGGAGCGCGGGTGGATCATCATAATTTGTTCGGATGGCTGTTTACACCCCGTGTGCATCTCAAATACAATTTTCTGCCGGACCTGATCCTGCGTGCCTCCGCGGGCAGGGCGTACCGTACTCCCAATACCTATTCCGATAACATTGGTCTTTTTGTGAGTTCAAAAAAACTGGTGCTGCTGGAAAAGCCGCAAATGGAGGATGCCTGGAACGGTGGCATGAACCTGACGGCGCGTTTCCGGTTAAAAGGACGGGAGGGTAGCCTGATGCTGGATGCCTACCATACCTCTTTCAATCACCAGTGGATGGCGGATCAGTACAGCAGCTCCGCCGTGGTGTATTACTACAACCTGAAGGGGAACTCTTCCGCCAACAGTTTGCAGGCTACCCTTACCTATGAGCCCTTGTTACGACTGGTCATGAAAGCGGCCTGGCGTTTCGACGATGTGAAAGCCGATTACCTCTATTATCCCGACCTGGCAAAGCCCATGCTCAGCCGCAACAAAGCCCTCTTCAATGTGGCGTATTCGGATCGCCTGGAGCGCTGGCGCCTGGATGCCACCCTGCAATGGGAAGGACCTAAACCCATGCCTCAGGCCGCCGGGGAAGAGAGCAGCCACCACGATAACACCATAGCCATCATGGACTCTCCTGATTTCTTTCAGTTGATGGCTCAGCTAACCCGGGTCTTTAAAACATGGGAAGTTTACCTGGGTGCTGAAAACATCCTGAACTACAGGCAAAAAAATGTGATCCTGGGCAGTGACAATCCCTTTGGTACTGATTTTGACGCCACACAGGTATGGGGGCCGGTGGTGGGCACCCGGATTTATGCCGGCCTCCGCTTAAACATCTCCAAAAACACTGACAAATGAAAAGCTTTATCCGATTCCTAACCCTGTTCATCCTGCTGGGTAGCGCAGCCGGTGTTCAGGCACAAACCGACACGCTTCGCGTAGTCACCAGCGCCGAATGCAATTCCTGCAAAAAGAGACTGGAGCATGAAATGTCATTCGTAAAAGGGGTGAAGAAGGTGACACTGGATGTGAAATCGAAAGTGCTGACCGTCCTCTATAATCCGCAGAAATCAAATCCTGCCGACCTCAGGAAAGCCATTACCCTGATTGGGTACGATGCCGACAGTTTACCGGCCAATAAAAAAGCCTACGACCATTTACCGGATTGCTGTAAAAAAGGTGGTCACAGCGAGTAAGGGGTGGTTTGCAGAGCGTAAGCCTGTGGCTTAAGCATTGCTCTTCACCGCGAAAATATTCACATCTGCTCCTGTAATGGTTTTGTCGCAGAGGATGATCAGGCGTTCAACCACATTCCGCAGTTCTCGGATGTTCCCGGTCCATTGGATAGACTTCAGAGCCTCGTAAGCATCCCCGGAGAAAGTCTTTCTGGGCATTTTATAATCCTCGCAGATCTGATCCATGAAATAATCGGCAATCATCGGTATGTCTTCCTTCCGCTCGTTCAGGGAGGGGACGTGGATGACGATGACGCTGAGCCGGTGATAAAGGTCTTCCCTGAAGTTGTTTTTTTCTATTTCTTTTTTGAGATCCTTGTTGGTGGCGGCGATGATCCGGACATTTACCGGAATTTCCTTTTCACCACCCACGCGGGTGATCTTGTTTTCCTGCAGCGCCCGCAACACTTTGGCCTGTGCCGAAAGGCTCATGTCACCGATTTCATCCAGGAAGAGGGTGCCATTGTGGGCCTGTTCAAATTTCCCGATCCTTTGCTTCACGGCGGAGGTAAAAGCGCCTTTCTCATGACCAAAAAGTTCACTCTCTATCAATTCGGAGGGAATGGCCGCGCAATTCACCTCAATGAGTGGTGAACCGTTGCGGTTGCTTTGTTCATGGATCCAGCGTGCAACCAGCTCTTTTCCGGTACCATTTTCACCGGTAATCAAAACCCGGGCGTCGGTAGGAGCCACCCTTTGGATCATCTCCTTTATTTTCTGTATCGGCTCCGACTCGCCCACCATGTCATTGCTCCGGTTGATTTTCCGCTTCAGGGTTTTCGTTTCCTTCACCAGTGATGACCGGTCCAGTGCATTGCGCAGGGTAATCAGCATCCGGTTCAGATCAAGGGGCTTCGAGATGAAGTCGTAAGCCCCTTTTTTTATCGCTTCCACGGCATTTTCAATCGTTCCGTGGCCTGAAATCATGATCACCGGCGTTTCCGGCTGCAATTCCATGATTTTTTCGAGCAACTCCATGCCATCCATTTTTGGCATTTTGATGTCACATAAAACGATTTCGAACTTTTCAGCTTCTATTTTCTTTAGTCCTTCCAGTCCATCGGCAGCATCCTGTACCTCGTGTTTCTCGTATTCCAGAATTTCCTTGAGGGTGTTTCTGATGCTCTTTTCGTCGTCAATAACCAGGATTTTTGCCATAGGGCGCTATTTTTTAAAAGGTATACGTATTCTTTTTTTTAGTTCTGAGAATGTACTCCGCGGGTCCGTTACTGCATTTTACCTTCCGAAGCGATTTCAGGGTGCCATTTCAGCCAGCAGCCCTTCTTTCAGGGCATAGGTGCTCAGGCGCATGGTTTTTATTTTTGATTGTCGGAGCACAAAGGTAAGCAATAGGGAAGCCAGCCCGATCATGTCGGCCCGCATGCGCAACATGCCGGGAATGGCCAGTCTTTCCCGGTAGGTGGCCGACATCAGTTGCCGGTGCAACTGCTGAAAGGCATGCATATCGAATGTGTATTGCGTTTTTTTTCCGAGCGACCGCTGTTTCTTTTTCAAAAGGATGGCGGCAAAGGTGTCGAAAGATCCGCTGGAGCCAATTAGTTCTGCAGGAGGATACCTTTCCCAGGCGTTTTCCAGCGATACAAGTTCCTCCTTAAGAAGAGCATTCAGCCGGCGTATTTCTGTTTTTTTAATCGGATCGCCGGGTTGAAGGATCTCCAGGAGCCTTGCTGCTCCCAGGCGGTAACTCCTTTTCCAGAAAATTTTGTTCCGGTTGCATAAAATAAATTCAGTGCTTCCGCCCCCGATGTCCATGATGAGCGAAATGTGTTCCTGCAGATGCACGGCGGCTTTTACGCCCTGATAGATGTAGCTCGCTTCTTCCTTTCCGTCAATCAGACGAATCCTGAAACCCGTTTCACGTTTTATTTGCCGGAGGAGAACCGCGCCGTTTTTTGCATCGCGTAAGGCTGCCGTTCCCACCACCTCAGTACGCTGGACCCGAAAGCGGTCCAGAAGCATTTTATACGAACGCAACGCTTTCAAGGCTCTGTCAGCAGGATCAGGACCGATGATCCCGTCCTTTATTCCCTGGGAGCCCAGTTTGACCACCCTTTTCCCACGATACAGGAAACGATATCCGCTCTCTGTTTTTTCGGCGATGAGGAGGTTAAAGGTGTTCGTACCGCAATCGATAACGGCAATGCGTTTTTCCGGCATTATCCTTTGTAAAACAGCCAGCGCGTAAGCTCCTTATAGGTCACTTTTTTTCCATAGAGGAGAATTCCGGTTCTGTAAATTTTACCGGCAAGCCAGGTGGCACCGATGAATCCGGCCACCAGCAAGCCGATGGAGAGGGCCAGTTCCCAGGCCGGTACGCCAAAGGCAATCCGCACCATCATCACTACCGGTGAAGTGAGTGGAATGATGGAAAACCAAAACCCAAGCTGGCTGTCGGGATTTTGCACAATGGTTTGCGCCACGATGAAGGCCAGTATCAAGGGGATGGTAACCGGCAGCATGAATTGCTGTGTCTCGGTTTCGTTGTCCACCGCGGCGCCGATGGCAGCGAAGAGTGCACTGTAAAGCAGGTATCCTCCGAGGAAATACAGGATGAAACAACCAATGATCAGCGTAAAGTTGATGGACGAGAGTTGGCGGAACACTTTGCTGATGGCGTCCTCCTGAACCTGCGGCTGGGCGCCCAGTTCTTTCAGGGCATTGGCGTCAAGACTGCTCTGGCTCATGCTTTGCGCCACCACCTTCGCATCCATCTTTGAGCCGCTGAGCACCTTTCCGGCCACCGTAGTGAGGGTCAGGGTCAGGACGATCCACAGCAGAAACTGGGTAAGGCCCACCAGCGCAATGCCGATGATTTTTCCCATCATGAGTTCGAAAGGTTTTACGGAGGAAATGATGACTTCGACAATGCGGTTTGTTTTCTCTTCAATGACCCCACGCATCACCTGTACGCCGTAAAGAAAGATGAACATATAGATCAGCAGGCCACATACAAAGCCGACCACGGTAGCCAGTTCGGCGCTGTTTTCCTCTCCTTTCAGCGAGAGTGTTTTCAGGTCCACGCTGGTTTCAATGGAAGCAAGTGTTTTCTGATCGATTCCTTCGGCCCTTAGCTTGTCCTGTTCAATTTGCTTCTCCAGGGTGTTTTCGATGTAAGAGGTCACACTGAGGTTAGCCTGCTTTTGCGTGAAAAGCATGGCACCTCCCGGGTTTTTCAGCAAATCGCCTGGAAGGTATAGAATGCCGTAATACTTTTCGGGATCAAAATTTTTCTTGGCGGAATCCAGTGTCATTTTACTGTTGACAAAGACAATGTTCTCCGTACCCGGAACGGCGGTCGTGAAAATCTCCGGATGCTGATCAATCACCAGAATGCTTTTGACCTCATCGCCGGAGTATTTGGCAATCAGGATGGGTGCCACCGCAATGGCGGCCATCAGCACCGGACCCAGAATGGTCATGACGATAAAAGACTTCTTCTTTACCCGGGTCAGGTATTCGCGCTGTAGTATGAGAGAGATTTTATTCATGACGGTGGCTTAAGCGTTCTTGGTTACACTTTGAATGAAAATATCATTCATGTTGGGCAGCACTTCTCTGTAGCTGTGTATGTTCACATTCTCAATCAGTCCCTGCAGCAAAGCATTGGGGTGGGTACCTTCGTTCACACGTATGCAGGCTTTCATCCATTCGCCATGCGCCTCGTTGCTGATGAGTTCAAAATTGCCCCAAAGGCTGTTGGCCAGGCTGATGTTCGTGCCTTCGTATTCGATTTCGTACACATTGTTGCGAAAGGACCTGCGCACCTCTCTCACCGGACCTTCCAGTAGTTTCTTTGATTTATGAATCAATGCAATGTGCGTACAGAGTTCTTCGACCGATTCCATGCGGTGGGTGGAAAGGGCGATGGTGGTACCCTTGGCTTTCATCAGCAATAATTCATCCTTGATGAGGTTGGCATTGATGGGGTCGAAGCCGGTAAAGGGTTCATCGAGGATCAGCAGGGGTGGTTCATGCACTACGGTGACGATAAACTGAACCTTTTGCTGCATCCCTTTGGAAAGTTCTTCGATTTTCTTCTTCCACCAGCCTTTAATTTCGAATTTTTCAAACCATGTTTTCAGTCTTTTCAGCGCTTCTGCCCTTGACAGCCCTTTCAACTGAGCCAGGTAGAGTGCCTGTTCCCCGACTTCCATCTTCTTGTAGAGTCCCCGTTCTTCAGGGAGATAGCCGATGAGGGCGGTGTGCGCCGGGTTCAGAGGACTGTTTCTAAACAGGATTTCGCCTTTGTCCGGGGCAGTAATCTGATTAATGATCCTGATCAGGGAGGTTTTCCCGGCGCCATTGGGTCCCAGCAAACCAAACACAGACCCTTCCGGGATGCTGAGGGATACATCTTCCAGCGCTACGTGTTTATCGTAGGATTTTTTAACGTGTTTTACCTCGAGGATATTCGACATGGAGATCGGTTAAAGATAAATGAGAGCCCTAAAATAGATCTCCTGTATTAAAAAGGAATGGGAAAGGGGCCCGAAATGTAATTTTTGCAAGCCGGAGGAGAGAAAAATGACGTTTTAGCCGGGGTTCTTTGGGCTGAAGGAGGAGGAAAACCGGCCTGAGCGACACCTTTGGCGTGTCGGTTTCAAACATTATCTGACAGTTAGTCAGCCGTTTAAGGCTTTTCCTGATAAATTTCTCTCCAAATATTTGACAAAGACAAAAGTCGTTGTAATTTTGCCCTCCCGTTTGCGGATATCCGCAGCGCGAAGTGAAAAAGTTCTGAAAAAAGTTGCGAAAAAATTTGGTGGGAAGAAAAAGAGGTTGTACTTTTGCACCCCCAATTACGGGAAAATAGTTCTGAATTAAGATTGAATCAACTCAAGTATAAGTGCCGGTCGCGGCACTGTTGAATCAACGTTCTTTGAAGGATTGGAAGGAAATAGCAAGCACTTAACGAGCTAAGACTCGTTATGAGTAGAAATCTGAGCAAATCATATTCTGACGAAAGTCGGAATTCAAACATTAATTACAATGGAGAGTTTGATCCTGGCTCAGGATTAACGCTAGCGGCAGGCCTAATACATGCAAGTCGAACGGGATTTCGGGTAGCAATATCTGAATGAGAGTGGCGCACGGGTGCGTAACGCGTATGCAATCTACCGCTGACTGGGGAATAGCCCTCCGAAAGGAGGATTAACACCGCATAACACTGTGAAGGGGCATCTCTTTACAGTTAAAACTCTGGTGGTCAGCGATGAGCATGCGTCCGATTAGCTAGTTGGTGAGGTAACGGCTCACCAAGGCAACGATCGGTAGGGGGTCTGAGAGGATGATCCCCCACACTGGTACTGAGACACGGACCAGACTCCTACGGGAGGCAGCAGTAAGGAATATTGGACAATGGGCGCAAGCCTGATCCAGCCATGCCGCGTGAAGGATGAAGGCCC
>JAEUTF010000126.1 GCA_016788185.1 Bacteroidia bacterium | reverse complement strand
GGACGAAGATTACAAAGCCTTTTACAGGGAACTGTATCCTTTTGCGGAAGAGCCGCTCTTCTGGATTCACCTCAATGTGGATTACCCCTTTAACCTCACCGGCATCCTTTATTTCCCGAAGCTGAAGAAGAACCTGGAAGTCCAGAAGAATAAAATTCAGCTCTACTGCCGGCAGGTTTTCGTTACCGATGCCGTCGAAGGCATTGTGCCCGATTTTCTGACTCTCCTGCACGGGGTCATCGATTCCCCCGATATCCCGCTGAACGTATCGCGCAGCTACCTGCAGAGCGACAGCAACGTGAAGAAGATCAGCAACCACATTCTGAAAAAGGTGGCCGACAAACTGGAAGAATTGTTTAAGGAGAACCGCCCTGATTTTGAGGCGAAGTGGGACGACATCGGGGTGTTCATCAAGTACGGCATGCTGAGCGAAGAAAAATTCTACGACCGCGCCGCTAAATTCTGCCTGCTGAAGAATACCGATAAAAAATACTTCACGCCCGAGGAGTACCGGGAGCTGATCAGCATGAACCAGGTGGATAAGGACAAAAAACTCATTTACCTCTACACCACCAACCCGGAACAACAGCATCTGTACATTGAAGCCGCCAGGAACAAAGGCTACGACGTGTTGTGGATGGACGGTGTGATTGATACGCATTTTGTGAATTTCATGGAGCAGAAAACCGAAAACGCCGGCTTTGCGAGGGTGGATGCGGATACCGTCGGTAAACTGATTGCCAAAGAGGAAAACAGGATTTCCAGACTCAGCGAAGAACAGCAACAGCAGTTGAAAGAGCTGGCGGAAACGGTGGTGAACAAGGAAACCTATCAGGTCAGCTTCGAAGCCCTCGCGGAGCAGGATGCGCCGGTGCTCATCACCCGTCCCGAATTCATGCGGAGGATGAAAGAGATGTCGGCTACCGGTGGTGGCTACGCCTTCATGGGTGAAATGCCGGACCAGTATAGCCTGGTGGTGAACAGCAATCATCCGGTGATGTCAAAAATCCTCGTTGAAACCGACCCGGCAAGACGGACGCAGTTCATGCAGCAGGCCATCGATCTGGCGCTCCTGGGTCAGGGATTGCTGAAAGGCGAAGCGATGTCGAATTTCATGCGCAGAAGCATTGAAATGATGGAGAAATAGTCGTCAGCAAGCCAGCAGCGAATCGGATAAATAAACATAACAACAGGTTTCGGGTGCCCTTGAAGGCGCCGGAAACCTGTTTTTTTAGGGGTGGCAGCCAATGCTTTAACCCGTCCAGCTGTTTATAAACGGATACAAACGTTTGGGTAGCGGCTATTCAGGATCAGCTGCTTAGTTTTGCATGAAATCATCCGTTGGCCTACTTATCAACAATTGCGTTGTACCCTTGAAAAAATCAGAGTTCCGGCAAAGCGGAAATAAACCCGAATCACTACTTTTGAAATCTAATACAATCAAGCGTTATGAGTCTCGAAATCACAGCAAAATTACTCTATTCACTTCCGGAGCAGACAGGTCAGGGCAAAAACGGTACCTGGGTGAAACAGGATTTTATCGTAGAAACGGAAGAACAGTATCCCAAAAAAGTATGCATGAGCGCCTGGAGCGAGATGGTCGGACAGTTTAAATCCTACCCCCCCGGCACCCGTTTAAAAATCAGTTTCCGCGTGGAATCACGTGAATACAACGGCCGCTGGTACACCGATGTGCGTCCCTATAAAGCGAGCGTCGAAGCAATGGCCGCAGGAGCCGGTGCTCCCATGGATACGCCGCAAGCTGATTTTGCTCCAAGCACCTCCGGACCCGTAGCCGCACAACAGGCTGAAGACGATCTTCCGTTTTAATCCATAGCATTCCTATGTTCAGACACCCTGCCGTTTCCCGGCGGGGTGTTTGCGTATGTACCGGCTGCATACTCAAAACCGAATAAGGGGAAGCTTCGCCTGCTTTTTCTAATTTTACGGAAAATCAATACCATCAGATGACAAGGAAAGTACTTGCTGCACTCATTGCTGTTTTGAGCATTGGAAATTTGAAGGCCGACGAAGGCATGTGGCTGCCGCAATTGTTACAGCAGCTGAATGCGGCAGAGATGCGGCTCAAGGGATTGCAGATACCCGCAGAGGAAATTTACAGCGTCAACAAAAACAGCCTCAAGGATGCAGTGGTCCTCTTTGGCGGTGGCTGTACCGGCGAGATCATCTCCTCAAAAGGCCTGCTGCTCACCAACCACCATTGCGGTTACGGCCAGATACAGGAGCACAGCAGTCTGGAGCACAATTACCTGCGCGACGGTTTTTGGGCCATGAGCATGAAAGAAGAATTGCCTTGCCCCGGTCTCACCGCCACCTTCATCATCCGCATCGATGACGTCACCGCCTCCTTCAGCAAAGCGCTCGAAGAGCTGACCGAAGCGCAGCGTGCCGATAAGATAAAAGAGATTTCGGCACAGCTGGAAAAGAAGGCCGCGGAGGGTACGCATTACGAAGCGAGAGTACGGCAGTTTTATTCCGGCAATGAATTTTACCTGATTCTCACCGAGACCTTCAAAGATGTGCGGCTGGTGGGAGCGCCGCCTTCTTCCATCGGGAAGTTCGGGGGCGATACCGACAACTGGATGTGGCCGCGCCATACCGGCGACTTTTCCATGTTCAGGGTGTATGCCGGCAAGGACAATAAACCGGCCGACTACAGCGCCTCCAATGTGCCCTTCACACCGCGGCATTTCTTTAGCATCAGCACGAAGGGCGTACAGCCGGAAGACTTTACCATGGTATACGGTTTCCCGGGCAGAACGCAGCAGTACATTTCTTCGTACCAGCTGGGTACCATTCTTGAAGTCACCAATCCCAACCGCATCGGCATTCGCAGCGAGCGTTTGCAGATCATGGACGAGGCCATGCGCAGCAGCGAAGCCCTGCACCTCAAATACGCCGCCAAGCAAAGCGGGGTCAGCAATGCCTGGAAAAAATGGAAGGGCGAAAGCCGGGGACTGACGGCAGCCAACGGCCTGCAACGTAAACGGGATTTTGAAACGGATTTCCGCGCCTGGTGCGGGAAGTCGGAGGAGCGCAACAAGCGATACGGCAGCATTCTGCCCGCGCTGGAGAAATTGTATGCCGCAACACGCCCCTACCTGGCCGCCAACGATTATTACGCGGAAGCCGCACTGGGCATTGAAATCATGTCCTATGCAGTTGGTTACAAAAACCTGGTGGACCTGGCCGCGGCGGAAAAGGCGGATACGGCAAAAATCAGGAAGGAAACGGAGCAGCTGAAAGCCGGTCTGGTAGATTACTTCAAGGATTACGATGCCGCCACCGACCTGAAGATGACCGGCAGCCTGCTGCGATTGTTCGACCGGGGCGTGGCGGATTCACTGAAGCCGGCCTATTTTACGGCACTGCGACAACGTTATCAATCCGACTTCGGCAAAATGGCCGAAGCGCTGTTTAAAGACAGCCGGCTCGATGAGTTTCCGGAGATGGAAGCCCTCTTGAAAAAGCCCTGGAAATCGCAGGCGAAGGCGCTGAAGAAAGATGCCGCTTACCGGCTGTCCGAGGAACTGATTACCTTCTATCGTTCACGGGTAGCCGACAAAATAACGGCATTCAACACGGAGCTGAACCGCCTGAACCGCCTTTACCTGGCCGCTCAGCGTGACATGCAGCCCGACCGGAAATTTTATCCCGACGCCAACAGCACCCTGCGCCTTGCCTACGGGCAGGTGCGCGGCTACGAAGCGCGCGATGCGGTGTATTTCGGTTTTAACACCACCCTCGACGGCATGATGGAAAAATACATCCCCGGCGACGAGGAATTTGACCTCCCGGCGCGCCTGGTGGAACTCTACCAAAAGAAGGATTATGGCCCCTATGCCGTGAACGGTACCGTACCCGTAGCCTTCATTGCCACGAACCATACCACCGGCGGAAATTCGGGAAGCCCGGTGCTGAATGCCAAAGGGCAGCTGATCGGTACCAATTACGACCGCGTGTGGGAAGGCACCATGAGCGACATCCTCTTCAACCCGGAAATATGCCGGAATGTGAGCCTGGATATCCGCTATACCCTTTTCATCGTGGATAAATTCGCCGGCGCCGGACACCTCCTGGAGGAGATGGATGTGGTGAACTGATGCCCGGGAACCGCATCAGGCGAATGCAGAAAAGGGACAGACCCATCGTCAGAAATTCCCTGTCCCGTATCCCTTCCATAAAAAGTTCAGCAGGAAGGGCCCGCTCCACACGCAGCCACATACGAAAGCCCGGTACCTTTTTCAGGACCGGGCTTTTCAATGTGTACAGGCTTTCTTATTCTTTGATGTATTCGATGGAACGGATGGCCCCGCGGTTATCCGTAGCCGAGAGGTAAAGCACGTCGTTGTCGAGCAACACAATGGTCCAGGCGCGGTTGAGGTCAACCGCAGAGAAACCCGAATTGGTCATGCCCACCAGGGAATCCGAAAATGAAAACCCGCTCAGTTTCACATAGGCTTTTGAGAAACGGGCGTCGATGGAATAATTGCCGGTGAGGGCGGTATCCAATTTTACATTGCCGGTAACCGGGTCAACACGCTTGAAGCGCAGCACCACCCCGCCATTGGAGAAGTTCCAGGTTTCACGACTATCGTTGTTGCTGGCATAAAGCACTTTCCAGGTTTTCTGAATTTTCTCGTTCAGCTTTTTCTCGGAAAGCAGCAGATCGTTCTGCTCACAACTCACCAGGGAAATCGACAGAAGTCCTGCCAGCATCCATAAAAGATTTTTCATGCGTGTTCTTGTTTTTGAGACTTTATACCGCGATCCCTATTCAAAGGTACGGTTAAAAACAGCGAAAACATTACATCTGTCAGTTTTTCGCCTGCCGGATACGCTGTTCGATGGCGGTCGTGGAGTAGCCTTCCACGTAAGGGATCGTTTGAACGCTGCCGCCTCTGGCCATTACAATATCGTATCCCACAATGTCTTCCGGCTTGTAATCGGCACCCTTTATCAGTACGTCGGGCTGCACCAGGCGGATGAGATCATAGGGCGTGGCGGTATCGAACAAAGCAATGGCCGATACATAACTCAGCGAGGCCAGCACCATCCCTCTCGAGCGCTCATCGTTGATGGGGCGGCCGGGGCCTTTGAGGCGCGATACCGACGCATCGGTATTCAGTCCGATCACCATCTTATCGCCAAAGTCAGCTGCACGGGCCAAATAGTCGATATGCCCCAGATGTAGGATGTCGAAACAGCCGTTCGTGAAAACAATCTTACATCCCTGATCACGCCATTTGTGAAGTTTCTCCACGAGGCGTACACTGTCCATCAGCTTTTTTTCAATGTGTTGGAGATGGTTCATGCGGCCGGGTGATTGCGGTTTTTAACAAAGAAGAAGAGGACGATCATGGAGATGGCGCCCAGTAAAATTAACAGAAGTGTGGATACCGTATGGCTCATGGTGGCATACACGATGCCGTCGGTTTCGCTGAGTCCGTAAAGGAGTAAACCTTTGGAAACCAGGAGATGGTAGGTTCCTATCCCCCCCTGTACCGGGGCCGTCATGCCGATGCCGCCCAGCACCATGATGAAGAGCGCCGCCGAAGCACCCAGTCCGTAGGTCTCCGGCAAGGCGAAAAAACAGACGTAACTCATGGCGAAATACATGCTCCAGATAAAAAAGGTATGGAAAAGAAACAGGCCTTTGTTTTTCACTTTGGTGAAACTGCGCAGCCCTTCGGCCACACCACCGGCCAGGTTTTTAATTTTCAGGATGAAAGCCGGCGGATTCAACATCTTAAAAAGCCTGAACAACAAATACATGCCGGCCACAAAGAAGCCTCCGGCCAGTACGATCAACAGGCTGCTGTTCCCCACTTTATCCAGCAAGGGTTGAAAAATATGTTCCATCAGGAAAGCACCCAGCCGGTCGAATTCCAGCAGGGCGGTGAGGATGATGCAAAGCAGCAGCATCAGCACATCCATGAGTCGTTCCACGATGACGGTTCCGATCAGCTTTTCGAAGGGGACGCCATCGCTCTTGCTGAGGGCGCCGCAGCGGGAGATCTCACCCAGACGCGGAATGGCCATGTTGGCCAGGTAGCCGAACATCACCGCGTGATAGGTGGTGCTTAGCCTCGGCCGGTAACCCAGGGGCTCAATCAATTGTACCCAGCGCATGGCCCGGCTGATGAGGGCGGCCATGGAACAAAGGCAGCAGAGCGCAATGAACCAGGGATTGGCGGTCTTTACTTTTTCCCATACCAGCGAAAAATCCTGGTGACGAAAGGTCAGCCACAAAAGCAAGCCGCCGATGGCCAGGAAAACGAGGTTGCGAAGGACAGCGATCAAGCAGTGAGGTTCAGGATTTTACCGGACGGTTTTCCGGGTCGGGGAAACAGAGCCAGGGTTTAAAGGCTTTGGCCTTTTCGAAATCCATGCTGGCATACGAAATGACAATCACCATGTCGCCCACATGCATTTTACGGGCGGCAGGTCCGTTGATACACACCTGTCCGCTGCCTCTTTGACCTGTAATCACATACGTTTCAAGGCGTTCGCCATTGTTTATATTGAGTATCTGCACCTTTTCACCTTCTATCAAATTGGCGGCGTCCATCAGGTCGGGATCGAGGGTGATGCTTCCGACATAATGCAATTCTGCCTGGGTGATACGGGCACGGTGGATCTTTGATTTCAGAACCTGGATCGTCATAGCAGGGCAAAGGTAGGAAATCCTGTTTGAGTGTATAGCCGCGCGGGGCCAGCGGGGAGATGGACCGGAACGCCTCGCCGGATGAAGACAGGGGGAGGGTCCGGTACCTCCGCCGGCGGGATCAGGAGACCACTCCGGGATTTCAAAATATTGGCTACATTAGCCTGAAGAAAAAATGCGATGGCCCGGAGGGCGAAAGCGGATCATTGAATCGGAATTTTATGGATGTCGGGAAACCCAAAAAAGTATTTATTGTTGAGGACGATGAGTTTCAGGGGGCGGTATTGAGAGACCGTCTGGTGCGGGATATTCCGCATCATGTCAGCATTTTCAGAACGGGAGAAGATTGCCTCAAACACATGGATCAGGCACCGGACATCATCGTGCTCGACTACTACCTCAATAAAGAGGTGAAAGACGCCGTGTCGGGCATGGAAATTCTTGGCCTGATCAAAAAAAGTTATCCCGATGTGCATGTCATCATGCTCAGCAGCCAGGAGCGTTACAGCGTGGCCCTGCAAAGCATCCAGAAAGGCGCCGAACAATACATCATCAAAGATGCCGAAGCCATAGAAAAGATTACCCGTATCGTCAATGAACTTGATTAAGTCAGCCTTTTAATAAGGTGCCCCCTTCTGTTCACAACGGATCCTGCCGCTCCTGATTTCAGGAACCGCAATACCGGACAAAAAACCAGCAAAGTTTCATTCTTTCAGCGTTCGCGGGAAATAGTTTATTTCCCGGAACCGTTTCGCCAAAACCAACACCCACCTCTATGACACTCTTTAAGGCCTGCGCGCTTGGCTTGTTGCTCTTCTTCGGATCCTGCGGTTCTGCCGAAATCAGTACCCAGGATGCCCGTAAAATCGTGGAAGCCCTGCTGCATGATCTCAAAAACGAACAGTACGAGCGACTGGATAATTATTTTACCGGCGCCTTCAACCAAAGCGAACCGATGGAAGGCAAGGTGCAGAAATTTATACGTATGCTGGAGACCACGGGCCCCATCGAATCTTTCGAATTTTTAAGCGAGGAAAAAAAGTACGACGAAGCCTCCGGTTACAACCAACTCCTGCTGATATACAAAGTCAAATGTGCCCGCGTCACCCTGAAAGAAACCTTTATTGTGGTGAACGACGAGGGCAGGGCCGGCATAATTTTTCAGAACATGGAGAACTGGGTGGACTGATCTTCGGATCACCTGATATATACCACCCGGGCCGGCCGGCAAAAGACCTTGGCAGCTTTTGACGAAGCGGGCCGGAAGCTTTCATCGTACACCTTCACTACTTCTTTTCATCCCAAAAGTTCCCGTTTGTCCCTATCTGCTTGACAGGCGACTGCCTGCGGCCCATTTTTGCCGCATCAAAAAAATCAAGCCATGGGAATCCTGTTTCATTACGGTAGTACGGTACCGGAAGCCTCCTTTCCGGACATGAGAAAATTTCTGTGCCTGTTGCTGCTGGCCGTCATTTCTGCAGAAAGCCCTGCCCAGGTTTATGTGGAGGGGGGACATCGCCGCCACCGCTTCGCGCAATTCAATATCGGCACGGATACCCGGGTTTTTCCGGGTTCGGATGCCCGCGTCTACCGCATCCATGAACAGGGAGTACGGGAATCCTATCGGCTGAAATCGCATGCGGAGAGCAGGTTGATTCTTGGCGGCACGCATTTCTGGGGACATGCCGATTTCTTTATCGCCATTCCGCTGATGGCCTATGGCGAACGGGCTTTCAGCAGCGGGGTGGAAACCGGGGCGCGCTGTTTTCCATGGCGCCTTGAACACCGGAAAGTGAGGCCCTTTGCCGGGGTTTCATTGGTGGAAACCCGTTTCCGGCAGGGAGAGGGTTCGCGGGAAGAGTCTTTTACGGCCGCCCTCAGTGCAGGCCTTGTTTACCAGTACCGGCAGCATCAGGTTGAGCTGGTGGCCGGCCGCCATTTTTCAAAGAGGCTTGTGTATTCCATCAGCAGGACGGAACAGGCCGGATTCCGGCTGCCTGCGCTCTGGTTTTCGGCAGGGTACAAATACAGCCTGGACCTGACCCTCAGCGCCGAGAAAGACTGGCTGAGTGGCCGTACCCGGCGACTGACCGACACCCTGGCGGCGCGCGGGCAACTCAACGGACTCAGCCTTTCCGCCGGGCCGGGCGCGGCCTTTTACCTGCGACCTTCCTCGCATAACGACAGGGCCTATCCGTATCTGGGCCGGCACCGCAGTGCCCGCGTTTTCCCTGACCTTGGCATCGGGTATTACTGGCACCGCCCCGATCTGCAGCTCAACCTGGCCTGGCGCAGCATCGGGAGCAGGAAGAGCGCCTACGGAACCCACCAGGAACTCCGCCGGCGATCGCTATGCCTGGAACTGTACCGTTTCATCGGCGACTATCATGGCTTTGCCCCCTTCATCGGTCCGGCTTTCAGCCACGAACAATGGCGGGTGAAAACAAAAATGGGAGGACAGGAGGAAGAGCGTTACGGTGCGAAAAAATTCAGGGCCGGCATCACCTTTGGCTGGGACATTCGCCCCAACCGGCTGCAGGCCCTGTATCTCCGCACCAACCTGCGCTGGTTTCCACAGCTCCGGCTCCCGACGGAGCAGGGCCGGCATTTTTCATTCGACCAGCTGGAATTCAACTTCATTCAGCTGGTGATTTTCCCCGGCAGGTTCCTGGCAAGGGCGGGGTGATTATTGCTTTACTACTTTAAACACAGAACTTTGCCGTAGGGTGGAGACCCGAATCAGATAGATACCGTTGTGGAGATCAACGAGCGTAATTTTAGCAATATCACCTCCTAAATCAGTGTAATGCTGCACCCGTTTTCCGCTTACGTCCATTACTTCTATACCGATCAGTTGATCATCAGATGTATGCTCTAAACGAACCGATGCAGCAGAAGAAGTTATATTCGGATACAGTGATATACGATTTTCTGTAAGAGGTGTAGCGGAGCCAGCTTGTATTGTCAGCTTCCCTATTTTTCGGTCCATTCAAAATTAGCGGTATTAGTTTAAGAAGCATGTTTTAGCAGGTCCTTAGGACTTTGATAATTCAGTGCCTTATGCGGCCTGTTGTTGTTATAATCCATTCGCCAGGCTTCAGA
>JAEUTF010000041.1 GCA_016788185.1 Bacteroidia bacterium | reverse complement strand
CGCGCCGAGGCCAAGTCGAAAAAGGATTTTGCCACGTCCGACCGGATTCGCGACGAGCTGATCCGGCTCAACTTCACCATTAAAGATGAAAAGGATGGCACCGTCTGGAGTAAAATGTAAATTCCCTGCCTGGATCGGCGTAGCCTGCTTCCTCCTGGTCCTGTCCTGCGGACAACAGGGGGATCGGAATCCCGACAAAACGAAAACGCCGGCTCTGGCCACACCGCCGGTGGACGTACCCCGCTTCCAGGCCGACTCGGCCTTCGCCTTTGTGAAGCAACAGGTCGAATTCGGACCCCGTGTGCCTAACACCCGCGCACATGTGAATTGCGCCGAATGGCTGGCGGGTAAACTGGCCGGGTATGCCGATACCCTCATCGTACAGTCTTTCCGCGTACGTGCATTCGACGGCAAGGTGCTCGACAGCCGGAATATCATCGCTTCCTTTCATCCCGATCTCGGAAACCGCATCCTGCTTTGCGCCCACTGGGATACACGGCCCTTTGCAGATCAGGACCAGGAACGCCGGAACGAACCCATCGACGGCGCCAACGACGGCGCCAGCGGCGTGGGCGTGCTGCTGGAGGTAGCCCGCATCCTGGCCGCCACCGACCCTGCCCTGGGCGTCGACATAGTGCTCTTCGATGCGGAGGATTACGGACAGCCGGACGACAGCGGGTTCCCGCCCATGGACGATTCCTATTGCCTCGGCTCCCAGTACTGGGCCAAAAATCCCCATCAGCGCAATTACATCGCCCGCTATGGCATTCTGCTCGACATGGTAGGAGCGCCGCAGGCGAAGTTTACCCAGGAAGGCACCTCGATGCAATACGCCCCCTCGGTGGTGGAGCAGGTCTGGAAAACGGCCGCCGCCACCGGTTTCGGCGATTACTTCATCCCCGAAAGAACGAAGGGCATCATCGACGATCATTATTACATCAACCGCCTGGCCGGCATCAAGTGCATCGACATTATCCACTATGATTTCAGCAGCCCTTCCAACTTCTGGACCCATTGGCATACCCATGAAGACCGGCTCGATAAAATTGACCGGAACAGCCTCCGGGCCGTCGGACAAACCCTGCTGGAGGTGCTTTTTCGCGAGATACAGGCTTCCTGAGTCCCGCTGACGGTGCCGGAGAGTTGCTGCGGAAATGATTTGTTGGTGAATTAAACCAGGACCCCTCAGCGGGCTCTTACCAACCTCGTAAATTTGCCTTTTCGAAAAGGCCCCTACTGATTATGCGTCCCATCCTTATCCTCTTCTTCCTGATCATCAGTTTGTTCCATGTTTCTGCGCAGCAGGCAGGAGGACAAGGCCGCGACAGTGCCCGCTACAAAGCCACCATGAAGGATTCTTCCTTTCTGCGCAACATGAGCCCCGTGGGCAAGGTGATCGGGATCTTGCGGG
Organism: Bacteroidia bacterium; assembly: GCA_016788185.1. Lineage (GTDB taxonomy): Bacteria > Bacteroidota > Bacteroidia > AKYH767-A > OLB10 > JAJTFW01. The sequence continues at coordinate 5,768 of JAEUTF010000041.1, read as the reverse complement.
ATTCCGCCTCCCGGCAGCCCCTGGAGTTTGCCTCCGTGGTGCTGATGAAAGTGCGCGACAGCAGTGTGGCCGGAGGATCCCTCACGGATGAAAAGGGCCATTTCCGCATAGAAGACCAGATGCCTGGCCGTTATTTCATCCGCATCACCTCGATCGGGTACAGGCAGCTGGATTCGAAGCCCTTCATGCTGTCGCCCCAGGAGCCCCTGAAGGATTTCGGCAATGTATGGATGCCGCCCTCACAGCGGATTCTGAAAGAGGCGGAGATTGTAGGGGAGAAAGCGGAATATTCGAACACGCTTGACAAAAAAGTGTACAACGTGGACAAGACCATGATCAATGCCGGCGGTTCGGTGTCGGAGGTCCTGCAGAACATCCCCTCGGTCAATGTGGACATCGACGGAAAGATCAGCCTCCGCGGCAGCGAGCAGGTAACCATCCTCATTGACGGCAAGCCGGCCGGACTTACCGGCGACAACAGAGGGTCCATCCTTCAGCAGCTGCCGGCTTCCAGCATCGACCAGATCGAGGTGGTGACCAACCCTTCCTCCAAATACGACGCCGAAGGCATGTCGGGCATCATCAACATCAAAACCAAGAAGGATAAAAATCCGGGACTCAACGGTACCGTAACGCTCGGTGCCGGCACCAACGACAAGTACAATACCGCGCTCAACCTGAACCGCCGCACCCGGACCCACAATGCCTTTCTGAATTATTCCTTCCGCGACGACCGGCGTGATTTTGATTCACGCAGCACGCGCACCAATACCTACGGCGATACCACCTCGTACTTCCTTTCCACCGGCGACGGACGCAACGACAACATTTCGCACAACCTGCGGGGCGGCCTTGATTTTTACCTCGACGATTACAATACCCTGGGATTTTCCGGAGGCTTCAACCAGCGGGAGGAGAAGCGACGCGATCTCAACATCACCACGCTTGAGAATGCGGAGCGCCAGGTGGTGAGCGGCTTCGACCGTTTGTCCGTGTCGGATGAAAACAGCAGCAATGCCGACGGCAGCCTGGATTACCGACGCACCTTCGCCAACAGCAAAAGGGAGCTGACCGCCAATGTAAACCTCAACCGCAATGAGCGTGACGCCGAAAACACCCTGAGCACTTTTCTTCCCGATCCGGGTTTCGACCTGAATCAGCGCATTCAGACAGAAGGGGTATCGTATAACGGTACCGCGCAGGTGGATTATATCCTTCCGAAGGAGAAGTACAAAATCGAAACCGGCCTGAAAGCCTCTTACCGCAACAACGACAACCGGCAGCGCTCCGACCGCTACGATTTCGACAGCAGCGTCTGGAATCCGGATTCAGCGTTTACTGACCGTTTCATTTTTGATGAAGTGGTGTATGCCGCTTACCTGCAGTGGAGCGGCCGCTGGAAGGTGTTTGACCTGAGCGCCGGACTCCGTGCCGAGCAGACCTTCATCAGCGGTGATTCAAAAAGCGCCGATACCACGTTCACGCGCGACTTCCTCAACCTCTTTCCTTCCGGGGCCGTGAAGTACAGCTTCAGCGAAGGCCGGGACCTGCAGCTCAGTTACAGCCGCCGGATCAACCGCCCGCGGGAGCAGCAGCTCAACCCGTTCCGCAACGTTTCCGACTCGCTCAACATTTTCACCGGTAATCCCGGCATTCTCCCTGAGCTGACGCATTCACTCGAGTTCGGATACATAGGCCGTTATGGAGAACAGAATGTTTCGGCCAGCGTATTCTACCGGCTTACGGAAGACAATACCCAGCGGTTCCGCACGGTGGATACCCTGAGCGAGGTGTCTACACAGACCTTTGTCAATTACAGGAACGCGCAAAACCTCGGGCTGGAGCTGGTATTCCGGAATTCCTTCCTGAAGATCTTCACCACTTCCCTCAGCCTGACTGCTTTTTACAACAAGGTAGACGCCACCAACATCGACAACAACCTGGTCAGCGACGCCTGGAGCGGGGATGTCCGCGGCTCTGTTTCGGCCAGGATCACGAAGCAGTTCTCGGCGCAGCTCACCGGCAATTACATGGCCCCGCGCGAGCAACCCCAGGGCACCTTCCGGGGCATGAGCGGAATCGACTTCGGCTTCCGGTACGATTTCAAAGGCGGCAAATGGTCGCTGAACGGTTCCATCACCGACATTTTCGATACACGCAACTTTGATGTGGACAATACCGCGGAGGGCGTGCGCCTGCAGATGCTTCGAAAGCGCGAAAGCCGGGTCGCCAGTTTCACCCTGAGCTATCGCTTCGGAAAAGCGGAGGCCACGAAGGACCGGAGAAGGGGTAACCGCCAGAATGAGCAGATGCAGCCGCAAAACGACATGATGGATTTTTGAGGAGGGGAGAAACAGATGCAGGGGTAGGAAGGCGACGAAAAAGCTGTTCCATTTTTTTAATCACGACCCGGGTGAGCGCTGTATCGTGGCGCCCCGTTAGTATCAGGTAAATAGAATTAGTTTTTAATGAACCTGGCTGTGAAATTTCCGGAAGCAGCCATTAGTTCTATAAAGTAGAGTCCATTCTCCAAAGAACTTATATCCACTTGAATACCGGAATTGTTATTCACATTTTTTTTCAGTACACAGCGCCCCTCCACTGAATAAATGGCCAGTTGGTTTGATTCGTTCCCTGTTTTGGTATCGTCAAATTCAATATAGAGCATGGAGTGGACGGGATTTGGAAAGATCCTGATGCCAGCCTTTAATGGCAAAGAAGAAAGCCCTGTTACCGTATTTTTCATGTTTAGTCCTCCAACATAAAACCCAATGCCGCATCCAAGACTGTATTGATAGGCGTACGCAATCACGCCACTATCGGCTTCCAGTTTATGCTGAATACTGGAAACGGGAATCTGTGCATACGACCATAACGAATCACCCGGAAAAGGGATAAAAAAGGAGGTAAGTGCGATGCCATCCAGTTTCACTGTGGCGATACCATTGGAAGGTGCAACCAGATTGAGGTAGCTTTGCTCCCCGGATGTAGAGTCGGGAACAATTTCTGTGGTATACCAGGTACTGGTCATTAAAGCGCTATCGGGATGAACGGAATAGGCAAAAAGAGAGCTGTAAAGGACGCTGTCTTCCTGCTGATGCCGGGAAATCTGTACCAGGCTGAACGGGTGATTGGCCTGCCACACTCCCGGTGTATCCAGCAATACCCGCAAAACCTCCCCACGGTTGATGATAGAATTTATACCATTCAGATTAATGACTGTACTGTCATGAAAAGCGATAGCCAGTAAGGAGTCACCGGCTCTGGTCAGATGTGGTACGGTATGATAACGGCTGCTCAGAAATTCATAAGCGAGGGGGTAAAAGCGGAAGCCGAGTGAAAGACCCCAAGGAAATTGATTAAATGCAGAGCCTGTGCCAAACATTCCAGTTTTAGTTATGAACTTCCCAAGTTTGAAAATTGAAGAGTCTTGAGTAATTATACTAGGGGGATAATATTGTGGAAATGATGGGACATTAATCGTATTATAAGCATACTCATACCACCCTCTTTCCTGTTCAAGAGGGAGGGAATAATAATTGTTAACACCCAATAAGGGGTGCTGCCAATTTGGATAGACTCTTATTTTGGAAGTATCTTGAATGCCGAAGAGCATTAGTTCATTTCCAAATTCCAAATAATTTGTGGCGGTTTGTGGATTTACAAACTCTTTATTATAACCTATTTCAATATTTGATGTTCCAGCTAATTCGGGTGGTGGTACCATCCAACAATAATAGTGGCCTGGATAAGTAGGGTTATCAGAAGAAAGAATAAATCCTTCATACAAAATTATATTTTTACTAGATTCAACATAAGTGAATCTTTTTTGGTTTAATGAATTTGGATTTAAAATTTGATTGGAAAATATAATTGAATCAATTCGAATTGTATCGCAACCAGGATTTGAAAGAAAATAACTATTTGTAATTATATGATCGGGATCCTTAAAAACAATAATTGTTGGCTCATCTGAACAAATTATATAATGAGTCGCACTTCCAATACCCCCTGTTGATCGAATAAATAATTGACTATTATAGTTAATAGTCTGAGCATATGAAGCCACCACTTTTAAATTAAAAAGAAAAAATAACAAAAGCAAATAATAATTTGTTGTGGTTTTCATTTACAGATATAAAATGAGGTATGGTTATTTGAACTTGTAATATCAATAATATAGCATCCGGGAACGAGTTTGTGCCAATAGGTTTCAAGAGCTGCATTGCTTTTAAAGCTACAAATGATTCTTCCAGAGAAGTCCAAAATATTTACTGAGATATACTTTTGGTCCTCCAATAATTGTATAAATTCGGCAGCTCCTGTTAGTCTATATCCGATGGTTGGAGCGCTGGTTATCCACGGTACTTGCTTCACGTAGGAACTGATTCTTTCAATGGCGGCATTATTCCCTGTTTCCTGAATTTTTAAAACATACGTATTATCACATTGAGAAGTGGAAGTCCATGTATCTCCCTGTAAAAAGTTGATAGTTCCATTCAGGTACCCTAAGCCATAAATCACCCCATTGTTCCCGCAAACAAGATCCTTTTGCCAGGTGCCGATCAGAGTACTTGTGCCTTGTTTTAGCCATCGATCCGTGCCTGTAGAGCCATCTAATTTGGTGATGAAGAGTCCACGAGAATTAGGATTGGGTGTCCATCCGGAGGAGAAATTCGTGTTGGTTGGGACATTTACATTGGAAGTGTTTACCAGACCTGCAGCAATAAAATCTCCGTTAGGAGTCGCGATAATTTTTGTAGTTCTTGAATCGCCGTTTCCACCGATATATCTCCCGCTTCCCGAAATAAAAGAAGCGGTGCTCGGATTAAAGAGAAAAGCAAAGGCATTTGACCACAATCCCGCAGTACCTTGTGGTACATTGGGCACGATGACGTTTGAGTTGAAGGTTAGATCACAATTGGAATAATACCCTCCAATACATAACATACCCGTATTGTTTTGGTCAATGGTGGTGAATTTTATGTCTTCCGTTTGATTTCCATTAGCTGGGATAAATGAAAAAGACGCAATGGAATTAGGAGGGAAGATGGTATAATCAATAATATTACATGTTGAATTGGAATTAGTATTCAAAAAGATCCGATTAACATTTCCAGTTAACAAACTATTGATACTAAAATCCGTAATGTTTTGAATGCCAGGAACTAAATCCGGTCCTATAATTGTATTAGTCATAATATTATAGCGAACAAAATAGTAAAATCCTGTTCCATTTTCCCTGTATAGGATATACCAGTTTTGTCTGTTGGCATCAGTTTTTGATGTAACAATTTCATCGGCGAAAATACTTCCCGGTACGGGAATGGTAGTCAGTAAGGACCCAGATGTAGGATCATAGGTTTGAATTTCAGTCCCGGAAATGGTTTGTGAGGCAACCAGTAAACGATTGGCAATGTCATCAAACGATACTGCCGTGTATATTTCTGATGGGGTGTTGGAGTTGTTGGCCCATCGCATGTTGCCGCAAGGGTCATAGGAGGCAATAAATCCGGTGACTGTGTTGGGCAATCCCTGAACGAATCCATTTGGATAAGTGATTTCATGATTGGCATAACCAGCGAAATAAACGTTGTCATCCCCATCTACAATGATTTCACATGGTCGCTGAGATCCTAAACCAGTCATCCATCGTGGATAGTCAGAAGAATTCTCATACAATTCGAAATCATCTAGAAAAAAGTAATAAATTGAATTTCCATTTTGCACACCTTCCACTTTCACAACAAAATGTGTTAAAAGGTTTG
>JAEUTF010000040.1 GCA_016788185.1 Bacteroidia bacterium | reverse complement strand
ATCGCCTGTATCATCGGTACCGGCAGTAATTCCTGCTGGTTTGACGGGAAGATGGTGCACGAACACAATTACGGTCTCGGGTACATTCTGGGTGATGAAGGAAGCGGTTCATATTTCGGGAAGAAACTGCTTACCTTTTTTCTTTACCAGCGCATGCCCGGCGATTTACGTAAAGCTTTTGAGGAACAGTATCATCTCGATAAGAATTCCATCATTGACAAAGTGTACAAAGAACCCAATGCCAATGTCTGGCTGGCGGGATTTACCCGCTTCCTGTCCGCTCATTATGAGCATGCATGGATCAAAGAACTCATCCTTCAGGGCATGCGTGATTTCTGCGATCTGTACGTATGCGATTATCCGGATTATAAAAAGGTAAAAGTGCATTTCGTTGGGTCGGTAGCATTTCTCTATGAGCAGGAACTGAAAACAGTGGCGCTCGAGAAAGGCTTTCAAACCGGAAAAATTATCAAACAACCGGTCAATGACCTGATGGAATATTTTGTTCGTAAAGCCGCAGGCTGATCGGGATCCCGGTGTTCCGGTTAAAATAACTTTCGGGGAGGCGCGGTGAATGTCTGATCAGAAAACCATCCATCCGGATATTAACCGGGATAAGGAGGAGCGCGGCTCAGCGCATTTCATTTAAGCCGAACACCGTCCGCTACAAACGGTCCCGCATTGCCGCCATTTCGGATAATGTCCCGTACAATGGTGGAAGATACCGGGGCATACTGAGGGGAAGAAAGAATAAAAACAGTTTCAATACCCCGTTCCATGTAGTGATTCATCTGGGCAATGGCCCTTTCAAATTCAAAGTCGGCGGATGTTCTGAGGCCCCGGAGAATAAAACGGGCATGCGCCTTCTTGCAGAATTCAACAGTCAATCCGCTGTAGGATTGCACTTCTACCTGGTGAAAATCGGCGAAACTATCCTTGATCCATTGCATACGGTCTTGCAACGGAAACATGTAATTCTTGGAGGTGTTGTGCCCGACGCCGATGATGATTTTGTCAAACAGGTCCAGTGAACGGATAATGACATCTACGTGTCCGATGGTGATCGGGTCAAAACTGCCCGGGAAGAGTGCGATCCTCGACATATGGCCTGTATATAAAACGAAGGTAATTGTTTATCCCACATCTGCAGGAACTTCCTTCTTGAAAAAGGAAAAGCAGACGTTGCTGTATTGGCGCATTTCAGAAAAACCAGGGAGGGAGGAGAGGTCGGAATGACGGGCATGTTCGATGATCAGGACTCCGTTTTTTGCTAAAAGGTCACGGCCCAGTACTATGTCAGTCAGTTCATTAGCGGGTGTTTCCGCAAAAGGGGCATCGGCGAGGATGATGTCGAATGTACCGGGATGTCTTTTCAGCCAGGTGAGGGCGTCGGCCTGTATGGCCTGAACGCCGGTACCGGCCCCTAACAGGTGCAGGGTATCACGGATAAAACGAACACACCCCGGATGTTTATCTACCGCGGTGATGTTTTCACAGCCCCTGGAAAGGAATTCGTAGGTGATACTTCCTGTTCCGGCAAAAAGATCGGCTACCCTGAGTTTCTTAAATGCATACCGGTGAGCAAGGATATTAAACAAACCGCTTTTGGCGTAGTCGGTGGTCGGACGAACCGGTAAATTTTTCGGTGCCTGTATGTGACGACCGCGGTGAAGACCACTTATGATACGCACAGTCTCTGGATAAGAAGCGGGTAAAACTCATGAGGAGAATAACGGTCAAATCCGTAACTCAGCTCCATGCCTTCAGGTTTCTCGCCAAAAATAAGGTTGCGGATATATTTACGTCCAAGCATCCAGTGCGATGTTACTTTTTCAATCTCACCATAGCACCGCACCTCCACCGAGTCGGGATTGAGTTGCAACTGCTCCATGCAGAACAGAACAAAATAGATAAAATCTTCGCTGCTGTGTATTTCAAAACTATTGTAAAGTTTCAGTTCGTTCCCTTGTGTGATGACCAGGTCGAACTGACGGTTACGCAAAAGAACCGAAATTTTAGCTTCTGTTTCGTGCTTGTTCAGCCGCAACTGACTTTCAATAAAGGCACTTGCCGCGTGAAAAACCAGGTTTTGCTGAAAACGGTTCCCGGTTTCTTCTAGCAAAGCGGCCGGTACGGCATACACCAGGTGGGCATGAGCTGAAGCAATGGCATCGGCGTACAACTCATCGTTTTTCCCGGGGGAACAGCTCAGCTCAAGAATTTCACGAACATGATCTTTCGAAAACAACGGATCGGGAACCAGGCTCTGATGGGGGCCGAAGAAAGAAAGCACGGTGCGGGAAGCCTGGATACTGCGGAGCAGTTCGTCTTCTTCAAGAATTCGCTGGAAGAAACCAGGACAATAGGTTTCTTCGGAGTTGTGATCGCTGATGAGATGGTAATCGCGTAAGACCACGGCTTTCTGTCTCCGTTCATCCAATATCGCATACATGAACCGACTCTTCTCAGCAAGCATTAATAGGGTGGCATCCTCCACCATCCCCTGGCTGTAGGATTCGTCGGTCACCTGGTTTTTCAGGTTAAATTGTATGTCGGCCTGGACCATATACCGGCAAAAATAGCTAATCCCACGATCTTGCCGGCTTCCCTGTCGTGGTACCCCTGAAAAGACACTTTCATGACCTTTTTGAATTCCGTTCCACCCCGGTTTTTAATGGGTTTATCCCGAAATATTCGATCTTTAGGACGTTAACAGAGCAGCGTGGTAAACCGGGAAAGGGCAGAGCAGGTAAGGCGAAGGATCAAAAGCTTTTTAAAGTTTACGCCCACCAAAGGACAAGAAAATTTCATTTCGCGCTTTGCCGAATTCGCCGCCGAGGATGAGCCGGGTATTTTTCTGCTGAAAGGCTATGCCGGTACAGGGAAAACAACGATGCTGAGTGCGCTGACGGCCTCCTTCCGGAACATCGTATTGCTGGCCCCGACCGGTCGTGCAGCCAAGGTGCTTTCATCGTACACGGCGCGGCCCGCCTTTACCATTCATAAACACCTTTACCGGCCTGCCATCACCAGCGATGGAAGAATGATGCTGCGTTTGGCCGACAATGTGTTTGAAAAGACACTCTTTATTGTCGACGAAGCTTCCATGATTCCGGATGCGGCCCTGGAAGATGCTTCCAGTCCTTTCCCCGGCGTAAATCTCCTCCACGATTTGCTGCGCTATGTGTACAGCAAGGCGGGATGTCGTCTGATGCTGGTGGGAGACGATGCCCAGTTGCCTCCCGTTCATTTTGACCAAAGCCCTGCCCTGGATCCCGGACACCTTCAGTATAAATACCGGAAAAAAGTTTTTCTGACTGAACTGACAGAGGTACTCAGGCAACAGGAGTTGAGTGAAATCCTGGTCAATGCCACGCATATCCGTGAGCTGATCGTCTTAGAAAAGGAGGAGGGCGCATTGGCTTTGTTGGCCCAGGGTGAAGTGGAACAGGTGAACCCGCGTGATTTACCCGAATTGTTGCATCAGTTGTATAAAGATAAAGGGAAAGAAAATGTGATGGTGATAACCAGGTCGAACCGCATGGCGATTCAATACAACCGCATGATTCGCTTTCAGACGCTGTGGATGGAAGATGAAATAAGTGGCGGGGATTCCATCATGGTGGTGAAAAACAATTACAAATGGCTTCCGGATGATCATCCGGCCGGTTTCATTGCCAACGGCGATAGTTTGGAAGTGCTGAAGGTCTTTCATTTTGAAGAAAAGTTTGGTTTCCGCTTCGCCATGGCCGATCTCCGTTTGCCGGATTTTCCGAAACAACCTTCTTTCGAAGCCATGATCCTTCTGGACACCCTGCATGCGGAATCTCCATCGCTGGATCAGGCCGGTCAGTCCAGATTGTTTGAATCCTTGCACGAGCATTATGCGGCCGATGAGCCCGATCGGAAGCGGAGAAATGCCCTCATCCGGCTGGATCCCTATTACAATGCACTGCAGGTGAAATTTGCCTATGCCGTAACTTGTCACAAAGCGCAGGGCGGGCAATGGCCGGTGGTTTTTGTGGATCAGGGCTATCTGGGCGAGGAGTCTCCGGGGAAAGAGTTTTACCGTTGGTTGTATACGGCGTTCACTCGTGCATCGGAAAAGCTGTATCTCCTGAATTTTGATCCGAAATTTCTTAAATAATCATTAGTTTTGCCGCATTCCTTTTCGGGGATATGAAAATGTGTCATTAGCTCAGTTGGTTTAGAGCATTACCTTGACAGGGTAGGGGTCACTGGTTCGAATCCAGTATGACACACTAAAAAAGTCTTTTCTAAAGCCCGCTCACCTGGGCACTTTTGGGTTTACAACAGGCCTGTTCCGATTCTTTCATCATGGCGCCCCGTTGAATCAGGAAAATGGCAAGAGCTACCGCAATTACCGGGCTCAGGCGGTTCACCCAGGCACGCGCCCTGGAACTGATTAAACTTCCGGATAAGGATAAAATAAGCATCATCGGTACGGTTCCTGTGCCGAACAATGCCATGTAGAGAGCCCCTTCCGCCAGACCTCCGCCGGTAGCTGCTCCCGCAAGGGCCAGGTAAACAAAGCCACAGGGCAGGATGCCATTTAAGGCCCCGATTCCGAACATCGAAAGCAGGGAGTGTTTTTTCAACAAGGCTCCGAGTGATTTTTTTAGCTGATGGCTTGCACCGGAAAAACGCTGGCTGATCCTGTTTTGAATACCTTGGTTTGTCAACAAAACAAAAACAAGGATCAGAACCCCGCTCAGAATACTCAGGTCACTCTGCCATCCCCGGATGGAAAAGGTCCGGCCAAACAGTCCTGCCATTATGCCCAGTATCGAATACGTAAAAATCCTTCCTGCATTATACAGCAACCGGGAGAAGAGCAGTTTGGAAACAGACGCTTCACCTCCTGGCAGGGCGAGGGCAATAGGACCACACATTCCTGCACAGTGAAAACTACCGAGGAAACCAAGCGATAATGCGGTCCAATAAAAAATTTCCATTATTGAATGAATATTTTCTCTTCCTGGTAGAGTGGAATGTCACCGACCGACCAATTGGATTGAACCCTCCAGTACCCCTTGTTCAGTTTGGCAGCGGGTATACGTTGTTTTCCGTTAACGGGCTGCACCGGCAGGGACAGATCGAGTTTTGAATTATCGGGCCGGAAGAGTGTTATTTCCCCTTTTACAGTTTTGCTTTCAAGGCCGGACGGGTAACTCACTTCGATGACTTTTTCACGTTCATTGTACATCACCTGCAAACGATATCCGCTTTGATGTGAATTGTTCATCTGGTCGATTTTCTCCTGGTATTTGATTTCCTGCTCGTAATAATTGGGGGCCACGAGGTCAATGTTTTCCTGCGTACAGCGGTAGATCAGGTAAAGGAGTCCTCCTATAAATCCGGTGTAAAGTAAAATTATTCTATATCCCCAGTTCATGTGCTCAGTTGGTTGGTCCGATAAAATTGGTTTCTGCCTCATCCACGACAACCCCGTTAGAAAGAATTTGCAGATGGATTTTTGTTTTGGTTTTCCGGATGAGCTTTTTGTCAATGATCAGAAAGAACTCCCCTTCGGCGATATCTTGCTCTTTCAGAATGCTGATCCCATGGCCCACCCAGCGAATCGATCCCGCAGGCTCAATCACTTTAATTTCAAGGGGCAGGTCCTTAAAGGTTTTATTGACAATCTTGATGTTGTAAAGATTACTGACTCCGTTATTTTCCTGTTGCTGAAAAAGCATGCCGGGGGTGCGGAGCACGGTTGCTTCCACATCCGAGCGAAGGGCCAGTAAGGTAATGAGAGAACCAAGCAGGATACTAAGCACAATGGAATAGCCGATAATTCTGGTGGTTACTTTGAATTTCTTACCCGTTGCGATGGCCTCTTCGCTGGTGTATCGGATCAGGCCTTTGGGCAATTCCACCTTTTCCATGATGGCATCACAGGCATCGATGCAGGCGGTGCAGTTCACACATTCCATCTGGGTGCCGTTGCGGATGTCGATTCCGGTTGGGCAAACCTGTACGCATTGATGGCAGTCAATGCAATCACCGATTTTACGGTCTTCTCCTTTGTGTATTTTTCCCCTGGGTTCACCTCGCTTATAGTCGTAAGCGATGACTACTGAGTTTTTGTCCAGCAGGACTCCCTGAAGCCTGCCATAAGGACATACCACAATGCAGGCCTGCTCTCTGAACTTGGTGTACACCCCATAAAAAACGGAGGTGAAAATGATCAGGGAGATCAGGCCGCCGGTATGTTTTGACGGATCATCGGTCACAATGGCTTTCAGTTCATCGATCCCGATCAGATAAGCAAGGAAGGTGTTGGCAATGAGGAAGGATAGCAGGAAAAAAATGATGTTCTTCAAGGCCTTCTTCCTGAATTTCCGGGGATTCGGAGGTTCTGCATTCAGGGCCTTTTGTTGCATGTAATCCCCCTCAATCAGGTACTCTATTTTTCGGAATACCATCTCCATGAAAATGGTTTGCGGACAGGCCCACCCGCACCACAGACGGCCGAACAAGGCGGTGAAAAGAATGATGAACACGATAAACGTGAGCATCGCGAGTACAAAAAGATCAAAATCCTGTGGCCAGAAGGCCACACCAAAAAGAATAAATTTCCTTTCCAGGATATTAAACAGCATCAGCGGGTGTCCGTTCACTTTCATGAAGGGGCCCGAAAACATCAGGGCCAGTAACACGACACTGACAATGGTTCGCTTGTCGTACAGCGGGCCTTTTGGCTTCTTGGGATAGATCCAGTTTCTCCTGCCCTCTTTGCTGATCGTAGCAACGGAGTCGCGGAAGGAGCCGGAAGGGTCAGGGGTCGGACTTTGCAGGGATTCTTCTTGCATGGTTTAGTTGGCCGCCGTCGAAACAGCGCTGCTGTCTTTGACAACCGTGGTACTGTCAGTGGCCGCGGGCGCCGATGTGCCGGCCTCCACCCATTTGTCGCCCTGGGGCTCTTTGCCATTGGCGGGCTTGCTTCCGTGCAGGCTCATGATGTAGCTGGAAACCTCCTGAATTTGCTTGGGAGTAAGTTGTGATTTCCAGGAAATCATGCCTTTGGCCGGAACACCATTGGTCACCGTGAGGAAGATGTTTTTAATGCCTCCGCCATGAATCCAGAAATCATCGGTCAGGTTGGGACCCACGGTACCTTCTCCTTGTGGTCCATGGCAGGCTACACAGTTCTTGGTGTAGACATCTTTCCCGCTTCCCAATGCTTCCGGTGTTTCAAGACGTTTAACCGTCTCGGCTGAAACAAAGTTAGCCATCTTGGACTGATGTTCCCTGATTTGCTTTTCCGCCTCCTGCATGGAAATGGTATATTCTTCCACCGATAGCGGGCCAGTGTCAATTACGTGATAATGTACCAGG
>JAEUTF010000039.1 GCA_016788185.1 Bacteroidia bacterium | reverse complement strand
TACCTCCTCCGCTGCCAGGGAGAGACGCAGCGCCTGGTTATCGAATAAAACGCTCCCACACTGAAAATCAATAGTTTTTAGATCTTCTGCAGAAATGAATTACCTTCGCCCTCTCAACAGAAATTCATTCCATGCAATACGATCTGATCGTTATCGGCAGTGGTCCCGGCGGCTATGTAGCAGCCATCCGCGCCTCACAGCTGGGTCTTAAAACAGCAGTAATTGAAAAGGAAAGTCTCGGCGGTGTTTGCCTCAACTGGGGTTGTATCCCCACCAAGGCCCTCCTGAAAAGCGCACAGGTATTTGAATACCTGAAACATGCCGCTGATTATGGTATTCAGGTCAGTGAGTACAAAGCCGATTTCGGCGGTGTGATCAAAAGAAGCCGTGATGTGGCGGAGGGCATGAGCAAAGGCATTCAGTTTCTGTTTAAAAAAAATAAAATTGACGCCATCCAGGGCACCGGGAAACTGAAAGCCGGCAAAAAAGTAGAGGTGACTGCTCCCGACGGCAGCATCAGCAGCTACGAAGCCAAACACATCATCCTGGCTACGGGGGCACGCAGCCGTGAGTTGCCCGGTCTGAAGCAGGACGGCAAAAAAGTAATCGGATACCGGGAGGCCATGTCGCTTTCTGAACTTCCGGCCTCCATGGTCATTGTCGGATCCGGTGCCATCGGATGCGAATTCGCCTATTTCTACCACAGCATGGGCACCAAGGTCACCATCGTGGAATTCATGCCCAACATTGTTCCGGTGGAAGACGAAGACATTTCCAAACAGCTGGCCCGCTCCTTCAAGAAAAACGGGATGACCATCATGACCGAGTCCACCGTGGAAAACGTGGATACGTCGGGTACAGGGTGTAAGGTGCAGATAAAAACCAAGAAAGGAGTAGAAACCATCGAATGCGATGTTGTGCTCTCGGCGGTCGGAATCACCCCCAACATCGAGCACCTCGGACTGGAGGAAACCGGCGTCATCACCGACAAAGGCAAGGTCCTGGTGAATGATTATTACCAGACCAATATTCCGGGGGTGTATGCCATCGGTGACATAGTGAAAGGTCCTGCCCTGGCACACGTGGCTTCCGCAGAAGGCATTTGTTGCGTGGAGAAAATCGCGGGCTTGCACGTATCCCCCATCAACTACGGCAACATACCCGGTTGCACCTATTGTTCACCCGAAATCGCCTCCGTGGGTATGACTGAAAAAGCCGCGAAGGAAGCCGGCTATGAAATCAAAGTAGGGAAATTTCCTTTTTCCGCGAGTGGAAAAGCCAAGGCATCGGGAGCACCCGACGGATTCGTAAAAGTGATTTTCGACGCGAAGTACGGAGAATGGCTGGGCGCGCATTTCATCGGCATGAATGTAACGGAAATGATCGCCGAAGTGGTGGTGGCCAGAAACCTTGAAACCACCGGACACGAGATCATCAAGTCCATCCACCCGCACCCGACCATGTCGGAAGCGGTGATGGAAGCGGTGGCTGATGCCTATGGTGAAGTGATCCACATGTAAAACTGTACCCCCCCCGGGGCATTGCACAGAAAAACTGCAAAGGCCGGTTTTCTCCAAACAGAGGAATCCGGCCTTTCTTTTTCTTTTCGTTACAGAATCAGAATTCCACCCTGTAACTTAACACCGGAATCAAAGGAGTCTGGTAATAGGTTTTTACCTTACCGCTCAGAGGATTGAAGTATTCCCCGAAAATATTCTTACGGTTGGTTACATTCTGAATATCCAGGGACAGCAGATGGGTGGCTCTGGGCCGGTTGCGTTTCATGCTCACCCTGATATCGGTGCGAAAGTAATCCGGATTCCTTTCGCTGAAGGCCCTGTCCTCAAAATAATACGTAGTACCCTCCGCAAGCGATTTATCAAGGTCAATGGGTGTTTTGCGTAAACCGCCGGCATAAATGACTTTCACGTTGACACCAAAAATCCGGTTTCTCATTTTTGGGCCGGTTTTAAATTCCCGGCCACCGGTAAAACTGAAGGAGTAATTTCCGTTAAACTGCGTATTTCTCCACTTGCCGTCGGAAGCCCTGTACCTGGACTCATACAAAGAAGATGAGAACAGGAAGTACAGGTCATGACGCATGAATTGCTCAAAGGTCAGCTCCAGCCCGTAATTTTTACCAAGGCCTTTATTAACCAGCGCATCCGTATAATACCCGTCACGCAAATTCAATATGCTGAAGGTTTCACCGGGATCCGTGCTGACGGGTATATCAAATAGATGCTGGTAATACGTTTCCAGTTTCACATGCAGCCAGGGTTTCAGCATGCGGTCATAGCCAAGCACGACATGGTGCGACTTGCTGAGTTCAAGGTTTTCGTTGGGCCGGTACACACTACCGGTGCTGTCGGCCACTTCTCCGAAATAAACACCCAGTGCCTGCACCTGGCTGTGCAAGCCATAACCCAGTGACAGGTTTTGTTTTTCATCCAGGGTATATTTAACGGATGCACGGGGCTCAACAGACCAGGTGCGGTTATGGGTGATACCCAGGTAGTGCGCACCCAACTGCAAACTCAGCCTCTCCGTAATCCGGTTCATCCAGGTTACAAAGGCCTGTGTCGTATAGGCATCATCGTTTACATCGAGCGTTTTTTCCAGCGCATCCACCTCATAATCGTACTCCCGCTGTTTGATGGCGAACCCCATTCTTGAAACTATCAGGCCTGTCCGCAAGCTGTGACGTGCGTTGAATTTATGATGCAAGGTGGTGCTGAAAAGCTGACGATCGTTTAAGCTGATCCCCTTTTCTCTTTCCTCACTCCGGTATCCGTCGTCGAGGCGGTACACCGCGTACTTGTTATCGTACAGGGATGCCACGAGGGCCGATTTAAGAAAGGTGTTTTTCCCGATGCTGAGCGCATGGGTGGTACCCAGCACACCGGTATTGGATCTGAATTCGGAGCTATAGCGTTCTCCTTCGTCCTCCCACTCCAGTGAATCTTTCTCTGCCTCAAAGTCCTGCGAACTCAATCCTCCAAAACCGAAAACCGTAAACTGCCCGGCACTTCCGGCCGGAAGAAAGAGGTTGAGCGACAAGTCCTGGAAGTTGGTGGCCGCGTCGCCCAACTCAATCATTTTACCGATGGCCGCCAGCGTACTGTACCGGTAATTGATCAGGTATGAACCTTTGTATTTCTTGCTGAAAGGGCCTTCAACGGCCAGGTCCAAACCCAGGAACCCGGCCTGTACTGTTATTTCCTGTTTTTCATTGTTTCCCTTTCTGAGTTTGAGATCAAAAACCCCGCTGAGGGCATTTCCATATTCCGCCGTGAATGCCCCGGTGAGAAAATCGGAGTTGTAGAGCAATTGAGCACTGAGAATAGAAATTCCGCCGCCGGAAGTACCGGGAAAAGAAAAATGATTCGGGCTTGGGATTTCCACCCCTTCCATCCTCCACTGCAACCCGGCGGGTGCATTCCCGCGGATAGAAATGTTGTTGTTTCCATCGTCGGTGCCCAGCACACCGGCAAAGGAGGTAACCATGCGTGCCGGATCGTTCACCGCCGCGGCAAATTTGCGGGTCTCCTCCACCGAAAAAGTTCGGGTACTTACCAAGGACATTTCATTCATTGGCTTGTTTTTTTCGAGCTCGGCCGTGATGGTGACTTCCCTGGTCTCGATCAGTTTCTCCCTGACCTCCAGTTGCAGCACCACCTCCTTTCCTGAATTCACCACGATACCCGGCCGGATCAGTTCTTCGTATCCCAATAACATCACCCGCAGGGTATGATTGCCCACCGGAATTCCCGGAAGCCTGAATTCACCTTCCATATCCGTGACTGCACCGCTTGCAGGCTGTACAGAAGATACCATCACCGTCGCGCCGGGAATGGGTACTTTCGATATCTCATCCACTACTTTCCCGCGGATGACCTGCGTCGGAACCTGGGCTTGTACGGTTATGATCGGCGCGAAAATCAGCATCAGGATGATCACACTTTTCAGAAAGCGCCGGCCGTGAAGGGTACTTGACATGCTGTATAAAATAAAGGGTAAATTTCAGAATCCGATGCAAATTAAACTCAATTCCCACCGCCGGGTGTCAGAAAAGGGATGAAGCGTAAAAAAAACCGGTCCAAACGAAATCCGTTACCATCAATACTTCTTCATACCAGGACGAGGTCCTTCATCAACAGAAGAACCTACAAACCGCTGGTGCAGGCTGCCCGATTCCTGACCTGGATTTGTACACTGAGGAAATCATGACGGCTGGTTTGAATCAGGAAAAAGCATGTACCTGAAACATGGCGAAAAATCCATTCGTCTCCTCCGGTCTGTCGGGTCATGAATCCATCCACAAAGAGGCAGAGGAAATTCTTTCCCCGGCGACCTCTTCTCTACAGGCTCCTCCTTGCCTTACGAAACAAGTTCCCTGCTTTTTCCCTCAGCCCGGCTGTTTCAATACAAGCAAAGCCACACTTTCCACATGCGCCGTATGCGGAAACATGTCCACCGGCTGCACCCGCAGCAGGTCGTACTTCTCTGACAACATCTGCACATCTCTGGCCTGGGTAGCGGGATTGCAACTGACATAGACAATCCGCCTGGCCCCTGACTTCAGCAATTGCTCCACCACATCAAAATGCATTCCGGCACGGGGCGGATCCGTGATGATCACATCGGGATACCCTTCCTGTTTAAACAACGCGTCCGTAAGCAACTCCTTCATATCGCCGGCATAAAAAACCGTGTTGGAAATCCGGTTCAGATCGGCGTTGCGCCTGGCATCCTCGATGGAGTCCTTTACATACTCAATGCCGACTACTTTTTTAGCCGAAGCCGCGACGAACAAAGCAATGGTACCTGTTCCGGTGTACAAATCATAAACGGTCTCGTCACCTTGCAGCGCGGCAAATTCCCTGGCCAACTTGTAGAGTTCGAGCGTCTGACCGCTGTTCGTCTGAAAAAAGGATTTGGGCCCGATCCGGAACTGCAATCCTTCCATTTCTTCGGTAATGTAGGGAAGGCCCGACCAGGTTTTCACGTCAAGGTCGTGAAACGTGTCATTTCCCTTGGGGTTGATGACATAGAGGAGAGAGGTGATCTGAGGAAAATTCTGCTCTAAGTATTTCAACAAGCCTTCCAAAGCGGGTTGATCGTTTTCATACACCATGACAATGACCATCCAGCCTCCGGCCAGCGTATTCCGGATGATCAGTCCGCGCATCATCCCCGCTTTATGCCGCAGGTTCATAAAAGGAAGATCGTGCTCAAGGCAGTACCGGCGCACCGCCAGACGAATGCTGTTGGAAGGTTCCGGCTGGAGGTAACAGGTTTCAATGTCCAACACTTTGTCAAAACGGCCCGGAATGTGAAAACCTAGCGCCGGACCACCCGCTTCTTCCCTCAGACCGTACTCCTCGCGGCTCAGCCACTTTTTATCGGCAAAGGTGTAATCCAATTTGTTTCTGTAATGGGTGGTAAGCTTCGAACCGATGATGTCCTGTACAGGAGGATTTTCAATTTTACCCAGCCTTTGCAAGGCATCGCGGACCTGCTTTTGTTTAAACTGAAGCTGTACCGGATAATCCATGTATTGCCACTTGCAACCGCCACAGGTTCCAAAATGGCTGCAAAGGGGAGTGATACGATGCGGAGAAGCCTGCTTCAGCTCCACCACTTCGGCCTCCAGGTAAGAGGAATGCTTTTTCCGGATGCGCACATCCACGACGTCGCCCGGAACGGCCTTATCAATAAAAACCACCAATCCCTCGTGTCGGGCCAGCGCCTTGCCTTCATCCGCCATGTCGACGACCTGAAGGTCGGTCAGTATCTTTCCTTTCAATTTTACAACGTTTACCAGCCAAAATCCGTCTGTTTATAAAACAGACTCCGGCCTCATGTATTTTAAGAGGCAAATTTAGGTAACTTTGAAGAGGCAAGGATCCATGAAGCGCAACCTCCTTTTACTATTGATGGTATTTCAGGCTGGAATGGCCTGTGCCTATCATATTGCCGGTGGCGATCTCACCACGCGCTGGCTGGGTGGAAACACCTACGAAATCCGCCTCACCTTGTACAGGGATTGTTCCAACCCGAATGCTGCAAACTTTGACCCGACCATCATCATCGGCGCCTATACCCTCAACGGAAGTGTTTTGCAGGATTCATTTCATGTGGACTTAACGAGCATTACGCCTTTACAGCTTGCCGGTGCCGGCTGCCTGCCCCCGCCCGAGGTATGCATGGAGCAGGGTGATTACATACGGACCGTGCAATTGCCACCCTCCTCCGGTGGATATTACCTCGTCTGGGAACGCTGTTGCAGAAATATCACCGTCACCAACCTGCTGCTTCCGGGTCAGACTGGCATGGCCTTCTATCATGAAATGGCTGATCCTTCCTTACAGAACTCCAGTCCTACTTTCAACAGTCCTCCTCTCCCCTATACCTGCGCGGGCCAGTATTTCCGTTTTAATTTTAACGCCTCCGATGCAGACGGAGATTCGCTGGTTTACGCTTTGACAAATCCCCTGGCCGGTGGCAATTCCTCCAACCAGGATCCCAACCCTTACAGTACCCCCGCTTCACCCGGAGGAGGCAACCTGGTTCCGGCGCCCAAGCCCTACAGTGACATCACCTGGGAATTTGGCTACGGGTTGTCGAATATCTGCGGGAGTGCCACGCCGCTTACCATCAACACCAGCACCGGCGAGGTGGAAGGCATTCCCGATGACCCCGGATTTTATGCCATGGCCGTCACCATTTACGAATACAGAAACGGTCAGCTGATTGGCGCCGTGCGTCGTGAAATTGAATTTACCGTGATCGTTTGCAATGACAACAGCGCTCCCAACCTATCCCCTTCCGTGAACAACATGCACTACGAGATCTATGCCAGCGACACGCTTTGTTTCAAGGTGAAGGCGCGTGATCCGGACGGGGATTCCCTGTTCCTGGTACATCGCGGCGAGGTTTTCAGTCAGTCGCCGGCGCAGGGCCTGAGCGCCCCTTTTGCCGTGTCGTCGGATACGAGCGGACTGGATTCGCTGGAAGCGGATTTCTGCTGGTTCACCAGCTGCGGGCAATCCCGTGACTCAGCCTATAAAGTGGTGTATGAAATCAGGGACAACGGCTGCCCGATACCGTTAACCAGCCTGGGCAAAGTCAGCATCCTGGTTAAACCGGTTCCGGTCGTCAGCAAACCCCGCTTGCTTTGCCTGGAAATGAACGCCCAGGCGGTCACCGTCTTCAAAAATCCGCAACCGGAAATCCTGCCAAGGTATTTTAAGAATTTCAAGCTTTACCGGAGCAGCAACGGCGGACCTTACCAGCTGATAAAAGTTTCTGAAGATCCCCAGCAGCTCCGCTTCACGGATTCCCTCGCTTCCGACCCATCCCAGAACGACTACTGCTATTACATCAACGGCACCAACTCCTGCGGAGAGGAGGGCCTGTACTCGGATACCATTTGCACCATCACCCAGCTCAACACCACGGTCAACTATATCAAGAGCGTGAGCGTAACGAAAAAAAATCTGGTCACCCTGAGCTGGTCCGACTTCCCTGACGGCGTGTATGGCACCTATGTGATTGAGAAAAGGATCAACGAACCCGGCACCTTGTTTACGGAAGTGGACCGGCTGTACCAGTATGCAGACTATGAGTGGAGCGATTTCGCCATGCTGACCGATGCCACCTCCTATTGCTACCGCATGAAAAATTATGATTACTGCGAAAACGAAAGCGCTTACAGCAACGAAGCCTGCACCATCGTGCTGCAGGGCAGTGCGGATCAATATTCAAACACCCTGCAATGGAATGAATACCGGGAATGGAACGGCGGAGTTGAAAGTTATACCCTTGAACGCGCGGGGGAAAACGCAAGCGGTCTGGCCGGCACCTTTTTACCCCTGGCTCAGCTATCACCCCTCCATTTCGACTACATCGATCAGGACATTCCGCTGAGCGGAGGCACCTTTACCTATAAAATCAGGGCCCGGCAGGCGCCTGGACATGAAGATGCAGAAAGCCTGTCGAATGAAGTGGAACTGGTGCAGCCTCCCCTGATGTTCATCCCCAATGCCTTTACTCCGAACAACGATGCAGTCAACAATGGATGGGGACCCTCTTTCGCTTTTGTCCAGACGGTTGAAGTCTCGGTTTTTAACCGCTGGGGTCAGCGCGTTTATTTTTCCCGGAACCCGGAAGAGCGATGGGATGGACGGTTCAACAACACGGACTGCCCGCAGGGCGTATACTTGTTCCGGGTCCGTTTCAGTGGCTTCGATAAAAAAGACATCCTCGAAAAGTCAGGTACCGTGAGCCTTATCCGCTGATACGGCAGATTTTAAGCCGAGAACTTGAAGCCGGTGCCCTCA
>JAEUTF010000014.1 GCA_016788185.1 Bacteroidia bacterium | reverse complement strand
CCTCTGCCATCAACATCCGTGTGCAGGATATTATTGACGATGACCTTGATCTCAGCACCTTCCTGATGAAGCAGACCAGCCATCCCTACACCCTGGTGACGAACGACCGCGAGTTTACGTGGAAATTCATCAACATCAACCTGCCCGACAGCAACAGCAATGAGCCCGGCAGCCACGGCTTCATCGAATACTCCATCCTGCCCCTGCAGGGACTTCCCGATGGTACCGTTATCAGCAATACGGCCGACATCTACTTTGACTTCAACGCGCCCATAGTTACCAATACAGTAACCAACACGCTGCAAACAAATATCACTTCCGTCGTGGAAGTAATCAAGGAAGACGGCCTCCTGGTGTATCCCAATCCGGCCGGTGATTTCCTGAGCGTGGAGTTCCGGGAAAATACCGGTGCGGCTTGCAGACTGTCCATACTTTCGGCTGAGGGAAAATTGCTGCACCGTGTTTCATTGCCCTGTAACAACACAGGTCCTGGCGCTACGGTGGATGTTCGCCATCTTGAAGCTGGAATGTACCTGCTTCAGATCGATGCAGACCAGAGAAGTTATACGGGCCGGTTCATTAAACACTAAAAGAACCTTCTTCCTGCTGCTATTTCATCACCTGGAAACGACGGCCGAAATTCTGCTGGTTGCTGATAACCTGAACAACATAACTGCCGTTTTCCCATCCCTCCACGGACACATCAAACCGGACGGGTCCTGCAGGATGGGACGAATGGTCGAGCAATTTGATCAGTCTCCCCTGCAGATCGGTGATGATGATGTAGAGCGGGGTAGCGACCGAAAGGTTGATGCGTATGCTGAAGGTGCCGGAAGCGGGAGTCGGGAAAATTTCCAGGTGGTGCGCATCGCCGGCCGGCACTGGAAAGCTCCATCCGGTAGTGGTTCCGTAACGATACACGGTGGCCCCCACGCAAAGGGGCGTGATCCCATCGGGTATCACCATGCGGTTCATGTTAAGACCCGCATTGCTATAGGTCCAGTTCAGCCCTGCATCGTGGCTTTCAAAGTAACCGCTGTTGTGCTGGACGCCCAGCCATACGGTGGTATCGTTCCAGACGGCGGTGGCGCCCACATCGCTCTGTAGAAAACCATTCAGAATACTCTCCTGCCAGGTGAGGCCGTTGTCAAGGGTTCTGAAAAAGGAAACGCCGGTAAAATCCTCAATGGACCCATATCCCGTACCGTTATTCTGCATGAATATTTTCCAGCAATAGGTGTTACCGTTCCCTGCCAGCGCCACCCGGGTCCAGGTCTGTCCGCCGTCATCGGTACGGAGAATGGTGGCCTTCTGGAAACTGGCCGTATTGCTTTTCCCCGACACCAGCCAGGTGAGGGAGTCAAGCATGAAAACATCGATGAGGGCATTGGCGAAGGCGCTTAAATTCACCTGCGACCAGGTGTTTCCGGCATCGTGCGAATAATACACATTGCTCTCCGTCATCACCGAACCCACCGCTACAATGCTTTGATGGTAATGGGCGATGCCGCATATGCCCCAGGCCGGAGGATTGGGAAGCAGTGACTGGAGTGAGGCCCAGGTTTGCCCTCCGTCCTGTGTCCGGTAAATTCCGGCAGCGGTAGGCGCCTGCAGCAAGGTGCCAATGAACCCCAGCGTATCGTTTATAAACTCGATGGAACGTACATAGCCCGGAAAAAAAGTGCCCGACACCGTCCAGGTGCTTCCGGCATCCACGGTTTTGTAAATGGTATCATTGGCCTCCAGAAATCCGGTAGAATCGCTGATAAAGCTGATGTCCTCAATGCGGGTTTCGGCAGGTGCCCCGGGGATCGGATACCAGGACTTCTGCGCAAAGGCATTCAGTTGTACCAGCAGTAAAATGAATAGTGAGCGTATTTTCATGGTCAGGCTGTCCCGAATGTATTAAAAAGTGTATTGCTTTTGTATGTTAAAGTTGTATTTTACCGTTTCCTGACACAGTAACTTTTTCACAGGTGCAGGAGGGTAATCCTTCAGGTAGAAAGGGTGGCTCTTGTTGCAGGGAAACACCGGTATGATCATCGTCATTTGATCTGCGCCGCCTGGTGTCTACCTTTGCGTCGCTGACGAACCCTGCAGAGAAAATCAGGAGTGGAGTGTAGTTGAATGCACTACCTGCCGGGCGCAGCATGAAACCGTAACAATTACAACATGAAAATAGCGTCCTTCCTGCTGCTCTCCGCGGCCCTTCTCTTCTCCTGCGGTAATCCTGCTTCGGATAAAACGAGCACTCCGGGAATTCCTTCAGCGGAAGAAAAACATACCCACCACGATGAAGAAACGGACATCCGGCTCAACAAGGGTGAAAAATGGAAGGTGGATGAACCGATGATGGTGCATATCCGCAACATGGAAAACTCTGCCAATACTTTTAGGGGAAGTTCCCTGTCGGAATACCGGACCCTGGGAGAATCCCTCCAGGGCGGTATTGATCAGCTCACCTCCAATTGCACCATGGAAGGACAGGCACACGATGAATTGCACAAATGGCTCCTGCCTTTTATAGACCTGGTGGATGTCTTTATCAACAGCAAAACAGAGCAGGAGGCCGGAGCCGGGCTGGAAGAGATAAAAAAATCATTCGCTGAGTTCAATCAGTATTTCAGGTAAGCCGGTGTTCCTGATTACTCCTGGATATACTATTTAATCGCCATTTTCTATTCATTTTCCTGCTTTTTACATGTGGTACTTTTCATATGAAACTTCTACTTTTACCATACTAATTGCTTTCTATGCTTTTACGATCTTCTTATTTTCTCCTCGCCACGCTGCTGTTTTTTTCTACGTTTCTGGCCGCGCAGTCATCGTTGCTTTTCAATAATTGCTACGGAGGAAGTAACAACGAATCTCTTCAAAAAATCCTGCCCACTTCCGACAGCGGCTTTATTTTCGCCGGTCACACCTGGAGCAGCAACCAGCAAGTCCTCGGGCAACACGGCGCGAGGGATATGTGGGTGGTAAAGTGTGATGCCGCAGGACAAATTCAGTGGCAACGATGCCTCGGCGGGTCGGCAGAAGAGGCGGCACTGTGTTTGTTTGCAGAAGACAGTGCCTTTGTCATAGGGGGGCACGCCGCTTCATCGAATGGAAATGTGAACGGTCATATCGGTGATGATGATTTCTGGCTCGTTAAGCTGCGGGCTAACAATACGATTCAGTGGAAGAAATGCTTCGGGGGCAGTTACATGGATCAGATGTACGATGTGATTCCCATGGCAGTCGGCGGCTATCTCATGGCTGGCTTTACCTTTTCCAACGATGTGGATGTAAGTGGTCTGCACGGACCACCGGCCACCTGGGCCGATGCCTGGGTGGTGAAAATCGATGCACAAAGGAATATCCTATGGCAGCGCAGCCTGGGTGGAACAGCATCTGATGCCGCCTACAAGCTCATTGAGTTGCCGGGTGGACACATCATTGTAGCGGCCATGAGCAACTCTTCCGACGGAGATATCACCCAGCCGCGCGGAAACCGCGACATCTGGATGCTGAAGTTGGATGAAATGGGGAATCTGCTGCAAGAGAAAAATTTTGGCGGATCATTCGATGAAGCTCCCACCGATATGAAATATACTTCAAAGAACCGGCTGTTGATTTCCGGTTACAGCTTTTCGTCCGATGGAGATCTTAGCGGCAATTATTTCAACGGCATCAGCAATTGGGAGGATGCCTGGGTGTTGGAACTCGATACGTCCTTTAATCTCCTCTGGCAAAAAAACCTCGGGGGAACACATTCCGACATTGGCAACAGTATTCTAGAAACCCCTATGGGTTACCTGCTTGCAGCGGAATCTTCTTCCACCGATTTCGACCGCAGTCAGGCATTCGGCTTCAAGGATTACTGGCTGCTGCAGCTGGATACCCTTGGTAACATTCTATGGGAACAAAGTTTCGGCGGTAACTCAAATGATTTTCCTAAGGCTCTGGCAGGAGATAGCACAGGGAACTTGCTGCTGGGAGGATTCAGCACCTCCGGCAATTTATGCGGTTTCGGCAATACCGATTTATGGGTTCTGAAACTGGATACGTCATTAAACAGCACGGCGATTTTCGGTGATTTGCAATCCTCCGCGACACTCTCCGCTCTACCGGTCCCCTTCTCCGAACAGCTTACCCTGAACTTTTCAGCAGCAGTTGCAATACAGGTTATTCAAATAACAGACGTTTCCGGAAAAATTGTACATACGATGAAAATGCCCGATAGCAAAGTGATGAGCTTGTCAACGGCCCATTGGACGCCGGGCCTGTATTTCATACGGGTGCAACATGCCAAAGGATGTACGACAAAAAAAGTACTGAAATACTGAAGCCAATGGCTCACACCACCTTTTCAATCCTGTATTTTTTACCGTTCAGTTCCGCTTCTTCTTCTTCTTCGCTGCTGCGTTGCAGCAAGGCACTGCCCAGCGGTGAAGCCGGTGAAAGGAGGATTATTTCTTTGCCTTCGTACTGCACTTTGCCCAAGCCAATGCTCAGCAGAAACACGCCCTGGTCGGTATAGATGAGGCTGCCCGGAATCGCCTGTGTGGAAGTCCGGTTGAAATCAATTTTCAGAAAAGACTCCCGCATCGTTTGCGCTTCATGTAATTGCCGTCGCATCTTTTCCTGCTCCAGGTTCATCATGGCTCTGGAGGTTTCGTGCTTGTCGCCGGCGCTGCTCTTTGTTTCTCCTTGTAACGACTCGTTCAAAGCTTCCAGCTCGCTGTTAATGTCGTTGATTCTCTCTTCAAGAAGTCCGCGACAATGCGCAGCCAATCCGGATTTCTGCATGGTATACGATGAAAGTGTTTCTCGCTGAAGAAGCTTCGGCGCCCTTCCTTTTAAATATCGTCTGAGGCGCTCCCTCCTTCTGAACAAAAATAATGAATGCAAGGGAGCGCTTCTTCTATTCGGAGCAGGGTGATCTTTTTACGTTTAATGCAGAAAATCGAAAAGACATGAACTGACACGTCACTTCGAAAGGGATGTTGGAAGCAGCTGTTTCGCCCCTTCAGGGCTCCTTTTCTTTGTCTGCCCATAACCCCGGCTTTGCAGCCCGGGGTTATGGGTGTTCCACCCCTTTCGGGGTGGATGCTCAGGCGCCGGTAAACAAATTTCTTTTCCAACCCGAAAGAGTGGTACTTTGCTACGCTTCCTTTTCGACCAACAATGTCTCAACTGGAACTTCATCCCACTGGGGCTTGGGGGGATTTGTTTCGCCCTTTCAGGGCTCCTTTTCTTTGTCAGTCCATAACCCCGGCTTTGCAGCCTGGGGTTATGGATGTTCCACCCCTTCCGGGGTGGATGCTCAGACGCCGGTAAACAGATGGCTGTTCCAATCTAAAAAGGGATGACTTTACTTTAACAAATTTCTGCCTACCAGCTATGTGCTTTGTTCCACACACTTCCGGGGTGGGTACTCAGGCGCCAGAAAACAAATGGCTGTTCCAACCCGAAGGGGTAAGGCTTCACAATACCATTTTTTTCGAATAGGCGCTATCAGGTGCTGCTGCACGAAGGGGTGCTCGTTTCGCCCCTTCAGGGCTCCTTTTCTTTGTCAGCCCATAACCCCGGCTTTGCAGCCAGGGGTTATGGATGTTCCACCCCTTCGGGGTGGGTGTTCAGGAGGCAGAAATCAAATGGCTATTTTTTTCCCGAAGGGGTGGGACGTCACAATACTACTACTTTCGAGAAGTTGATTTCAGGGGTTTCACCCCGAAGGGGTGGGACGTCATTCACCACGGGCAGAATGGCCCGTGGTAATGGCCGCCGCGATCCGAAGCCCCGGAGGGGCGTAACATCACTGCACAATAATTTGTGTGCTAAACAATTCCCTGCCTCCATCCACAAGCCTCAGGGAGTAAGGGCCGGCAGCCCAGTCACCCCTTTGAATCTCTACTCGGTGCGACCGAACCTCGTCCAGGTAAACCCGCCTGCCCTGCATATCAAACACGCTCAGGCTGG
>JAEUTF010000002.1 GCA_016788185.1 Bacteroidia bacterium | reverse complement strand
ATGAGCCAATCGTCCTTATTCCCTACCTTTGACCCACCCAAATTCCAGCTGTGCATGCGGTTACAGTCCATCTTGATTGATCAGGCGGTTTACCATCCAAGTGCATTTTTATTCGATTGTTTTTCAGGAGTTTGTCGTTTATCAGGTTCTGTTCATCCCTCCCATTTAATCCGGCGCTGTATCGCCGATAAAAGCCCTTCTTTACACCATGCCACGTGATCTTTCGATTCAGTCTGTATTAATCATTGGAAGCGGCCCGATCGTGATTGGTCAGGCCTGTGAGTTCGATTATTCGGGAAGCCAGGCTTCACGTTCGCTCAAGGAAGAGGGGATTGAGGTGATTCTGATTAACTCCAATCCGGCCACCATCATGACCGACAAGGTGACGGCCGACCACATTTACCTCAAGCCGCTCACAAAAAAGTCAATCGCCGAAATACTCCAGAAACATAAGATTGATGCGGTTTTACCAACCATGGGCGGACAAACGGCGCTCAACCTTTGCATTGATTGTCAGAAAGCGGGATTGTGGGAAAAACACGGGGTCAAGATCATCGGTGTAGACATCGATGCCATCAAGACCACCGAAGACCGGGAGCGTTTCCGGCTGCGCATGCTGGAACTGGGAGCTAACGTATGCAAGGGTCGAACCGCCACCTCTTTCCTCGAGGGAAAGGAAATAGCTCAGGAAATTGGTTTCCCGCTGGTGATCCGCCCTTCCTTTACACTGGGTGGAACAGGCGGAGGATTTGTGGATACGAAGGAAGAATTTGATGCCGCCCTGAACCATGGCCTGCATGCCAGTCCGGTACACGAAGTGCTGATCGAACAAAGCATCATGGGCTGGAAGGAATTTGAGCTGGAGTTGCTGCGTGACAGCGTCGGAAACGTGATCATCATCTGCTCCATCGAGAATTTTGATCCGATGGGCATCCATACGGGCGACTCGATCACGGTAGCACCGGCCATGACGCTCAGCGACCGCACCTACCAGAAGCTGCGCGACCTGGCCATATTGTGCATGAACGGCATCGGTCAGTTTGCCGGTGGATGCAACATCCAGTTCTCGGTAAATCCGCTGAACGAAGATGAAATCATCGTCATAGAAATCAATCCCAGGGTATCCAGATCCTCCGCGCTGGCCTCGAAGGCGACCGGTTATCCCATCGCGAAAATTGCGGCCAAACTGGCCATTGGTTTTAACCTGGATGAACTGCAGAACCAGATTACCAAAACCACCTCCGCCTTTTTTGAACCCACCATCGACTATGTTATCGTTAAAGTTCCCCGTTGGAACTTCGATAAATTTAAAGGGACCGACCGTCACCTCGGCCTGCAGATGAAATCGGTAGGGGAGGCCATGGGCATCGGGCGCAGTTTCCAGGAGGCCCTGCAAAAGGCCTGTCAGTCGCTGGAGATCAAACGCAACGGACTGGGCGCTGACGGCAAGGAACTCACCAACCAGGACCAGATCCTGGAGAGCCTGAAAAATCCAAGCTGGAACCGGCTTTTTCACATTTACGATGCCTTCAAAATGGGCATCCCCTTCAAGACGGTACAGAAGCTGACCCGGATTGATTCCTGGTTCCTCCACCAGATTGAAGAACTGGTGGAACTGGAGAGGGAAATTGAAAAGCACAGCCTGGACAATCTCAGCCGCGACCTGATGCTCGAAGCGAAGCAGAAGGGTTATGCCGACCGTCAGATTGCGCACCTGCTACGCTGCCTGGAAAGTCAGGTGCACGCGAAGAGAAAGGAGATGGGCATTCACAGGGTATACAAACTGGTGGACACCTGTGCCGCCGAGTTCGAAGCGAAAACCCCCTATTATTATTCCACCTTCGAAACGGAAAACGAGTCCGTCCGTTCAGACAAAAAGAAAATCATCATCCTGGGGTCCGGCCCCAACCGGATCGGTCAGGGAATTGAATTTGATTACAGTTGTGTGCACGGCGTGCTGGCCGCCAAAGAATGCGGCTATGAAACCATCATGATCAACTGCAATCCGGAAACCGTTTCCACCGATTTCGACATTGCCGACAAACTCTACTTCGAGCCGGTGTTCTGGGAACACATTTACGACATCATTCAGCACGAGCAGCCTGAAGGAGTAATCGTACAACTCGGGGGACAAACCGCACTCAAACTCGCGGAGAAGCTGGACAAGTACGGCATCAACATCATCGGCACCAGTTTTAAATCACTGGATCTGGCCGAAGACCGTGGATCGTTTTCCACCCTGCTGCGCGACCTCGGTATTCCCTATCCGAAGTTTGGTGTGATCGAAGATGCCGACCAGGCTGTGGAGCTGTCGCGCGACCTGGGTTTCCCCTTGCTGGTGCGCCCTTCGTATGTCCTGGGCGGACAGAGCATGAAAATTGTCATCAACGAACAGGAACTGGAGACCCATGTGGTGAACCTGCTCAAGGATATTCCGGGTAACAAGGTTTTGCTCGACCATTTTCTCGACCGGGCCATCGAGGCGGAGGCGGATGCCATCTGCGACGGGGATGACGCCTACATCATCGGCATCATGGAACACATTGAGCCGGCCGGAATCCATTCGGGCGACAGCAACGCCGTGTTGCCTCCGTTCGACCTGAGCGACCATGTGATCAAGCAGATTGAAGACATCACGCGCAAGATCGCCCTGGCCATGCATGTAAAAGGACTGATCAATATACAGTTTGCCATCAAGAACGAAGTGGTGTATGTGATAGAGGCCAATCCCCGGGCTTCCCGTACGGTTCCCTTCATCGCGAAGGCTTACGATGAACCTTATGTGAATTTTGCGACCAAACTCATGCTCGGCGATAAGAAACTCAAGGATTTCACGTTCAATCCGCGGAAAGGCGGCTACGCCATTAAGATCCCGGTGTTCTCCTTCGAGAAGTTCAGGGATGTCAACAAGGAACTCGGCCCGGAAATGAAATCGACCGGTGAAGCCATTTATTTCATCGAGGACCTGCAGGATGATTTCTTTCAGCAGGTGTACGGAGAGCGAAACTTATACCTCTCGAGGTAAAATATTTACAGGAGCCTACCGACCTTATCCTTATACCGCATGGCCGATTTCCTCTTTGTATTGCTCATCATCTTCATCGTTTTCGGCGTCTTCCGGAGGTACATCCTCTTTTTCCTCATGTCGGCGCTTTCGAAAAAGCTTTTTAATGAGATGAACCGCATGCAACAAAGGCAAAACAGTTACCGGCAGCAACAACAAACCCCGCCGGGCCGTGTGCAGGTGGATCCATCGGTATCCGGGAAAAAGCCCATTCGTGATGTGCCGGGAGAATACGTGGACTTTGAAGAGGTGAAGGAGTAGCGTATACACTACCGGGTGGCGCCCTGTTTTCGAGGCCCTGTCTGAACCATTTTATCACTATTTTCAACGGCTGAAACCGACCTATGAACTCTTCCTTCTTTAAGACGATCCGGCCGCACCTGGTGGCCATCGGGATCTTCCTGCTGGTGTCTGTGATATATTTCTCCCCGGTACTTTCCGGAAAGGCGCTTGACCAGCACGATATCAACCAGTGGCTGGGTATGCAAAAGGAAATTGCCGACTTCCGCGCTTCTTCCGGGCAGGAGCCGCTCTGGACCGGATCCATGTTCAGCGGCATGCCGGCCTACCAGATCTCTGTGCTGTACCCCGCCAATTTAATGCAGTATGTCAACCAGCTTCTTTGGCTCTGGCTGCCGAGCCCGGTGAATCTGCTCTTTCTGGCCCTGCTCGGTTTCTACCTGCTGATGGTATCGCTCAAAGCCGATTTTCGTATAGCCATTGCCGGTGCCTTCGCCTATGCCTTCTGTTCCTTTTATTTTGTTTCCATACAGGCCGGGCACAATTCCAAGGTGCATGCCATCGCGCTCATCCCACTCATCTTTGCCGGTATTCTTATGGCCTACCGTGATCGCTGGCTGCTGGGTGCAGCCATCACCGCCCTGGCTTTGTCGATACAGATCTATGCCAACCACCTTCAGATCACGTATTATGTAGCCATCACCATCGGCCTCCTGGTGCTGTTTGAGCTGGTGCGGGCGCTGCTGGAGAAAACGCTGCCTGCCTTTCTCCGGGCCAGTGTGGCCCTGCTCTTTGCCGCCGCCCTGGCGGTTTTGCCCAACATCACCAATCTCTGGCTGACCTATGAATACGGTAATTATTCCACCCGGAGCCAGTCCGAACTCAGTGAAAAGAAATCCAGCGCCGGTCTCGATAAAGACTACGCGCTGGGCTGGAGTTACGGCCGGCTGGAAACCATGACCCTGCTCATCCCCGGTTTCGCCGGTGGTTCTTCGATGTATGAGCTGGACAGCAAGTCTGAAACGTACAAGGCGATTGCAGGAAACGCCGGCGATGCGCAGGCGCGTTCGTTCGTAAAACAGGCGCCCCTGTACTGGGGGGATCAGCCCATGACCTCCGGTCCGGTGTACAACGGATCCATCGTGGTTTTCCTTTTCATCCTCTCCCTGTTTCTCCTCAAAGGGCCTACCCGTCTTTGGATAGCCTCCGCCACCTTGCTGTTCATCCTGCTCTCGTGGGGCCGGAATTTCCCTGCCTTCACCGATATGTTCTTCGAACATTTTCCGGCTTACAGCAAGTTCCGGTCGGTGGCCATGGCCCTGGTCATCGCCTCCTTCATGATGCCCCTGGCCGGCATGCTGGCCCTCATGAAATTTACGGAGGGCAGCATCGAAAAGCCCCGGCTCCGGAAGGCGCTGATGTTTTCCTTTTACATCGCCGGTGGCATTTCACTTTTGTTTGCACTTCTGCCCGGATTGTTCTGCGATTTTCAGGGCGAGGCGGATGAGCAGTTGAAGCAATACGACTGGCTTGTGGCCGCACTGCGGCAGGACCGTGAGTCCATCCTGAGAGCCGACGCCTTTCGTTCTTTCTTCTTTATTGCACTCACTTTT
This sequence comes from Bacteroidia bacterium, assembly GCA_016788185.1. Classification (GTDB taxonomy): domain Bacteria; phylum Bacteroidota; class Bacteroidia; order AKYH767-A; family OLB10; genus JAJTFW01. The sequence goes on along the minus strand of JAEUTF010000002.1, from coordinate 2,023 downwards.
GGTCTCCTGTATGCCTGGTTAAAGGATAAAGTAAAACTCAATATTCTCTTGCCGGCCGTCGCCGTCCTCATCCTGGTTGACTTATGGGCGGTGGACAAGCGTTACCTCAACAGCGATGATTTTACCTCGAAGTCGCGGGCGGAACAGCCTTTCGACATGACGCCTGCCGACCAGCAGATTTTGCAGGACAAAGGGTATTACCGGGTCATGAACACCACGGTGAGTACCTTCAACGATGCGGGCACCTCGTATTTCCATCGTTCCATCGGGGGCTATCACGGAGCCAAACTGAAGCGGTACCAGGAACTCATTGAATACCAGATCAGCAAGGGGAATATCAATGTGCTGAACATGCTCAATACAAAGTATTTCATTGTGCGTAATCCGCAGGATCAGTCGCCCATGGTGCAAATGAATCCTTCTGCCCTGGGACCGGCCTGGATCGTGAGCGACTGGAAGATAGTACCGAACTCGGATGCCGAAATAAAAGAGCTCGACAGCCTGGATACCCGCAACACGGCGGTGATAGACAGCCGTTATAGCCAGGATATCAGGGAGGCGCAAAAGGGCCCGGATTCAACAGCCAGCGTCCGCCTGATTTCACAAAACGGCAAGGTGGCCCCGAATTACCTGGAGTACGAAGTGAACGGCTCCAAAAACAACCTGGTGGTGTTTTCTGAAATCCATTACCCGGTTGGCTGGAATGCTTACCTGGATGGCAAAGCGGTTCCGCATGTCCGTGCCAATTATGTACTGCGGGCCATGGCGGTACCTGCCGGTAAGCACAAAGTGGAATTCCGTTTTGAACCGGAAGCCTATCGTACCGGAGAGAAAATCTCACTGGCCGGTTCGGTCGTATTGCTCTTGTTGTTTGCAGGGGCTGCCTGGATGGACAGGAGGCGGAAAGACTAAATTCCATGCTGCTTGAAAAAGTTCTCGTCATCAGCTATTACTGGCCACCCAGCGGAGGCGCAGGGGTACAGCGTGCCTTGAAGTTTGTACGGTACCTCGGCCAGTACGGCTTTCAACCCATCGTCCTGACGGTTGATCCGCAAAAGGCCTCGTATCCGGTCACGGATCCCAGCTTATCGGCCGACCTTCCTTCCGGACTGGACGTGCACCATACCGCATCCTTCGAGCCCCTGAATCTCCTGTCCGCTTTGCTCGGCAAGAAAAATGTGCCCTACGGCGGTTTTGCCAATGCCAACAAGGAGTCCAGGACGCAAAGAATGCTGCGTTGGATCCGGGGAAATTTTTTCATTCCCGACGCGCGGGCAGGGTGGGTGCCGTATGCCTTTCGGGAAGCCGTCCGGATCATTGAGCAGCAGCAGATCAAAGTCGTTTTTATATCCAGTCCGCCGCATTCCTCGCAGCTGATCGGCCTGAAACTGAAAAAGCGTTTCCCTTCCCTGCACTGGGTGGCCGATATGCGCGATCCCTGGACGGATATTTATTATTACAAAGACCTTTTGCATACGCCCCCGGCTGCCGCGCGGGATGCCAGGTATGAGCGCGAAGTACTGGAAGGGGCCGGAGTCGTCCTTGTCGTCAGCGAAGCCATTAAAAGATCATTTTTAAAGAAATCCGCCAAGCTATCTCCCGATAAAATCAAGGTGATTCCCAACGGTTATGATGAGCATGATTTTCAGAGGGAGGAACAACCCGAAGCCGGACATTTCACCATCACCTACGTGGGCACCATGGCCGAACTGTACAGGCCGGAAGTATTTTTCAGGGTGTTCAGATCATTGCTCACGAAACACCCGGAAATCAACCTGAGGTTCAGGTTTGTCGGCAACGCCCCCTGGACATTGCGGAAGATGGTAGAGGACATGGGTCTGGCGGCATCCTGCGAGTGGATCGGCCATGTATCGCATGCCGATGCCATTTCCTATATGCTTCGTTCGGATGCTTTGCTGCTCATTATCCCCGACAGCGAAGGCGCCGAAGGCATCCTCACCGGGAAATTGTTTGAGTATTTGGGCGCCCGGCGTCTGATCATCGGCCTCGGGCCGGTGGAGGG
>JAEUTF010000267.1 GCA_016788185.1 Bacteroidia bacterium | reverse complement strand
GGTCCGGATCAACGGTCGCTTGGATGCCTTGAAAGATTTTAAGGCACTCGTGGTGGCCAAGCCCGACAGTGCCTTCGACGAGAAAGACAAATTTGTCATCGATCAGTTTGTGATGAACGGCGGGAAACTGATCTGGCTGATTGATCCGATGCGGGCCAGTATGGACAGTCTGGAGCGCAGGGGAGAGATGATGGCCCTGGCCCGTGACCTCAGGCTGGACGATATGCTGTTCCGCTACGGAGCCCGGGTAAATTATGACCTGGTGCAGGACATGCTGGCATCCATGATTCCGGTGGTCACCGGCATGGTCGGTAATCAGCCCAAGCAACAACTGCTGCCCTGGTATTATTTTCCGCTGATGAATCCGCAGTCGAAGCATCCCATCGTAAACAACCTCAATGCGATAAGAGGACAATTTGTTTCGAGTCTCGACCCGATTGATGCTCCCGGTATTCAGCATACCATTCTGCTGAGCACTTCCCGGTACAGCAGGATTCTGCCGGCCCCGGTCAGGGTGAGCCTGGGCATTATGCAGTTTAAGCCTGATCCGAAAATGTTTCCGCAGCGCCATGTTCCTGTAGCCCTGCTGATGGAGGGTACCTTTACTTCGCTGTATAAAAACAGAGTGCCGTCTGCCATCGCCGAAAGCAAGGAAATCGCTTTCCGGGAACAAAGCGTGCCCGGTAAAATGATCGTGCTTTCCGACGGTGATTTCATCCGGAATGATGTTTTTAAAGGCGGACCCTCTGCACTGGGCTTCGACCGCTACAACAATGTGACCTATGGAAACAAATCCTTTTTCCTGAACATCGTAGATTATCTCTGTGATGATTCCGGATTGATGAGTGTACGCAGCAAGGAGTTTCGTTTGCGGCTGATTGATCCTGCGGTGCTGGAATCCAATCTGCAGCCGCTCAAAATCATGAATGTGTTGCTTCCGGTGTTGCTCATCGTATTCTTTGGTTTAATTAAATACTACGTACGTAAACGTCGTTATTCCCGTTAGAACCCCATGAAAAGAAACAGAACGGTTTTGATTGTATTGGTGCTGCTGGCTATCCTGGCCGCCTGGCTATGGTTCAACCGATCCGGTTCCACCATAAAAGGGGAGTTACGTGATTTCGCCGTTCAGGATACAGGCCGTGTGGATAAGATTTTTCTGGCGGATAAGGATGGCCGTCAGGTAACGCTGGTGCGTGAAGCGCCGGGTCGATGGATGGTCAACAATCGCTTCATGGCCCGGCAGGATGCCATCAACAGTTTGTTATATACTATCAAAGCGGTGGAAGTGCGAAGCCCGGTAGGCAGGAACCTCTACAACAACACCATGAAGCTGATGGCTGCAAAGTCCGTGAAAATTGAAATTTATGCGGGCGATGAAAACCTGAAGACCTATTATGTGGGCCATCCCACCATGGATAACCTCGGTACCTTCATGTACCTCGAATCTTCCTCCGTTCCGTTCATTACGCACATCCCCGGTTTCAACGGTTTTCTGAGTACCCGCTATTTTGCCTCGGAAGCCGAATGGAGAGATAAATCCATTTTCCGACTCGATCCGAAGCGCATCGTTGCTGTTGAAATTCTGGAATACGCACGCCCTGCACGTTCCCTGCGCCTGACCCGTGAAACCGATTCTTCTTATGT
>JAEUTF010000255.1 GCA_016788185.1 Bacteroidia bacterium | reverse complement strand
AAAGCAGGAAATATTAAAATTATTATAATTGGATGGTGTTAAGGTGAGTTGCAACGACTGGGCGTATGATGGAAACGATTCCAAGGATAGCAAGAGGAGAACTATTCCAGTAAAAAATTTGAAATTTGAAATTTGAAATTTTTCATACTCTTTTCTTTAAAAATTATACTCAAATGTAAGATTTTTTTATTCCCCTGCAAGTTAAATTTTTACATATGATCAAAGGCCTCCGGACAGGAAGTACACCCGGGCCGGGCTCCCGTCTTCGAATCATCCAGGCGCGGGTTCACCTTTCGTGAGAGAGCGGTAAAGAAACAGCAGGGTAAAGTACAATTCCGGAGGGGGTAATCCGGGGGATGGAATGCGCCGGCCTGCTGAAAAAGTAGCTCCCTGAAAAATCGCTTCCCCGGCGGACTCCGGGGGTGTTCTTCGTCGTCAAACACACTCCGGGGCCGGAAGATACAGGCCCGGAACAGCTCCTTCCGGCGGATGTACGATGGGAAACCGGCCGATCCGGAATCGTCAGCGAACCGGCGCGCTACAGGGCGCCCTTCAGGTCTTTCATTTCCGCTTCCATCTTCTCGATCCGTTTCAGTACGCGGTCTTTGGCCCAGTACTCCTCGGGGATCTCGGCGCTGATGTAATTGCAAAAGCTCCAAACTTCACGGATATCCGTGGCCGGTACCTCGTACGGATCGTAGGCCGGATTGAGGGATTTGAGCAGCAGGTTTTTCTTTTTCCTGATCTGGTTGTACGCCACCTTGAACACGATGCCGTCTTCCTGCGTTAACAGCACATAGGCTTTACCGTCTTTGATGTCATAGAAGTTTTCCACGTACTCTCCGATGACCCAGCTCTTGTCGGGGATGGGCAGCATGGAATCGCCGGTGATCTGGAACATGCGGTATTTGCGGTCGCCGAAGAGGATGGGCAGCTGGAAGGTGGGCAGCTTTTTGATGAATTCGGGATCGGCGAAACCGTTTTTATACCCGGCTTTCGCTTTGAGGGGCACCACTTCGATGTTCTCCTTGTTGTTGCTGTCGACGGTGGTGGCGATGACGCGCAGGCGGGCGCCGGTAACGTATACATCGTGGCCGCGTTCGAGTTCGGAAAGCTGGAATTCACTCAGCTTGTTGAGATCGAGTTTCACGAGCGTATCAATGCTCACCCGGAAATATTTCGAGAATGCCATGAGCATTTCGAGGGTGGGATTCTGGACGCTGCCGTTCTCGTAGCTGTTGAGGGTGGAGCGGCTGATGCCGAGTTCGCCGGCCACGTGGTCCTGCGTCAGCTTGCGGCGCTGGCGCATCAGTTTAATGTTTGCGTTGAAGATCATAGTGGGGTGTTTGATACTGATCCGTTAAGGGGTTTAAACGCGGCCGCTTGGTTTAAACGCAGCGGACGCGGCGGTTTCGCGGCGGGCGCGGTGGGGTAACTGCAGCCGGTGGTTTAAACGCAGCGGACGCGGCGGTTTCGCGGCGGGCGCAGTGGGGTAACTGCAGCCGGTGGTTTAAACGCGGCGGGCACGGCGGTTTCGCGGCGGGCGCGGTGAGGTAACTGCAGCCGGTGGTTTAAACGCGGCGGGCGCGGTGAGGTAACTGCAGCCGGTGGTTTAAACGCAGCGGACGCAGCGGTTTAAACGCAGCGGACGCGGCGGTCTCGCAGCGATCGCAACGGTTCTATAATTTGTTTACAACTCTTCGGACACCATCCATCACCTTCATTGAATTGAAGTTGATTAGTAATCCAAGTTTACATCCTGATAATCTTAAATACGTCATTACTTGTGCCAGATGAACATCATTAAGTAGTTCTACTGATTTCACCTCCACTATTACTTTCTTCTCCACCAATATATCTACCCGGTATCCGGCTTCCAGTTTCACCTCTTCATACACCAACGGAAGTGCCTTTTGGTGCTCTGCTCTTAATCCCTTCTTCAATAATAAATGCATCATTGTAGCCTCGTATGCACTTTCCAATAATCCGGGCCCCAGATGCCGGTGTAATTCTATGGCACAATCCAATATTAATGTTGCAATTTCATTCTCCTTCATCGCCGCGTTCGTTGCATGGTCGCTGCGCCCGTTGCGTTTAAACGGGAATTGACTTTCTTCGACAAGTTGCATTTCCATACCAAAGGGTGGTTTTTAAAAGATTCTTTGCAAATATATGTTTATATTGCAGTCCTTCCAAATGATTGCCTTGCAGTCAAAGACAGGAAGCAACCCAAGCCTCCCGATGGCCGCTCCCTCCCGCACCGTTGTACACATGGACCTCGACAGTTTCTTCGTCTCGGTTTCCCGCCTGGAGCATCCCGGCCTGTTCGGCAAGCCGGTGATTGTGGGCGGCAGCAGCGAGCGGGGGGTGGTGGCCGCCTGCAGCTACGAAGCCCGGGCCTTCGGCGTACACTCGGCCATGCCCATCCGGATGGCGCGGCGGCTCTGCCCGGATGCCATCCTTATCCGCGGTGATTACGAGCGCTACAGCCATTACTCGGGCCTGGTGACCGACATCATCCACGAACAGGTGCCGCTGTACGAGAAATCCTCCATCGATGAATTCTACATTGACCTGAGCGGGATGGACCGTTTTTACGGCTGCTACAGTTTCGCCAGCGAGTTGCGCCGGAAGATCATGAAGGAAACCCGGCTGCCCATCTCCTTCGGTCTTTCGCAGAACAAAACGGTGAGCAAGGTCGCCACGGGAGAAGCCAAGCCCAACGGACAGATGAAAATCGATTTCGGCCAGGAAAAGTCCTTCCTCGCCCCGCTGCCGGTGAGCAGGATTCCCGGCGCCGGCGAAAAAACCGCCGGACTCCTCCGCAGCATGGGCGTGGAGAAAATACAGACCCTGCAGGAGATGCCCCTGAAGCTGATGGAAAAAGTACTCGGTGAGCCAGGCATCGTACTCTGGAAAAAAGCCAACGGCATCGACAACAGCCCCGTGGAACCCTACAGCGAACGCAAAAGCATCAGCACGGAGGAGACCTTCGACAGCGACACCATCGACGTCACTTTCCTGAAAGCCCTGCTGGTGAAAATGGTGGAAAAACTGGCTTTCCAGCTGCGCAGCGAAAACAAACTAACGGCATGCATTACCGTAAAATTGCGTTACTCCAACTTCGACACGCACACCACCCAGTGCCGCATCCCCTACTCGTCCAACGACCACACCCTCATTGCCGGGGCCAAAGAGTTGTTCGACAGGCTGTACGAACGCCGGATGCTGGTGCGGCTGCTCGGTGTGCGCTTCAGCCACCTCGTGGGCGGCGGACACCAGATCAACCTCTTTGAAGATTCGGAAGAAATCATCAGCCTCTACCAGGCGATGGACAAACTGCGGCAGAAATACGGCGAGGGAGCGGTGCAAAGAGCCGTCGGTACGGGACTTCATCTGCGCAGATTCAATCCGTTTAACGGGTTGAAATCCTAGCCCTCCCGACCATCCGCCGGAGCGCTGCGGAGGCATTTTTCTGAACGGGGCCGGGGCCTGCTGCGGCCGGGTTCCAAGGGGCCGAAGCCTGTTCCGCTTCAAAGAAGGACTTAAATAAAATACTTTCCACTCTTTTATTACTTTTGCGACTCCGATAGCAAACCGATGGAGACCGTACATTTCAAAGCAAAAAGGTGGGCCGTAATTTCAATTTTTAACCTGATGCTGGTGGCCGTGCTGGGTGTCATCATGCGCTATAAAATCGGTTTTGAATTTCCTTACTTCGAACAGAAGCACCTGCAAAATGCGCATTCCCATTTCGCCTTTTCGGGCTGGGTATCGCAGGCCCTGATGGTGTTGCTGACGTCCATGATCCGCAAAGGCCTTCAGGAAAGCAGGATCAGGATGTACAACCTGCTGCTGAGCGTGAACCTGATCACCTCCGTGGCCATGCTGATCACCTTTACGGCGGAGGGCTACGGTCCATTCTCCACCACCTGTTCCGCGGTCACGATTGCCATTGCCTTCTGCTTTGCCTTCGTCTTTTACCGCGACCTCAGGACGGCGGAGCAGGTAGCGCAAAAGAACTGGTTCAATGCCGCCCTGCTTTTCAATGTCCTGTCGACGCTGGGCACCGCGGTGCTGGTGTACATGATGGCTACGGGACACCTGCATCAGAAGACCTACCTCTCGGCGATCTACTGGTACCTGCATTTCCAGTACAACGGATGGTTCTTCATGGCCTGCATGGGACTGTTTGCCCATCATTATCACAGCCTGATCAGGAACGCGCCCATCCCTCCCCTTGTTTTTCATCTGTTCAGCTGGAGCATGCTGCCCACCTTCGGCTTGTCGGTGCTGTGGCTGAACCTGTCGCTGCCCCTGTACCTCCTCGTGATCCTGGGCGCTGCCGCGCAGGCGGCGGGATGGGCCATCGTATGGAAGACGGTACGAAAAGGAGGGCTCCTGCAGCATCCCGCCACGGATTTCAATGCCAGGGTACTCTTCCTGTTCATCGCCGTCTCCGTGACCATCAAACTGCTCCTGCAGCTGGCATCGGTTCATCCTGAACTGAACACCCTCGTATTCGGGTTCCGCAACATTGTGATTGCCTACCTCCACCTCATCCTGCTGGCCATCATCACGGTGGCCCTGATCACCTTCTTCTATGTAAAAGGCATCGTCAGCAGGGGAAAACGCAGCGTTGCCGGTATTCGGATATTCATCGCCGGTATCTTTCTGAACGAAGTGGCGCTGGCCGTTCAGGGCCTGGCTTCCTTCCAATACATCCCCATCCCGAAAATCAATGAGCTGCTTTTTGTGATCGCGCTCGTCATTTGGGCGGGGCTGCTGATCCTGCTCTCCGGCCAGGGGAAGAAATCGCAGGGGTGAAACGGACGCCCGTGCTGCCGGCTTAAAACAACTTCAGCTGCCCGGGTCGTCTGAACTGTGTCATGTTGTAGTCGGGCATGCTGCGCCCTTCAAAATACTTTTTCTGAAAAAGCCTGAACAGCTGATGGATGGACTGGGCGATGTTCCCTTCTCCGCGCATCCGTATGCCGGGCCTTGAATCGCTGACCGATCCGCCGTGCGCATGCCGGATCTGGTTCCAGACTTTGTTCGCGGCATCGGGACGGTTTTTAATCAGCCAGTCGCGGAAGATCTCTTTCACATCCCCGTTGAGCCGCACCAGGGTATAGCCGGCCGCCAGGGCGCCATGATCGGCCGCGGCTTTGAGCAGATCGGGGATTTCATCGCTGTTGAGTCCGGGAATGACGGGAGCGGTCATGACGCCCACCGGAATGCCGTGATCGGTCAGGGTGCGGATGGTCTTCAGCCTGTTCAGCGAAGAGGAGGTACGCGGTTCCATCGTACGCCGCAGTTCTTCATCGAGGGTGGTGATGGAGATGTACACCCTGGTGAGTTGCAGGGAGGCCAGTTCGCCGAGCAGATCGAGGTCGCGGAGGATGAGCGCGTTTTTGGTGATGATGCCCACCGGATTCCGGTACTTCAGAAAAACCTCGAGCAAGCCCCGTGTGATTTTATACTGACGCTCCAGCGGCTGATAACAATCGGTATTCCCGCTGAGGCTCATCGATGCCGGCGTATAATTCTTCCCGTTCAGAAACTGCTCCAGCAGCTTTGGCGCGTCGGGTTTCACCATGATTTTACGCTCGAAATCGAGTCCGGCGCTCAGCCCCCAGTAGGTATGCGCATTACGGGCATAACAATAGGCACAGCCGTGTTCACAGCCCTGGTAGGGATTGAGTGAATACAAAAACGGCAGATCCGTACTCTCCACTTTGTTCACGATCTGTTTAGGGTGTTCGATGAACACTTCCGTTCCCGGATCCGGCTCAGGCAGTTCGTCGATCCCTTCGAAATGCTCCAGCACCCGCTCCTGCTTTAAAAAGCGGTTGGACGTATTGATCTGCGAACCGCGTCCTTTGATGTAATCACTCATGGATTGTAAAACCGTCAACTGTGCCGCGACAAGATAGGGATAACGGGAAAACAGACCCGTGCGAGATCATGAAATTCATCCCGCGCGCATCGTTCTTCCGCCCATCCCAAAACGATTGATTGCATGCCGATCATTTCTTAAAATTTTTCCTTTTCAGCCACAAGTACTTAGCCTGTCCCCGGCAATTTTCACTTGGAGAAAGCCGTTGTCTGCCTATATTGCAATCATCGCATTTGACTATAATACAATCAAACATATGGACACACTCGACCTCATTTTAAACGGCCTGCGTTACGCGCCACTCTGCCTGATGGGCGCCGGCGTACTCATGCTTCTCTGGATACAGGTTAAAGAGTTAAAACGCTCCTAAGGTTCCGGACCATACGCGGCAACCCGGAGTTTCGGGAGCGCATGGCCCGCCCGCCGATGTTCCGGCGCGGGCAGGTTTAAACCCCAAGTTGTTTCATGCTCCTGATGCGGATACCGCCATGTTTCTCAATTGCCACAGCTGGTTCAGCTTTCATTACGGCACCCTCTCCGTCGAAACATTGCTGGAAGAGGCGCAGCGGCTGGGCATCCGGAAACTCGTTCTTACCGATATCAATAACACTTCCGGCGTACTCGACTTCATCCGTCTGGCTCCGAAATATGGTGTGGAGCCGGCGGTGGGGGTCGAATTCCGGCAAGGCGATACCCTTCGCTTCATCGGTATTGCAAAAAACAACGAGGGCTTCGAAGAGCTGAACGGCTTTCTCAGCGAGTGCCTGCGCCAGGGGGCCGCTGAAGGAGAAAGTTCCGGCAACCGCGATGCCCTTGTCCCCGAAAAAATTCCCTGTTTCAGGAATGTTGTGGTGATTCTTCCTGTCTGTCTCAGCTCCCCGGCCGGCACTTCCGCAAGGACAGATGCGGTGCGGGGAGCGGCGGAGGGTGCAGCCGGGCAGTACAGCAGCGGAAGCCGGCTTCCGGACGAGGAGAAGGAGGCGGCGGAAGGCAGACGCGGCAGGACCAGAGGGAAACGCCAGGAAGCAGACCGGCGGGAGCAGGACCACGCCAACACCCGCTACGGCGTGAAGCCCTCCGACTTATCGCGGCTTCCTTTCTCGGCGTACAAACACCTCCTCCACCGCTGTGTCGTTCTCTGGCCGGTGACGGTCCGCCACAAGACCGATTTTAACGTGCATCGTCTCCTCTGCGCCATTGGCCACAACACCCTGCTGAGCAAAGTGCCTCCGGAAGTCAACTGCCGCCCCGACGAGGTGCTGGTGCCGGAGGCGGAGGTACGGGAACGTTATGCGGACTTCCCGGAAATCATCCGCCATACCGAAAGCCTGCTGGAGCAGTGTCACATCGCCTTCGACTTTCACCAGCCGAAAAACAAGAAAACCTTCAGCGGAAGCAGCCGCGTGGACAGCGAACTGCTGGAGCGGGAAACCTGGAAGGGGCTGCGTTACCGTTATGGAGAATTTTTTTCGGAGGAAATCCGCGAACGCGTAACGAAGGAGCTGCGCATGATCAACGAACTGGGCTTCGCCGCCTACTTCCTGGTGAACTGGGACATTGTCCGCTATGCGCAGCGCAGGGGTTTCTTCTACGTAGGCCGGGGGAGCGGCGCCAACAGCATCGTGGCCTACTGCTTGCGCATCACCGACGTGGATCCCGTCGATCTCGATCTTTACTTCGAACGCTTCATCAACCCTTACCGCCAGAACCCGCCCGACTTCGACCTCGACTTCAGCTGGAAAGACCGCGATGAGCTCACCGCCTATATCTTCCGCCGTCACGGCGAAGCGCACACGGCCCTGCTCGCCACCTACAGCACCTACCAGCGCAATGCGGTGATCAGGGAACTCGGCAAGGTTTTCGGACTTCCGAAAGAGGAGATCGACGCGCTGCAGGCTACGAAGGACGGCGAAAGCGTGGGCGAAGGCCTGGCGAAGCTGATCCGCCGCTACAGTGCGCTGCTGCAGGACTTCCCGCATCACCTCAGCATCCACGCGGGCGGGATCCTCATCAGTGAAAAGCCCATCACCTGCTACACGGCGCTCAACCATCCGCCCAAAGGATTTCCGGTGACACAGTTCAGCATGCTGGAAGCGGAAGATATCGGGCTGTACAAATACGATATTCTCAGCCAGCGCGGACTCGGTCACATCAAAGACACGGTGGACCTCGTCAAAAAAAACCGGGGCAGCAGCATCGACATACACCGCATCGCCGACTTCAAGAAAGACGAAAAGATAAAAGCGCTCATCCGTAACGGACGCTGCATGGGCTGCTTTTACGTGGAGAGCCCGGCGATGAGAATGCTGCTGAAAAAGCTGCAGGTCGATACCTACATCCAGCTGGTGGCGGCCAGTTCCATCATACGCCCCGGAGTAGCCCGGAGCGGCATGATGCGCGAGTACATCCTCCGCACCCACGATCCGGCCCGGAGAACGTACATACACCCTGTTATGAAAGAGCTGATGGAAGAGACCTACGGCATCATGGTGTACCAGGAAGATGTGATCAAGGTGGCGCACCACTTCGCCGGACTCGACCTCAGCGAAGCCGATGTCCTGCGCCGGGGCATGAGCGGGAAATTCAGAAGCAGGGAGGAATTTCAGAAGATCCGCGACAAATTCTTCGACAGCTGCAAAGCCAAAGGTTATCCCGATGCCATCACCGCGGAAGTGTGGAGACAGATTGAGAGCTTCGCGGGGTACTCCTTCAGCAAGGGCCACAGCGCCAGCTACGCGGTAGAGAGTTATCAGAGCCTGTACTTAAAAGCGCATTACCCGCTCGAATTCATGGTGGGTGTCATCAACAACTTCGGGGGATTTTACCAGACCGAGTTTTATGTACACGAAGCAAGGATGCAGGGCGCCACGATCCATGCACCGCACATCAACGAGAGCCTGTACCTGACGGATATACAGGGCCGTGATATCTACCTGGGCTTTGTCCATCTGCAGAACCTGCAGCAGCAAACCGCTTTTGCCCTCCTCGAAGAACGCGAACGCCGGGGCCCCTTCCGCGACCTTGCCGACTTCATGCACCGGGTACCCGTCGAAATAGAGCAACTGCGCCTTCTGGTGCGCATCGGCGCCTTCCGCTTCACCGGGCGCGGGAAGAAAGAGCTGCTCTGGGATCTGCTCCTGCACATCGGAGAAGGGCGCAAAACGGAGGTACACCAAAGCCTCTTCAACGAGCCGGAGCCCGGCTGGCAACTGCCCGTACTGACGCATCACGACATCGAGGACGCCCTCGACGAAATCGAACTCCTCGGCTTTGAGCTGTCGAGTCCCTTTAAACGACTGAACATTCCGGAAGAGCCCCATGATCCAAACGCCGCGGTCGCCGCGAACCCGCAACGGACGCCGCGATTAAACACCGCTGCTGAGCTGCCGGGTCCCTTTAATCGACTGAGCATCCCGGAAGAGCCCCGTGATCCAAACGCTGCGGTCGCCGCGAACCTGCCGCGGTCGCCGCGTTTAAACAGGGCTGCAGAGCTTCCGGAGAACATCGGAAAAGAAATCTCCATCATCGGGTACCTGGTCACCACCAAACCCACACGCACCATCAAAGGGGAACACATGGCCTTCGGCACCTGGCTCGATGTGGAAGGCTATTTTTTCGACAGTACCCACTTTCCGAAAGTCATCCGGCAGCATCCGTTCCGGGGAAAAGGCATTTACCGCATCACCGGCCGTGTCGACAGCGAGTTTGATTTCTGCAGCATCACCGTTTCCTCCATGGAAAAACTGCCTACGGCAGGGAGGGGCTGAAGCAAAATCGCGTTCCCCGGCTTAGCGCCATCCTTCCAAATCGGTTCAAGGAAAACTCCAATGTAAACGCCGCGGTCGCCGCGTTTAAAAACGAAAATCTTTCTCACAACAGAATCCACCCGCTGAGGGCTCGCAAAGGTGAAGAGGCTACAGAATTTTCTCGCAAAGGCGCAAAGATTGTGGTGAAAAATATACATAAAGAGGTTTCTCGCAAAGGCGCAGAGACGCAAAGATTGTCGTGGAATAATGGTTCTGGCATTCGCCGCAAAAACGCCGCGGTCGCCGTGGGATCGCCGCGGACGCCGCGTTTAAATACGGATATCTTTCTCACAACAGAAGTCCCCCGCGGAGGGCTCGCAAAGGCGAAGTGGGTTAACATGGAGAAAAAGGAGCGAAAGACGATGTTGCCGATATTGAAGCTTTTGATTTTTAAAAAAGCCATGAAAAAGAGAAAGTATGATCCATCTTATAAAAATGTAATATTTGTTGCAGATAATAAATAAAA
>JAEUTF010000235.1 GCA_016788185.1 Bacteroidia bacterium | reverse complement strand
CGGTAAAGGGAATGCGGCGGAACGCGGAGGGATTCCCGGCGACCTGCTGATTGTCGTAGAAGAAGTTCCGCATCCTCATTTGCAGCGCGACGGAGAACACCTCATTTACGATCTCTATATTTCATTTGTCGATGCGGCCCTGGGAAGTTCCGTGGAAGTGCCCACACTGGAAGGAAAAGCCAAGATTAAAATCGAGGCGGGTACACAGGGCGGCAAAGTGCTGCGTCTGAAAGGCAAGGGCGTGCCGGCACTTAACTCCTACTCCAGAGGCGACCTGCTGGTCAACATCAACGTATGGACGCCCCAGCAGCTGAGTTCAGAAGAGAAAAAGTCGCTGGAGAAACTCCGCGAATCGGAAAATTTCAAGCCGAAGCCGGGCAAGGGCGACAAGAGCTTCTTCGAAAGAATGAAGGAATATTTTAACTGATCGCAGGCAGCCGGGTTTCCCCCGTACTCACTGGTCTACTCCTGAACACCTGTCCGGAGAGGCTGCATACCAGGTCCCGGCGCTACCACCTGGATGCGGAAAAGCAACCCCTCAGGCAGTTCCCGCGTCCTTCTTTTGTACCCTTTGTACGGCCTGCGATGAAAAAACTGATCCTGCTTTCTTTGTTCCTCCTTTTCCAGGCGGCTGCTCCTGCACAGATCACGTTTGAAAAGCTCATCGATACGCTGGGCAGCAATTATCCGTTCGACATTCAGCAAACCCTCGACGGCGGCTATATTTATTGCGGAAGAAGCACCGACACCCTGCACCATGCCATTCTGGTTAAACTGGACACCATCGGACAGATCAGCTGGGCCAGGACCTTTCACGATTCGGCCGGAGGATTTTTCCAGTACATTGAGCAAATGCCCGACAGCGGCTATCTGGCCGCAGGTCATTTATTTTCCTCCGGGAATCACAACTGGCTGCTCCGCTTCGATAAAAACGGGGATACCCTGTGGACCCGCAAACTTCCACCAGGCGGAACCAACAGTTACTGCCATGAAATAGCCTCCACCGCTCAAGGCTCCCTTTATGGCCTGTACGGACAGGGCGGCCCCGCTCTATCTTACCTGCCCTATCTCAGTGTGGCCTTGAGCAATGGCGTTTACCTGACCACAAAAACCTATGCCTACCCGATCTATGCCAATGGCATGGGCATGACCGGAACGAATGACAACGGCTTTGCCCTGACCGGCTTTCACAATGTTTCGCTTCCGACCGGAGCCACCAATGTTTTTCTCATCAGGACCAATGCCTACGGAGATACCCTTTGGACCAAAAGCTACGATCTGCTGCACGAGGATATAGCGCATGCCATTCAGCAAACATCCGACAGTGGTTTCATCATCAGCGGGCAGGCCTACGATCCTTCCCTGGGCTACCAACAAACTTTTCTACTGAAAACAAACGCGGCAGGCGACAGTCTCTGGACAAAATATTACTACGGAAACTCAGGGCTGATCAATGAGCTTCCCCTGAAGCAGATTCCGGGCGGCGGCTATCTGCTGGCAGGAAGCCACCTCGACACACTGAACAACAACCTGGATGTATTCCTCATCCGTACTAACGATAGCGGAGATACGCTATGGACCAAAAAATACGGAACGGGAAACGCGGAAGCGGCCCTGTCGCTTGATCTCTGCGCGGACGGCGGCTTCATCATCGGCGCCAACGATTACACTAACCAGCCGAATGGCACCACGTACCTCATTAAAACGGACAGTTTGGGACACCAGCTCGGCAGCACCGGTCTTGCCTCAGCGGAATTTGATCCTGAAGAATTCCGGCTTTTCCCCAATCCCAACCGGGGACTTTTTACGGTCCGTCACCCCCTGGATCAGGGGCCACACGGCGAACTCCTGATCAGCCGGATCAACGGACAAGTGGTGGGCAGAAAAACCTTGCATCCCTCCGGCGAAACGGAAATTCAGGCGACCGATCTTGCCCCGGGGATCTACCTGGTAAACATCCACAGCAAGTTGAGAAAATATGCGGGCAGGCTGATGATCAAACGCTAGTGCACTCGCGCGCGGATGTACTTCATTGGTCCCAGCCTTCGAAATGCTGACCGGTAAGCTGAAATAAACGCTCGTTGTGCGGCCGGTAAAAATCCAGCAACCGGCGACGCAGGTCCTCCGGCATCTTTTCATATTCACCGCCGGCATTGAAAACCTTGTACACCGGAGGCTCCCAGGCATTCAGTCCGATGAACTTTACCACGGCACGGAAATAAGGGGCCGGATCCGCATAAAAAGATTCACTCTGGATCACGAGGATCTGCTCTTTCGGAAAATGACGGTACCAGTTTTCCAGCTGACCGGCATAACAACCGCGACGCACATACGAAAAATACTTGTGCGCAAAACTGGAATAGGACGGGTCACTCCGCAAACGTTCTTCGTGCCCGCGGATGCGCTCCTCTTCCCTTTCAATGGCTGTTTCAAAATCCTTCAAAGGCTCGATGCCCAGCCGTACCTGGTTGTAATAACTGGAGATGGCCCGGTCGACCGGGTTCCGCAGCATGCAGATCATTCTGACTTCGGGAAGCAGAGCCTTTACCCGTTGGGGAGATAGCGGATGCGCGAGGTAGTAAGGCGAAGATTCGCCCGTCACGCAAGTCTGCCCTGCTGCTGCTTCTCTTTTCTTTACTTCGGCGGCCAGCGGAAAATGCGAGCGGTACCATTTCTCCCCCTTGCGATGATAATAGTCAAAGTAATGCACTTCCTTTTTAAAACAGGGGAATACGGCGGGGTGCTGAACCAGGTAATTGTACAAAGAGGTGGTGCCGCATTTGGCCGCGCCGATGATGAGGTATCCCGGCAGGACGCGACGGCCGGCGGTAAGGAGCCGGTATGCTTCCTCCCCTTTAGAGGCGAGGCTGTTCAGAAGGTTGCTTTTTCTGCCTTTCGACATTTTTGTTTCCGCTTACGAAAATAGAACTTAAATGTTCACCGGCCGGCCGGCACCAGGCACCCCGTTCAAGGATGCTTCCACTCTTTCGCAAGCATGGAATAAACCGCGGTATCGTAAAACCGACCGTGCGCAAAATAATTTTCCCGGAAAAAAGCCTCCCTTGTGAAACCATTTCGTTCGAGCAGACGGATGGAAGGAAGATTTTCAGGGCTCACACTCGCTTCCAGGCTGTGCAACTCGAGCGTACCAAAACCGTAATTCAGCACCTCACGCAGGGCTTCACTCATGTACCCTTTCCCGTGAAAGGCGGTATGCATCACATACCCCAGTTCCCCCCGGTAATGTTCCTTTATCAGACGCCAAATGCCGATGTTTCCGATCATAGTTCCCGGGGCTTCCTTCAGCGCCATCACCCAGGTAATCCCTTCGTTGTTCCGGAGCAAAGCCTCCACCAGCTGAATAAAATCCTCCGCCTGCTGCATGGAGGTGGCCAGGGGACGCAGAGAATACCTGTTCACCTCAGGATCCGAGCGCAGGAAAAACATCTCCGGGGCATCGGCCCGGTCAATTCTTCTCAGGAGCAAGCGCTCCGTTTCCTTCACCGGAAAGGGAAGCAGGACAGGATTCAGCATATCATTGGTTTATTTTTCATTCCACAACCTTCAAAGGTAATTCAAAGGAGCTGATTGTGTCACCCCAATTGTCCGTTTATTCGGTTATACATCGACGTTGGTAGCCA
>JAEUTF010000111.1 GCA_016788185.1 Bacteroidia bacterium | reverse complement strand
CCCGCAAAATCATTGAAAACAAAGGCGGCTCCATCCGCGTGGAGTCGGAGATGGGCTCGGGCGCCACCTTCCGCTTCAGTGTACCCAAAGCGAAAAAGCCGGCGGCCGCTGATTTTTCACCCGTGGTGTATGATTTGAATTAAAAGGCTTGTGCACACCTCGTAAATTGCCAGGATTTTCGGGGTAGTTATAGAGATAGTCAAGCACTCAAAGTCTTACTGCCGAAATTGATCCCGCCTTGTCAGGTCGGGATCATCCGATCCATTTAGAAAACAAAAAGGCCTTCTTACGAAGGCCTTGCTTTTCATTTATCAGTGATCCCGCTGGGACTCGAACCCAGGACCCATACATTAAAAGTGTATTGCTCTACCAACTGAGCTACGGAATCGGCTATTCCCGCTTTTGGTGGTACGGGGCTGCAAAAATAGTCTTTCAGCCTTCAATCGGACAAGAAAAGCGGAAGTATTTTTTGAACAGGAATTAAATTTTTGATAATTAATCAATTAGTTCATTACTCCACGATGGCGGCCCGTTCAAAAGGCAAACTGCGGTCGAACTGGTAGCGATAGGTATGCAGGGTGCGCCAGAGGCGTGTATCGAGGTTCTCGGCCACTTTGATCATTTTCGGGTTGAAATCGCCGATCCAGGTGAGGACGGTGTCCTTATACACCCCGGCCGGTATGATGGTTTTTTCGCCGTACACAATCAGCGCGGCCTCCACGCCCTTGCCTTGCCATTCCCTGACCACGCCAAAAACGAGTCCGGTCATACGGGTCGGGGTTTTCCTGATTTTGTGGTAGAGAAACTTGAGCTTTCCCAGCCAGTTCAGGTTGCCCTGCACGTATCTGAAAATCTGGTTGAGTTCCGGAATGCTGATGTAAAATCCAATGGGCTGCCCTTTGTAATAAGCAAAAATGACAATGTGCCGGTCGATGGCCGGCGAGAGGGCCCTGAACAATTTTTGAGTCGCCGCCTCGCTCATTTCCTTAAAATGAGAATGTCCGCCCCAGGCGGCATTGTAAACAATGCGGAAATTCTCTGCCATCTTGTTGAGCTTCATCCCTTTGGCATTTCTGACATCGAAATCGGGATCGCCTTTCAGCTGGGTGTATTTACGGTGGAAAATGGCTTGTGCCGGATCCTGCAAATTCCTCCAGTATAAAAACTGTTTAAAATAAATGCCGAAGCCATAGTCTTCGAAGAGCTGCTGGTAATAGGGGGGATTGTAGTTCATGGGATAGATCGGCGGCTCTTCCCAATTGCTGACCTGGCAACCCCAGAATTGGTTGCGGTCGCCGAAATTAACCGGCCCCTCCATGGCTTCCATGCCCCTTTCCCGGAGCCAGTCGCGGGCAGCATCAAATAGCACCGTGGCGGCCTGCAGATCATGGCTGCACTCGAAAAATCCAAGCCCTCCGGTTTTGAAGCGGGTGGTGCTTACCGTTTTAGGATTGATGAAAGCGGCGATGCGGCCAATGGCTTCCTGCGCATCGTTGTACAGGATCCAGCGGATGGCTTCCGCCCCCTCTTTGTACAATTTATTCTTCTGCGGGTCGAAAAGCTTATCGATGTCCTGCCGGAGATGCGGTACCCAATTCGGGTCATCTTTGTAAATCCGGAACGGTACCCTGTGAAAAATATCCACCTGTGCCGGGGATTTGACTTCAGTGAGCTTCATGCGCTAATTTTTGCAAATCTAATGGCTTCGCCCATTGGCGGCTACTGGGTCATGCGGATCGGCCATTGATTCCTTTCTTTAGATTTGCAGGGTGCAAAACAAAGTCGTCATCATTACCGGAGGAGGAAGCGGCATCGGCCGGGCCTGCGCCCTGGCCTTCGGCGAAGCCGGCTATATGGTGGTGATCAGTGGCCGGCGCATGGAGAAGCTGGAAGAATTATCGACTTTGATGCAGGCTCAGGGACACGATGTCCTGGCCGTAAGCGGGGATGTCAGCCAGGAAGAGGATTGCCGGCGCCTGGTGGAAGCCTGCCTGCAAAAATACGGGCGCATTGATGTGCTCATCAACAATGCCGGCCTGTCGATGCGGGCGCTGTTTGAGGAGACGAACCTGGATGTTTTGAGAAAGCTGATGGACACCAATTTCTGGGGTACCGTGTATTGTACCAAATACGCCTTGCCGCATCTGCTTCATTCCGGCGGCAGTGTGGTGGGTATTTCCAGCATTGCCGGAAAAAAGGGCCTTCCAGGGCGCAGCGGGTATTCGGCTTCCAAGTTTGCCATGGAAGGATTTCTGGAGACGTTGCGTACCGAAAACCTTAAAAAAGGATTGCATGTGCTGGTGGCTTGTCCGGGCTTCACGGCGTCAGAGATACGTAGTACCGCACTGGCTGCCGACGGCAGCCGTCAGGGAGAGAGTCCGCGGGAGGAAAATAAAATGATGCCGGCCGAAGTGGTGGCCCGACACATCCTGAAGGCCGTTCGCCTGCGCCGGCGCGACCTGGTGCTGACCTTCAACGGCAAAGTGCTCCTCTTCCTGAATAAATTCTTCCCGGGCTACAGCGATCAACTCGTTTACCGGCACATGGCCAAGGAACCCGGATCACCCTTCAGATAAAAACAGATTGTATGCGTTCACTCAGTTTAGTACTCTTGATTTCGTTGACCTTCCTGATGGCCTGTGTGCGTCCACAGGAAGGACTCCGGAAAAAGATTGAAGCCGCCGAATCCTTGCTGCGCCTGGATTCGGTGCCTGTTCCGGATTACGGCAAAGCCGACAGCCTGGTGGTCCTCTACCTCAGCTACGCCGATGCCTACCAGGACGATACCCTGTCACCATCGTATCTCTTTAAGGCGGGCGAGTTATCGGTAGCCACCGGCCAGTTCGACCGGGCCATTGAGCTGTTCGGCAGGGTGCAGCGCTATCCCAATTACAACAAGATTGCATCCGCCCTTTTCCTGCAGGGTTTTGTTTCGGATAACCACAAACGTGATACGGTCATGGCCCGGCAGTATTATACCCGCTTCCTCGACCAGTATCCGAAGCATGAACTGGCCGATGACGCCCGGGTGCTCCTGCAGCAGCTGAGCCTGAGTCCGGAGGCCCTGATTGAACTCTTCGAAAAGCAAAATGCCGGCATGATCAGCGACAGCGTCGCCGGCCAATAAAAGATACAGGCTATGTCAAGGCAAAAGCCCGGTAAGAAAGAAAAGTTTGCAGCCGCTGCTCAGGCAAAAGCAGCGATGGCCACCGACCTGAAATCGCAGGAGGTGCCCGCCTGGTGGGCCTGGTTCCCGGCCCTGCTGGGCTTCATCGCTTATGCCAACACCCTGGGCTTTAGCTTCGCGCTGGATGATTATGCCGCCATCCTGGAAAACACCAGTACGCAGAAAGGGCTGGCCGCGCTGGGCGAGATTTTCCGTACATCCTACCGTTATGGCTACATCCTGATTTCGGATGAACTGTACCGGCCTTTACCCAAGGCGGTCTTTGCCGTTTTCTGGGATCTGTGGCCCGACAATGCCGTTCCCGGGCACTGGCTCAATGTGATGCTTTTTTCACTGAGCTGTTTCCTTCTGTACCGCTTTATTTCGTCCTGGTGGCCAGCCCATAAGCAGGTGGCCTTGTTGGCCGCCTCTCTCTTTGCGGTACATCCCATACACACGGAGGTGGTGGCCAACATCAAAAGCCTCGACGAAATACTGGCCTTTCTGTTTTGCATGAGCAGCCTGCACCTGTACCTGCAATACAACAGGAGCGGAAAGCGCAGTATGCTGCTGCTGGCCGCCCTCCTGTATTTCCTGGCTTTTCTCTGCAAGGAAAGTTCCATTACCTTCCTTCCGCTGTTCCCGCTGCTGGCTTATTTTATACTGAAGAAAGAACCCGGGGCCTCGTTCAGGGGATTTCCAATCATGTTGATTCCGGTGGTGGTCTTTTTGCTGATCCGGCACCAGGTTTTGCAGAGCAGCGGCATGTTTGAGAGTGCACCGCCTTCCGTAGCCGACAATGCCCTGATGTCGGCGAAAGATCCCCTTACCCGATTTTCAGGGGCGGTAGCCATGCTGGGCCTGTATGTTTACAAACTGCTGCTTCCCCTTCAACTGAGTTTCGATCTGTCCTATCCGCAGGTCGGAGCAGTTCCGGTAAGTCACTGGACCTTTCTGGTATCGGCAACCGTGCTGCTGGCGGCGCTGTTGCTGGCCTTGCGCGGACTCAGAGAACGCAGGCCGTACAGTTTTGCGCTGCTTTTTTTCTTTATCACGGTGAGTGTAT
This sequence comes from Bacteroidia bacterium, assembly GCA_016788185.1. GTDB lineage: Bacteria > Bacteroidota > Bacteroidia > AKYH767-A > OLB10 > JAJTFW01. Next base: position 9,200 of record JAEUTF010000111.1, on the reverse strand, counting down.
CCTCCAACATCTTCATGATGATCGGTACACATTACGGAGAGCGACTGATGTATGCACCTTCTTTCGGCGTGGCCTTGCTGTTCGCTATCCTCGCGGTTGATTTTTCTTCTTCCGGGAAAACAGAAGGTGCAAGGCCCGGCAAGCCGCTCATGGCCGTATCGGGATTGATCATGGTGACTTTCCTGTTTCTGACCATTCAGCGCAATCGGGTTTGGAGAAACAATGAAACCCTGTATCCCTCCGGACTGATTTCTGCCCCCAACAGCGCCCGGGTACATTATTACAACGGCCTGTACCTTGTGAAGCCGGAGTATCTTGAGACCCTGCCAAAATCCTCACAGGACAGTGCGTTCAATGCCGGGGTGATGCACCTTAAAAAATCTGTTCAGCTTTACCCGGCCTTTGCGGATGCCTGGACCCAACTGGGCGTTGCCGCATACCGGGTCAAGCAATACCAGGAATCCCTGTCGTATTACGATCAGGCGATGAAATACAATCCCTATGATCCGGTAACGCTCAACAATTCCGGATCGGTGTATTTCGACATGAAGGAATACGACAAGGCTTTGCAACGTTACCTGGAAGCGGTGAAGTATAAACCCGATTATGCTGAAGCGTATATGAACATCGGTTCCTGTTACGGGGTCAGCGCTCAGTTCGATCAGGCCCTGTTGTATCTGGAAAAAGCCATTGCCGCGGATCCATCGCTGGCCCAGGCCTATTATTTTATGGGCATCACCTGGAGGAACAAGGGCAATGAAGCCATGGCCACACGCTATCTTCAGCAATACGAACAGGTGAAGGCCGGCAGATAAGAAAAGTCCGTTTTCAACTTCCTGCCTGATGGCGTAAACAAAACCGGAATTTGTTACAGCTCCTTAATCAGCAGTTTTTCCAGTTCCTCGGCGCTGATGTTGTAGTTGATTTTACCGTCAACCGCCATTGAAATGGAACCGGTTTCTTCTGAAACGATGATGGAGATGGCATCACTTTGTTCGGTAATACCGAGGGCGGCACGGTGACGCATGCCATAATGGGCCGGGAGGTCGGTGTTTTCAGTGACCGGCAGTACGCAACGCGCTGCCTTTATTTTATTGTTTTCGATGATCACTGCGCCGTCGTGCAGCGGACTGTTCTTAAAAAAAATACTCTCCAGTAAACGCTTGGAGACATCCGCATCCATCAGGTCACCGGTACTTTCATAAAATTTCAGATCAGAGGATCGCGCCAGTACAATGATGGCTCCTGTTTTGTTCTTCGCCATGGAAGAGCAGGCTTTGATGACCGGCGCAAGGTTGGGTGGGGTGACGGGTGTAGCTTGCCAGTTCCAGGGCAGTATTTTACGCGTGATGCTTCCCTTGCCGGTGAAGCTGTTGCTGCCCAGAAGCAACAGAAATCTCCGTACTTCCTGCTGAAAGACGATGATGAGGGCCAGTACACCTACGCTCATGAACTGTCCCAGCAAGGCGCCCAGCAATTGCATGTCGAGGATTTTTACAAAAAGCCACCATAACACATAAATGGCGATGATGCCGATGAAGATGCTCATCGCGGCACCGCCCTTGAGGAGTTGATAAATTTTATACAGCAGGAATCCCACCAGCAGGATATCGAGGATATCCAGAAGGCGCACACTCAGAAAGTCGAAGTGAAAGAGTTCCATGTCGGGCAGGCAATTCTCAAAACTAGTGAAAATAGAATTTTAAGCCTTTGTTTTACAGCAGGAGGGAGGCAAGTTCCTTTTTTCTGATCAGAAAGCGGTAGGGGAGAGCAGCATCTTCGCCCGCATACTCCACCCCAATCCTGCCGGTGATCTCCACCATCTTACCCGGTATGCGAATGTTCCGGTCCTCGATCCAGATCGTGTTCTCATGAAGCGAAAGTCCGGTGTGCTTCAGCGATATGCCCAACGCCTGACTTAAGGTTCCCGGTCCGCTGCTGAAACCTGAACTTTCCAGCTTCTTCTTGCGGCGTTGCTCCATGATCCGGATGCCTTCCAGGGGATGGATGGCACGGATCAATACGGCATGGGGGATTTCCGCCCGGTTACTCACGACATTAAAAAGATCGTGAATGCCGTAGCAACGGTACACGTAGGCTGTGCCGCCAACCCGGTACATGATTTCAGTTCGGGCCGTGCGTCGTCCACCAAAGGCATGAGAAGCTTTATCGTCAATACCGGCATAAGCCTCCGTTTCGGTGATGATACCGCTGCACCGTTCCCCTTCTATATCGGTGACTATGACTTTGCCCAAGAGCTCACGGGCGATTTTCAGTACATTGTTCCGCAGGTAAAAGGAGGGATCCAGTTTCATGTTAATCCTGCTTCAGGTACAAATGTCCGATGGCATCCGTGCCCAGTTCACCGGTGTCGAGCAACCATTTGAGAATAGCCTGCAAGCGGTCGTGCGGAATGCCGGGAAGTGATTCGGCCAGTTGTTCCGGTGCCAGTGGTGCCGTAGACAGCGCTACCCTGATCTCCTGGGCCAGCTCCTCAAATTCGAGGTCGTTGATCTCCAGTTTATTTCTTTCCCTGCAAAAATCGCAGGTGCCGCAGCGCACCAATTGGCTTTCACCAAAGTAGGCGAGCAGCATCACGCTTCGGCATTCGTGCGGGTTGGTGAGAAAATGACGGAAGGCTTCAGCGCGCAGCACAAAGCGTGTCTTTCTTTCTTCCAGCATGGCTTTGGGAATCATAAGATCGCTTTCGCGCACCCGTTCATGGGTAAAGGTGATGCTGGGCTTTTCACTGGCAGGGATGAAATCAAGGATTTCCAGTTTGGTAAGGTAAAGGAGTTCGGCCTGAAGCGTTTCAACACTGGTGTTCACTCTTCTGGCCAGTTCCGCCTCACTGAAACGGACATAGTCGTCAAAGAGGCCTGCATAGCTGCGCAGAATACCCTTGATGAGCGGATCAAATTTGGGATGTTCCACCTGAAAAGTATAAAGATCCATCGAAGATACCAGGATGCGCAAGCGGCCGGGAAGATAGATTGCATCGTTCATGCTGATGTATCCCGCCATCTCCAGCAGCCGCAGACAATTCAATGTTGAAAGCGTGTTGAAGGAATAGTGGGCGCAAAAGCCAGTGAGTTCAAAGTCATAGGTCACCTGGAATCCTGTATCCAGCGGTATCTGCAGGTAATTGCAGAGCGCATTGTAAACGCCCCGTATTTCATCGCGTGAGGGGAAGGCCTTGGTTTTGCGGCCATCGAGTTCCATGAGGTCGGCTTCATCGTAAAGCACCACGGCGTAGGAGGCTTTTTCATCCCGTCCGCCCCGTCCCGCTTCCTGATAGTAACTTTCCAGATCATCCGGCAGGTCCATGTGAATCACACTCCTGACATCCGGTTTGTTGATGCCCATGCCAAAGGCGTTGGTGGCGACGATGACCCTCGTTTTACTCTGCATCCAGCGTTCCTGTCGTTCGTACCGGGTCTGCTGATCGAGGCCTGCATGGTAATAATCGGCGCTGATCCTGTTTCTCCTCAGTTCATCGGCGATTTCTTTTGTCTTTCTGCGGTTGCGCACATACACAATGGAGGTGCCCGGAATGCTCTGCAGCACTTTTAACATATGTGCAGTTTTGTTCTCCGTTTTCCGGACGATGTAGCTAAGGTTGGGTCGGGCAAAACTTTTGGTATACACCGCTCCGTCGCGAAAGTGGAGTTTTTCACAGATATCCTGCTGCACCTCGGGGGTAGCCGAAGCCGTTAGTGCCAGAACCGGAACCGACGGAAAGGATTGTCTGATTTCCGCGATCTGGAGGTAGGGGGGCCTGAAGTCGTAGCCCCATTGTGATATGCAGTGCGCCTCGTCCACGGCAATCAGGTTCAGTTTCATTTGCAGCAGCGACTCCCTGAAAAGCGCCGAGGCCAGGCGCTCGGGAGATACGTACAAAAATTTATAATCGCCGTAAATGCAGTTGTTGAGTGCAATCTCCACTTCGCTCCTTTTCATGCCACTCGTGATCGCGACGGCCCGTATGCCCTTTGATTTCAGTTCCTCTTCCTGGTCCCGCATCAGCGCTATCAGAGGAGAGATCACCAGGCATAAACCCTCCTGGGCCAGGGCAGGCACCTGGAAACAAACGGATTTGCCACCGCCGGTTGGCAACAAGGCCAGGGTATCGCGGCCTGACATCACCGAACGGATGATATCCTCCTGCAAAGGCCTGAAATGGTTGTAGCCCCAGTACTGTGTTAATATCTGGTGGATCAGGCTCATGCTATAAAAATAAAACATCGGCCTGTACAGACCGATGTTTTAAACAGATCATTTTATTTAAAAAGAAACGGTAATACGTTCCGGGTCAATTTCGGCAGGACGGATGGTCATCACAGGAATTTTGGAGCCGTTGATGATTTTGGTGGCATAAGAACCCATGAGGAGTCCCGTGATGCTGGGTTCCTGTTCGGTCATGATGACCACGAGGTCGGCATCAATTTCTGTAGAGGAACTGAGGGTGCTCTTGGCGAGGTCATCTCCCTGCTTGTAAATGGAGGTGGCATCCACGCCGTGATTGATCAGGAATTCCTCCACCTGTTCAATTTTAATTTTGAATTTTCGCTGATAATCTTCGTTGCCGTTGCGCATCAGGCCGATGACCACCACATTGGAATTGTAGTGCCGGGCAATTTCCAGGGCAAAATTCACTTTCTGACGTGATTCGGCGGAATCATCGATCGGTAGGGCGATTTTCGTGAATCCGATTTTCTTGGCATGGGTCTGTACGGAAATGACGGGGCAGGGAGCTTCCTGCACCACGCGGGTGGTATTGCTGCCGATGATGTAGCTGTGACCACCTGCTCCATGCGTTCCCATGATGATCAGATCGATGTGGGCCTGTTTGGCCGTATGAACAATCTTTTTGTAGATTTTACCTACTTCGGTGAGGATATGCACCTGGATACCGTGTTCACGGTGAAGGCTATCCGCCAGTTCCTTCAGCTTTTCGTTGGAAGCTTCTTCCACTTTTTTCTCAAATCCTGAAAAAGCATGGGAGATGGAACTCGGAAAGGTGGTGGTTTCCACTATGTGCAGAAGATACAGTTCGGCTTTCAGCAATTTGGCCATGAAAATGGCATGTTCAAGGCTTAATGCGGCAGTTTCCGAAAAGTCGAAGGGGATGAGGATTCTTCTGATGTTAAGATCTTTTTGCATGGTGTAAATTTTCTAGGTGATGACAAATTCTGTAGTATCTTTTCGTTGGATGGGGCGGATGCTGCACACCGGCACTTCGGAATTATTAATGATTTGCTGGGATTCGGTTCCGATAAAATATTCAGTCCATTCCAGCTCTTTTTGAGTCATGATGATGATCAGATCGGCATTCACCTTTTTGGAATACTCCAGAACACCCTCTGATATATCCTTGTGTTTGTAAAATTCTCCGGTGCAGTTGATGGCATGACCCGTAATGAATTCCACCACCTGTTCCATCTGTCTTTCGAGTTTATTGACCAGGAATTCATCGCCTGTATCCACCACCGACATCACCTTTACGGTAGATCCGAAGAAGCGGGCGATTTCAATGCACTTCACTACCTTTTCTTTCGTCTCCTTTGACAGGTCTAAAGGTAGTACAATTGTATTACATCCTGACCGGTGCTGCTTCCCTTTGATCGTGATCACGGGGCAGTTCGCATCGCTGATGACCCTGACGGCATTTGAACCGATAAACTTTTTCTTGAGTGAGGTTTCGCCGGAGGTGCCCATCACGATGAAGGAGGCATTTAATTCCTCCGCCACGGATGAAACCACATCGTAAATTTTACCTTTTTCAATGCGGGTGTGAAAGCTAAGCCCCGATTTGGCCCGCGCATCGTTGGCGAGTTCATTCAACTTCACCTGGATGCCGGCGCGGAGCAGTTCTTCCTGGTTTTCACTGCCAGAAAACATATGGAGGACGGATGAAAAGAGGGCCTCGTCAATAACGTGTAAGAGAGTAATATCGGCTTTGGTCATTCTTGCCAGGTTATAGGTCTGGCTGAGTGCAATCTTTGATTGTTCGCTGAAGTCAATGGGTACCACAATATGTTGCTTCTCGTTACTCATCTCTGGGGGTTTAGTTTATATTTGTTCATTGCAAAATTATTTGATTAAAGGATATGTCACAAATACCTGAATCTGAACTAATTTTAAATAAGGACGGTAGCGTTTATCACCTCAACCTGCAGCCCTGGGAATTGGCGCCTGTGGTCATTAACGTGGGTGATCCTGACCGTGTTGCCATGGTTAGCGCGTATTTTGATAAGATCGATGTAAAAAAACAGAAAAGAGAGTTTGTGACGCACACCGGGACCTACAAGGGCAAAGCCATTACGGTACTCTCCACAGGCATCGGAACCGACAATATCGATATAGTTTACAATGAGTTAGATGCTTTGGTGAACATTGATCTCCCCAGCCGCACCATCAAAAAGGAGCTGAGCAGGCTGTACCTGGTCCGTATAGGTACCTCCGGATCCTTGCAGGCCGATATCCCTGTTGATCAGTTTGTATGTTCCAGTTTTGGCCTTGGTCTTGACGGCCTCCTTAACTTTTATAAACTTCAGAATACGGGGGAGGAGGAGCAGGTGATCCAGGCGTTCAGAAAACACTATCCCAACCAGGGGATCCTGCCTCAGAGCTATATTTCAGGGGCTTCTCCGGTCCTGTTTGAATTGTTATCCAAAGACATGTTCAGCGGTATCACAGCGTCCTGTTCCGGATTTTACGGACCGCAGATGCGTCAGCTGCGCCTGGAACCCTCCCGGCCGGATATGATAGATAAGCTGAGTTCCTTTCGTTATGGGGATCACCGGATCACCAATTTTGAAATGGAGACCGGAGCCATGTATGGATTAGCGTCTTTGCTGGGTCACCATTGCTGTTCGGTGAACGTCATCGTAGCCAACCGCATCGCGCAGCAGTACTCCAACGATGCGGATGCAGCCATGCACCGGCTGATCCAAACGGTACTGGATCGCCTGGCCACTTTGTAAGGTTTTCTCCGTTTTGCAAGCAGCAGCCGTCCTCATTTCTTTTCTACAGAGGACATTGAGGCATCAGGTCGACGGCTGAACCACTTTTGTCCGTGTAAGTTTCGTCATGGAATTGCATGGGCTCCGGCATCAGCTTGGAATGCTTTTAGAGCCTTCCGGGAAAAATGTCATCATGAAATCTATGATCAGATCATTGTTCTTCCTGTTCCTGCTGGCCGGGGCCGAAAGCCGGGCGGTCGTTTACTACAGCAATACTTCAGGAGGGAACTGGAACGACGCCGCTTCATGGTCCACCAGCGGCTATGGGATGGGCACCAATACCGGCACCTTTCCGAAGTCGGGTGATTATGCCTATATCGGTGATGGATATACCATTGTCATCAATGTGGCCTGTACCACCAGTTACCTGATCATCGGTCAGGGGAGTTCCGGCATACTGGAATATTCGGATGCGGGTGCTTATACCTGTACCGTCATCAATAACCTCACGGTGAACCCCGGTGCCATCTTCAGGTATACCGGAAACAGTACGCGTACGCACACCCTTCAGGTGGGAAACAATATCTCCAATAGCGGCAGCATTTCTTTTTACTCCGATGCCAACGATGTGGTGAACCTGGTTTTTTACCGGTCAGCCCATTCGGTAGTCAGCGGTTCAGGTAGTTTTGCCTTGAATACGGTAACGGTACAGAAGAGTACGGCCACCAGCTACCTCGTGGAAGTGCAGAGTACGACCTTCGAATCGGGTATCCGTGATCTTGTACTCACCTACGGTACGTATTACCACAACAACAGCAGTACCTATGAGGTCAATAGCGGTGGTGCAGCCTTCACCATTCCCGCCGATGGGGTGATCCGGGTGAACCAGGGGATCCTCCATCTGTCACCGGCACAAGACCTTGTCAACCTGCATGGCAGCATTACTGTGAACGGCGGCACGCTCCGCATCGGTGCTTCAACGGGTAACGGTGGTTTGCGCTATGAACGTCTGGTATCGTTTGTTCCCCGGATGGACATCCAGGGCGGAACGGTGGAAGTGTACGGCGGAATCACTCATAAATCAGGCGCTCCCACCTCACCCTTCATCTTTTCCATGAGCAATGGCAATCTGAAACTCAATACCGGAACTACAGGAACAGCGGAAACCGTTTTTCACGTGAATGATGTGGCGGGAAGCACCGCCACGTTTACCGATGGAACGATTACCCTGGCCAAGCCGAATTCCACCGGCAGTTCCGTCACTGATTTTGTAGTATGCGGTAACAGCGGCACCGTAACGTCTACCGGAGGATTTATTCAGTTCGGCGACAACTCAAGCGGCTCCAATCTCATTTACACCTTTAAACCCCACAGCAATGTGTCGCTGCCAAACCTGCTGGTCTCCGGTCCGGTCGCCAATGCAGCCACCTTGCAACCCTCAGCATCTTCTACCGATGATATCAAGGCCATCAGCATCCACATAGAGCCCGGTAAAACATTTGATGTACGCTCTGTTTCCGGTACCACCGGCGATAGCAGAATGGTCATCCTTACCGGCAATTACGACGGCATCAACAGCCTGTTTTGTGATGGCATATTGAACAGTCGCAGTTCCACCCTGGTCCTGCAGGGCGGCGAGGGGCAGCAGATTGCCGGCACAGGCACCCTTGAGCTGTATCATCTGGAAATTGATAACAGCATCGGCAGCACGCTTGGGATCGACCTGACGGTGAACGGTACCCTTAGCCTCAGCAACGGGATACTCTATTCCACTTCGTCCGATGCCTTAACCATCGCGTCGACGGGAACCATCAGCGGTGGAAGTGCCTCTTCCTATGTAGATGGTCCGCTGATCAGGAACCTGGCGGCAGCCGGAACCAGCACGCTTGATTTTCCAATTGGTAAAGACGGAGCTTTCCGTCCCTTCAGCCTGAATCTGACACAGAGCAGCGCCGCCCAGGCCGTTTACACAGTTGAATTAATTAATGCTTCACCCCGAAATTTCGGTTATTCCTTGCCGGGATCCATTGACAGGGTGTCGGCCATGCGTTATTATGCGGTGAGCAGGAGCGGAGCCGCCAATCTGACGGCACTGAGCAGCACCATCGCCTACGATAGTGACGATGGCGTTACCGATGCTGCCAATCTTCGCCTCGTTCACGACAACGGTTCCGGTACATGGATGGACCTGGGAGGCAGTGGCTCGGGTGCCGGCAGCGGAACCATCAGTTCCTC
>JAEUTF010000107.1 GCA_016788185.1 Bacteroidia bacterium | reverse complement strand
TCCTGTTCCCGACAATGTGTTGCATTTTGCGGTGAACCTGGCCTCCCGGACACGACCCAATACCGCCCATGCGGCGGCTGTTACCAACGAGTACCTCAGCTGGGGCGCGGGTCCGCGTGCCTCACAATTCCTGGTGATCGGTGCCAAATGCAATGCGGTGTTAAACGGGAAATATTCACCCGACATTGAAGATGTGAAAGCGATTGCTCCGGCGATCCTGCGCCACCGCGTGGTGAAGAATTTTAAAGCCGAAGCCGAAGGGATCAGCGTGGAAACGATCATTTCCGATTTACTGGGTTAAACGTCTGTTTTTTCCGTCTGCCTTCGCCGGATCGAACCGGAGCCGGGCAGCATCGGCAAAAGCGCTTTTTTCTCTCATACCTTCATCCCTTTTCCCTGGCGGGCTCTACTTTATTTTCTTGCCAAAACCACCAAAGGGAAAGCCCTTTCCCCCTTCGTCCACTGATCAGACAGCGCCAGGAAGCAATGTAACACGTGTCACTTAAAAGTCCCCGAAGCCTATTACCTTTGCACCTCCATTTGAAATTACCATGACTACAGAACGCGTTCACCTCCTGATCATCGGATCAGGACCTGCAGGATATACCGCCGCCATTTATGCCGCCCGCGCCGATCTCAAACCGGTACTTTACCAGGGTTTACAGCCGGGAGGCCAGCTCACCATTACCACGGAAGTGGAGAACTACCCGGGTTATCCGGATGGCATCCAGGGACCTGAAATGATGACCGACTTTGAAAAACAAGCCAGGCGCTTTGGAGCCGACATCCGCTTTGGCTATGCGACCGCTGTGGATTTCAGTGCTGACATCAAAAAGGTGGTCATTGATGAAAACCATACGGTGGAAGCCGATGCGGTGATCATCGCTACGGGTGCGAGTGCGAAATGGCTCGGCCTTGACTCCGAGAAAAGGCTGAACGGTTTTGGGGTGAGCGCCTGTGCGGTGTGCGACGGATTTTTCTTTCGCGGGCAGGACGTGGCCATCGTCGGCGCCGGTGATACCGCCACCGAGGAAGCTTCCTATCTGGCCAAGTTGTGCCGGAAAGTGTACATGATCGTACGCAAAGGTGAAATGCGTGCCTCCAAAGCCATGCAGCACCGGGTGGAGAATACCGCCAACATCGAGATCCTCTACCATACCGAAACCCTGGAGATTTTAGGCGACAAGGGAGTGAACGGCGTAAAAGTCGTAAACAACCAAACCCGGGAAGAGAAAATACTGGATGTCACAGGCTTTTTTGTGGCCATCGGTCACGAGCCCAATACGCAGATTTTCAAAGGCCATATCGACCTGGACGAAGGCGGTTACATCCTGACCAGGGCTGGATCCACCTACACCAGTGCACCCGGCGTCTTTGCGGCCGGCGATGTACAGGATCATATCTACAGGCAGGCGGTGACGGCAGCCGGATCCGGCTGTATGGCTGCGCTTGATGCCGAGCGATGGCTGGCGGCGAAAATCTATTGATCCCAGAAGCAGAAAACTTTTTGTAGCGGTCCCGTTTTGCCTTGCTGAAAGCGGGATCGCTGCACTGTTGAAGGTCATCCGGCAGCAAGGCTCCGGCAGTTGAGCTACTCTTTCAGCAATAGCCCATGATTTTATACATCAGCAGGCCGATCCATTCGTGAAGAAGCAGATCCCACTGTGTCAGGCATTCGGCATCCGGCTGGATGATCCGGTCGAGGGTGTGTATGTGGGTAGCTGAACGCGTATCCACCGAAAAGGGATCCACCTTCAATCCGCTTTTTTCAAAACACAGCAGGGACCGGCGCATGTGAAAAGCGGAAGTGATCAGCAGAAAGCGCTTTCCCTGCTGACCGTTTTGCAACAGGGCGCTGGTTTGCACCGCATTTTCATAGGTGTTCCTCGAATGGTTTTCGAGGAGAATGTCCTTTTCAGGAACACCGCTCTTGAGCAAGACAGCGGCAATGAGTCCTGACTCTTTCCAGTCCTGAAAATTGACAAATCCCGACCCGCCGGAGAGCAGTATTTTCCTGATTTTGCCATCGTGGTACAGTTGCAGGGCCTGGATGATCCGGTCGACGCTGGAAGAATACACCACACGGTTCAGATCCGGATCATAATACCGCATGCTGCCCCCGAGCACGATGCCCACGTCGTAGGGTTCAGGAATTGTTTCCGACTTTCGCGCGGGCACCTCCCAGGCTGACATGACCCCCGTCACGATCCAGGGATTGGTGAAGACCAGGAGGATAAAAAATGCGCTGAGCCTCAGGCGCGCTTTCAGGGTATTGTTTTTAAGCAGGAAGGACAGTAAAAAGGTCATCAGCACCCAGGCCAGCGGCGTCACAAAAAAGTCGAGGATTTTTGAGAGGAGGAAGAACATGCGGTGATCGGGTTAAGGTCTTGTTGCGCTGATCAGCGTCTGCCGGTTTAATCCCGCTGAGGCGAATTCAGCCGTAGCGGGAAGGCTGCTGCAAAGGACGTCAAAGATGGAAAATATACCGGGGCCATCCAATCCACGGAGAGCGCAAGGGAAGACACAGGCTTGCCGCCTTAAATCGTAACTTTGCCCCATGCACCTCCCTTCCCGCAGCGACACCATTTGCGCCCTGGCGACCGCCCCGGGCAGCGCGGCGCTGGCCGTGATCAGGGTATCCGGACCGGCATCGCTGGCGATCGCCCAACAGGTTTTCCGAACAGGCCAGGGTAAGCGGAAAAATTTTGAAACCATACGCCCTTACAGTTTGCATTACGGACAGGTGGTAGAGGACGCTCGTGTTATCGACGAAGTGCTGCTCAGCGTTTTCAGATCCCCGCACTCCTTTACAGGAGAAGACAGCATTGAAATCAGTTGCCACGGCTCGGTTTTCATACAACAGGAAATCCTCCGCATCCTCCAGCGCAGCGGAGCCAGGATGGCCGAAGCAGGAGAATTCACCCTGCGGGCCTTTCTCAACGGAAAAATGGACCTAAGCCAGGCCGAAGCGGTGGCGGACCTTATCGCCTCTGAACATGCCAGCGCCCACCAGGCCGCCCTGCAACAGTTGCGAGGCGGCTACAGCGACACCATGCAGGCCCTGCGCCGGCAACTCATCGACTTTGCCTCGCTGCTTGAACTTGAACTTGACTTTGCCGAAGAAGATGTGGAATTCGCCAACCGTGATCAACTGCTCGGACTGGTGCAGGGGCTGCAACGCGAAGTCATCCGGCTGCAGCAGAGTTTCGCGGCCGGCAATGTCATGAAAAACGGGGTGCCTGTGCTGATCGCCGGCAAACCCAATGTAGGCAAGAGCACCCTGCTGAACGCCCTCTTAAACGAAGAGCGGGCCATTGTCAGCGACATCGCCGGCACCACCCGGGATGTTATCGAAGACCACCTGGTGATTGACGGCATCCGTTTCCGTTTCATGGACACAGCCGGTCTCCGCCAGACCAGTGACCACATTGAACAGCTCGGCGTGGAACGCACCCTGCAGCAGGCCGGAAAAGCCGCGGTGCTGGTGTACGTCTGCGATCCTGCCCAAAGCAATCCGGAGGATGCCCTGCAGGAGATCCATGCGCTGCG
>JAEUTF010000057.1 GCA_016788185.1 Bacteroidia bacterium | reverse complement strand
CCTTCTGCTCAGTCCATGCACCTTCGCACGAGCACAAATGGTCGATAGGAAAACGATTCAGGCATACTGCCGCAGCCATCACCCGCGCAGGAACACATACACTGCGGCTCCGGCAAGATAGCCCAGCAGGGCATATAAACTTATTCTGCGCACATACCATAAAAAAGAAATCTTCTCCATGCCCATGGCAGCCACCCCGGCCGCGGACCCGATGATCAAAATACTGCCACCGGTACCGGCGCAATAAGCCATGTACTCCCATAAAAAATCATCCATCGGATACTGCGTGAGATCATACATACCCATGCTGGCTGCCACCAGGGGAACGTTATCGACAATAGCCGACAAAATGCCAATGCCCGTAACAATGGCCGTGATGTTACCAACTTTTTCGTCCATCAATTTGGCAAGGTGTTCGAGCAAGTGCGTACTTTCCAGGGCACCGATCGCGAGCAATATCCCCAGAAAAAACAACACGCTTTGTGTATCGATGCGTTGCAACGCCCGTGAAACGGAATAATATTCCTTCTGATCATCGTGCTTGCGGCGGTGAATGAATTCCACGACCGCCCACAGCGCGCCCAGTCCGAAAAGTATGCCCATGAAGGGGGGCAGATGGGTGACCGTTTTGAATACCGGCACAAACAGCAAGGCGCCCAGTCCGAAAATAAATACCGTGTTGCGCTCCCTCTGGGTGGCAATCGTTACGCGTTCTCCGCTTTCCGTCACCGGCTCTACGGTACCCTTCATGCGCCGGCTGGCTACCAGCAAGGGGATCACCATACAAACCACGGAGGGCAGAAACACGGTCTGGATAATATTGGCTGCGCTGATTTGTCCGCCGATCCAGAGCATGGTGGTGGTTACGTCACCGATGGGGGACCAGGCTCCCCCTGCATTGGTGGAGATCACAATCATGCCCGCAAACAGCATCCGGTCTTCCTGCTTTTGTAACACCTTGCGCACCAACGATACCATGACGATGGTGGTGGTCAGGTTATCCAGAACAGCCGAAAGAAAAAAGGAAAGAATACAAATAATCCAAAGCAGGCGGCTCTTGTCACGGGTCCGGATAGCCGAAGTAATGATGCTGAAACCATCGTGCGCGTCCATCAGTTCCACAATGGTCATGGCGGCGAGCAGAAAAAAGAGGATTTCTGCCGCTGCGCTGAGATGATGGCTTAAGGCCAGATCCACCGCTTCCGCCTCGCCCGGGCTCATCAGGATCCAGATGGTCCATACCAGGACGCCGGTGAGCAGGGCCGATGCCGACTTGTTGATCCTCAGCGGATGCTCCAGCGTGATGGCCAGGTAGCCCAGTGTAAACACCACTATGATGAGTAATTCCATGGTGCCACAAAGTAAATGGAAAACAGGAAGGGGAAAGCCGGCGAATCCGTGCATTTTTTTAAATCCCGATTAAATTGTAGGTTTGTTGTTCAACCCAAATCGCTATATGGCAAATAATATATTTACTACCAAGTCGATGGATCGCCTGATGAAAGAATCATCGGGTGAGCACGACGGGGAACATACCCTCCACCGCACGCTCGGTAAAACGAACCTCATCATGCTGGGAATCGGAGCAATCATCGGAGCGGGGATTTTCGTTCTCACCGGCGCGGCGGCCTCCCAGCATGCCGGTCCGGCCGTAGTGATCTCCTTTGTCGTGGCCGGTATAGCCTGTGCCTTTGCCGGACTCTGCTACTCTGAATTTGCGTCCATGATTCCCATTGCGGGATCTGCCTATACCTATGCCTATGCTACGTTGGGCGAATTCATTGCGTGGATCATCGGCTGGGACCTCATTCTTGAGTATCTCTTTGGCGCCAGTACGGTGGCGGTGGGCTGGTCAGGGTATGTGGTCAGCTTCTTAAAAGACTTTGGAATCGTGATCCCGACTTATCTGTCGAGTGCCCCGATTTCCTACGACGCTGCGTCACATACTTACGCCGCCACCGGGGCCTTTTTGAACCTTCCGGCCATGGGCATCGTGGGCATCATGACCTGGCTGCTGGTGATCGGAATCCGGGAGTCGGCTAATTTTAACAACATCATTGTTTTTGTTAAAGTAACCGTCATCCTCCTCTTCATACTGTTGGGCTGGAAATACATCAATGCCGACAACTGGACACCCTTTATTCCGGAAAACACAGGCACCTTTGGTGAATTTGGCTGGAGCGGCGTGGTACGGGCCGCCGGTATCATCTTCTTCGCGTACATCGGCTTCGATGCGGTATCCACGGCGGCACAGGAAGCCAAAAATCCTCAAAAAGACATGCCCTGGGGCATTCTGGGATCCCTGGTGATCTGCACCATCATTTACATCCTGGTCGGCCTGGTCATGACCGGCATTGTCCCCTATATTCAACTCAACGATCCCGCCCCGATTGCAGTGGCCATCAATGCCACCGGTGAGGGCCTGGCCTGGCTTCGTCCTTTTATCAAAATCGGCGCCATTGCGGGACTCAGTTCCGTGATCCTGGTGATGCTGATGGGACAACCGAGGATTTTCTATTCGATGTCGAAAGACGGGCTCCTGCCTGCTTCCTTCAGCAAGGTGCACCCCAAATACAAAACCCCGCACATCACCACGATTATCACCGGCGGAGTCGCCATGATTGTGGCAGGCTTGTTCCCCATCGGATTGCTGGGAGAACTGGTCTCCATCGGCACCCTGCTGGCATTTGTGATCGTGTGCGGAGGGGTCCTGGTATTGCGCTACAAGCAACCGGGGCTGAAAAGACCCTTCAAAACACCCCTCTTCCCATTAACGCCCATCCTGGGAATACTCTCTTCCCTGTCCTTAATGTACTTTCTTCCGATCGACACCTGGATACGTCTCATCGTCTGGATGGGCCTTGGCATTGCGATCTATTTTGGGTACAGCAGGCATCACAGTAAAGTGAGTAATCCCTGATGAAAAAAGATTCGTCCGCTAAAAATCCGGAAGAACATTTCAACCGTGCGCTGGGTTTCTGGGATGCCACGATGCTCGTGGCGGGTTCCATGATCGGCTCGGGAATATTTATTGTTAGTGCAGACATGAGCCGGACGGTTGGCAGTACCGGCTGGCTGTTGTTTCTCTGGATATTGAGCGGGGTCATCACGGTGATGGCTGCACTCAGTTACGGTGAGCTCAGTGGCATGATGCCGAAAGCGGGAGGTCAGTTTGTTTACATTGAAAGAGCCTGGGGCAAAGTCACCTCTTTCCTGTACGGATGGACCGTCTTTACGGTCATACAAACCGGCGTGATTGCCGCCGTGGCGGTGGCATTCGCAAAATACACCGGCATCTTTGTACCGGGGATTTCTGCGGGCAACATTGTTCTGGAAGCAGGAGCCTTAAAAATATCTTCCGCCCAGCTTCTGGCCATTGCCTGTATCCTCTTTCTCACCTGGATCAACAGCAGAGGCATCAAACACGGGAAGTGGATCCAGCTGATCTTTACCTCTGCCAAACTGATCGCGCTTATTTTTCTCATCACGATCGGCATCTATGTCGCCCTGAACTACGAGTGGTATGCGCAGAATTTCAGCAACATGTGGGATGCCTCGATCTATACCTCTACCGGCAAGGGATGGACGAAGTCGGATCTTGGCGGCATTGCGCTGGTTTTGGCTTTAGGGACCGCCATCATCGGCTCCCTCTTCAGCAGCGATGCCTGGAACAACGTCACCTTCATCGCCGGGGAGATCCGGCATCCGCAGAAAAACATTCCCTTGAGTCTGGTGACGGGAACTGCCATCGTCACCATTCTTTACCTGCTTACCAACATTGCCTACCTCGGCCTGCTCCCTTTACACGGAGATCCCGGAGCGTCTGATATCATCGGACAGGGGATCCAGTTTGCCGACAACGACCGGGTCGGTACGGCGGCGGCTTCGAGGATATTCGGCGACAGTGCCGTGTACCTGATGGCTCTGCTGATCATGGTGTCCACCTTCGGATGCAACAACGGCATTATCCTGGCGGGCGCCAGGGTGTATTACGCGATGGCGAAAGACGGTCTCTTCTTCAAAAAAGCCGGCCACCTGAACCGCAATGAAGTGCCGGGATTCGCCCTGTGGGTGCAGGCGGCCTGGGCAAGCCTGCTTTGCCTAAGCGGAACCTACGGCGACCTGCTCGACTATACCACGTTCGCGAGTCTGCTGTTCTATATCGTTACCATCGCCGGTATTTTCATTCTCCGTAAAAAAGAACCGGAAGCAGAACGACCCTATAAAGTAGTGGCCTATCCCCTGCTCCCGGCCCTCTATATCCTCATTGCACTGGCCATTTGCACGATTCTGCTTTATACCAAACCTCAGAACACCTGGAGCGGTTTGTTCATCGTGGCCTCAGGGCTTCCGGTCTACTACCTCTTCATCAGGAAGAAATAAGAAAACAGCTTTCAGGATTCTTGACCGTGCTACACGAGCAGTCCGACCAAGTATCAGAGGTGAAATCTTAATGTGCCAAATACATTTCGTCCGGGTGCATTGATTCCGCTGGCAAAGGTTCGGTACTGGGTATCGAAAATATTATCGACACCCGCCTGCAGTGAAATCAGTTTATGTACCTCATAGGACACGCGCCAGTTCACGGTGAACCACGCCGGCATGCCATCCGGGGTGGCATACTGTTCGTTGTCCTCTCCGTCCAGGTAATAATCTTTCAGTTTCTTCCAGGCATGGTAGTTTACAAAAAAATCACTGCTGAATTTTTCATGCGCATACCTTAATCCCAGTCGCATATTGAAAGGAGGAATATGATCCATCGGCACATCGCTGCTGTCTGTTTTGAAGCGTCCGTAGGTATAATTCATGCTGAATGAAACCTCCACATCTTCCAGCAGGCGTGTGCGGAAGGAAGAAGAAAAACCATAGATATACGCCCGCTTCTTGTTCTGATTGGACAACACCTTGCTCATCACCCCGTCGTAGAGAATGGAATCCTGTCCCTTGTAGGTAAAAGCTTCGGTGGCGATCGCGTCGGTAAACTGCGTATAATACAAGGCATTCTCCCAGGTGGTGATGCCATTGTATATTTTGGTGATGCCGATTTCTGTGTTGAGGGTTTTCTCCGGCTTCAGGGATTCATCCGGCACAATCACTGAACCGGGCGCCGACTCAAATACTTTCGCCAAGTCGTCCACGTTAGGAGTGCGGAAACCCGTTCCCAGCATCAATGAGAACTTAAGATCGTCATTCGGAATGTGGATCAGCCCGATACTGCCCGAATACACCAGGTGTTCCTGCTTCACTTCATCGAAAGGAAACTTAAAGAAAGTGGTGTCGCCGAACTGCGATTTCAATCCGACATATCCTGCCCGGAACCCGTCGGTCAGCGTCAGGTGCGGGTTGATTCTCCAGGTATGGGAGAAGTACAACGCCGCGCTGTTCATGGTATTGTCACCAGCCGGATAGCGGGTATCCAATGCCGTTCTTTCTCCGGTGAGGATATTTTCAGCATCGGCGGTGGAACGAACGGTACTGTACTGTGCGTCCGCACCGAGATGCAGGGAATGATGACTGGATACATGCAGCAGATCCAGATTGTAACCGATCACCTCCACGTTTTCCTTCCGGTTTTGCAACGTATTGCTGTTAAACCGGCGCTGATGCCGGCTTTCGGTAATATGCTGGTAACTGATGGTGCTGCGCATTTTGCTGATCCAGCCTTCCGGCGAGGTGTAATTCAGGTCGTAGGCCGTCAGGAGCCGGGTCTGGGGCCCGTAATACCACTCGGCAAAACGAAGCCCGGCACCATCCGGATCCGTGAGGCGATCATAGCGCGGTATGTCGCTGCTGTTAGAGAATTGCAGATTGAGCCCGTGGCTCAGCCGCTCCGTCGGACGCCAGGCCAGTTTCTGCAGGATATCGTATTGTGAATAGGCGCTTCCCACCTGGAGGTAACGGTCGTCGTTTTTCACCAGCGAGTCCTTGTCATGTATGCGCTTCACATAAAAAGGCCGCTCCCCGTAGGGCCGGTCGTAAAACGGATTCTGATTCTCACCGCCCCTTAAGTCGCCGAAATCAGAAAAGGTAAACGAGGTAAAGGAAGCCAGTTTCTGGCCCCCGATGTTCAGGTCCACATGACCGCTTTTCTCCTCGTTGGCAGTTCCGAAACGCGTGAAGGCATTCACGTTCACCAGCCGTGTGCCGGCTTCAGCAAAAGCCGCCTTTTTGGTGTAAAGATGAATCACTCCGCCCAGCGCGTCGCTGCCGTAAATGGTTGACGATGGGCCGAAAAGTACTTCCACACGGTCGAGACTGTTATTGTCCAGGCTGAGGATGTTCTGAAGGTGACCACTGCGGTAGATGAGGTTGTTGAGGCGGACGCCGTCCACCACCAGGAGGATGCGGCTTGCTTCAAAGCCGCGCAGAACGGGCGAGCCTCCACCCATCTGGCTACGCTGCACGAAGATACCGGCGGTATTCGAAAGCAGGTCGGCCGTGGTCTGTGCCTGTGCAACGGCGATCTGTTTTGCTGACAAGAGCTGAATCTGTTGCGCAATGGTCCGCCGGGTTTCCTCACCCCGGTTGGCGGAGATGATCACTTCGTCCAGCGAGCTGGAACGCTTACTGGTATCCTGCAGGGTCTCCTGACCATACGATACATGAGTATAGAAGGCTGCCGATAACAGCAGTATCTGTAGTTTCATAGCATGAAAGGGTTAAGATTTCACAAAGGCCA
The DNA here is from genome assembly GCA_016788185.1 of Bacteroidia bacterium. Taxonomy (GTDB): domain Bacteria; phylum Bacteroidota; class Bacteroidia; order AKYH767-A; family OLB10; genus JAJTFW01. The sequence continues at coordinate 11,124 of JAEUTF010000057.1, read as the reverse complement.
TGAGCGGTCACAGGGCATACCTGCTCTGGAGCCCGATCGGCAAAGGCCGGAACAATTAAGCGGTTTGAAAATCCGGAGGAGGGCTGGGTACATCCAATGGCCTGTATGGTAATTGTTCCAAGATCATAAAAGTATCCGGGCATTCCAGCGTATGGATACCCGGGCCAATTTGCAGGGCCGCGGGGACCTGATAAAACACCGCCATCAGCTTTCCCAGCAACTGTGGATACGAAATGTTCCGGCTTCCGTTGTGTCCGACCAGTTTACGGATCTCCTCCAGAATGGACTCTTCTTCCTGATCATGAATGGCCAGTAACTCCACCTGTTCACCCTGAAGCCGGACGGCCTTCACATCATACATCTTTCCATCCAGTAACACCTCATGTGCATTCACCCGTGCAGCTTCATACGCCTCTTTTGTCAGAACTATTTTCTCAAAACCGGCTTCCGGATCCCGGAGCCGTTCCGCGGCATACACCTTCACGAATTGCTGTTGCAGGCTGTAAAACAAAAGCAATCCGCCCGATTGGAGAAAAATTATACTCAGCAGGGGTATTGCTATGAGCCGGTTCATTCACACCGAAAGTAAGAATTATTTCCCGCTAAAGTCCTTTCCTCCGCCAATCACGACCACTTTGCTGAACAAGGAACAGGGATCCGCGTAAAAAACAAGTCAGGCATGATGCAATAAAGGCAGCAAACTTTCAGCAGTATTTCTGTGTATACATCAATTTTTTTATGACATACAGATTCCATATCAGTTTGCGGTGATTGTATCTGCCGGAATGGTGTTGACGTATGAGTAATTCAATATAACTCTGATTAAAAAAGTCATCTTTATTCAGGAGTACCGCATTGATTTCTTCCTTAAGATCCTTCCTGATCCAATCGGACAAAGGGATACCAAAGCCCTTCTTCGGACGCGCTATGATTTCCGCGGGCAACTTATCTTCCATCAGTTTTTTCAAAAGAAATTTTTCCTTAAACCCTCTCAACTTGAAGTTTGCGGGAAGAGAATTCAGAAACTCGACCACCTCCCGATCCATGAACGGAGCACGTACTTCAAGCGAATTATACATACTGGCCCGGTCCACCTTAAACAGGATATCATCGAGCAGATAGGTTCTGTAATAGTAATAAGCGTCTTTATCAAAATTGCTCCAGGCGGGATCGGTCGATTTATAGTGAAGGTCTATCTGACGCAGGCCGCTTTTATCGGATAAGGAGGCAAACACTTCTCTTTTAAGCAGCTTTTCCTTTTCAGCCGGCAGAAAACTGCCCAGCCACAACTGATGGGTATGGTTGTTTTCAGAGGTAAAGCCCCGCAAAAACTGCTTTAACTTAAAATCAAAACTGATGTTCTTGTCACTGGCGGGAAGCAGGGCGGAAACACATTTTATAATGTAATTGATGGATGGAGCGGGTAGCCAGCTGAAAGGCTTTCTGAAATAGTCTGAAAGAAAAGTAGGATATCCGGCCAGCAGTTCATCGCTTCCATCGCCTCCGAGGGCAACGGTAACATGCTTCTTGGTGAACTTCGAAAGATAATAAGTGGGTATCAAAGAAGCATCAGCGAACGGCTCATCCAGTTTTGGCAAAATCTCATCCATCATGGCCAGTGCCTCTTTTGGAGTCATCACGGCCATATGATGCTCCGTTCCCAAGGCCGTTGAAACCTTGCGTGCATAATCGGATTCATCATAGCTTTTGTCTTCAAAACCAATGGAAAAGGTACTTATTTTCCGTGTAAAATTCTTCTGTGCGTAGTAGGCTACAGTGGAACTGTCCAGTCCCCCGCTCAGAAAAACGCCCAGAGGCACATCGCTCATCAGGCGACGTGCGGTCGCTGCATTCAGCAATTCATGCAATCTTTCCTTCGCTTCATCAAATCGTATGCTTCCGTTCTTCCGGAAATCATGCTTCCAGTATGCCTGGTTCGTGGTAATGCGGTTATCTTCAACAAGGAGGAAGTGTCCCGGCTCCAGCTTGTTTACGCCTGATACGAGGCTATTCGGGTTTGGAATATAATCAAAGGTCAAATATTGATTCAAAGCTTCAATATTGATGGAGTTCTTCACCGATGGGTGCTTCAACACCGCCTTTAATTCAGAAGCGAAAATGAAACTTTGCCCGGAAACCGAATAATACAAGGGTTTTTTCCCCATACGGTCCCGTGCCAGAAATAACTTCCTGCTTCCAAAATCATAAATAGCAAAAGCAAACATCCCGTTTAAACGGTCAAGCATTTTCACGCCAAACTCCCGGTACAGGTACAACAACACTTCCGTGTCGGTAGCGGTGGAAAAACTGTATTTCGGAGAAAGTTCCTTTTTCAGCTCCTTGAAATTATAAATCTCACCATTGTAAGTGATAGCCAGCTGACGGTCGCCGGTAAACATGGGTTGATTGCCTTCTTCACGAAGATCCAGAATGGACAGGCGGGCATGCGCCAGTCCTATCCCCTCCCGCCAATAGGCAACCTGAGCATCCGGCCCTCTGTACCGGATACTGTTTATCATGTCTCTGAGCTGAGTTTCCTCTCCCACACCGGTAAATCCTGCAATGCCGCACATCCTACTTCCTCTTAGCGATAACAAGAATGGAAGAGCCGGGAAGGTTCCCCGGCAGAAAATACGTTTCACAATAAAGACACCAGCCGATCATTCTGTGAATGAAAATTGCAAGTGGGTTCCGTAAGGCTTTAAAAGAAACGGGGCGTGATTTAAAAAGCAACTTATTCAGCCACATCACCAATCCCAGAAAGTGAAAAAAATAAAGCGCTCTGATCACCTGAAGTCCCGACTTGCTCATTTCATTTTCAACAGTATTCATGTCATACCGTTTAATATGACCATAAAAATCATCAAAGTTGGACCACAACTCCTTCCTGGCGGGAACTGTAAAGACAAAATACTCGGCATTCTTAAAACCGGATTTCAGGTTGCTAATAAATGAAACAGGGTCCGGCAAATGTTCAATCACATCAAACAATGTTATGATTCTGATCCGGCTTCTTAAAGACTCGTCCAGATCCAGCGCATTGGTGTTATAAAATATGTCCACCTCAGCATTGCCTACAGGTGTTGTACTACCAAGTTCAACGCCTTTAATGTGCAAGCCCTGTTCAGATAAAAAGGAAGTAACGATCCCCTTTCCACAGCCGACATCCAGTATTTCCCCGTCGCCGAGGTTCTTTATATATTTATAGATGATTCTTTTCCTCGCCCAGTTCCAGTAATTATTCTGAATTCCTTCAGGATATGCATACTCATAACTCTTATCATTGAATTCGGTTTGACTCATCATTTTCTGATCGTGAAATGAAATTCCACTTCCTCGAAACCTCCCACCCAGAAGCACCACAATCTTGAACAAATGAAGGGAGAAAGGTTGGCGAAGAAATCAAACACGCTTCCGAAGAAAGTAGCCATATAAAACTGGAATTTTGAAAGCACTGTTTTTTTAAAATAGGGCTGGGCAAACCAGGTAAGTTTAACTTTAAAACAATCAAATTCCACCCCCTGATACCCTCCTTTAAAATCTTTCCGGAAATAATAGGGAAAGGTAACATCAAAGCCGGCTTTATGCTCTGCATGGGTGAATCCACGGCTGAAGTGCGGAACTCTTACAATAAGCGTTGCGTTATTCTTTCCGATTCTGTGAACTTCCTTCATCACCGCGAAAGGATTCGGTAAGTGCTCAAAACAATGATCACTTTCTATCCAGTCAAAATGATTATCTTCAAATGGATACGGAAAGAGACTCAGATCATGAACCACATCCGGCTTCGTCACCGAATAGAAATCCACATTGACAAATCCTTCCTTCAGGAATTCACCGCTGCCAATATTCAGTTTGTTCATGTTTAAAAATTAATTTTATTTTTAATGGTGAAGGTGAATTTATTCTGGGATTCATAATACGTTCGCATCAGAATTTCAGCCATCACCCCCAGCAAAATCATCAACACACCGATTATAAAGAACATGGCGGTAAGGATGGGCAAGGGTGTCTGCACAAAATCTTTCTGGCCGGTCAGTTTAAAATAGGCCGCGAGGCTAAAGGTCAGAAACCCCAGAAAGAAACTTAAGAAACCGGCGCCTCCAAAGAAGTGAATGGGCCGCTGCATGTATTTTGCAAGAAACTTTATCAGAATCAGATCCAGCAACACCTTGAAGGTACGCGACATTCCATAATTACTTTTCCCGTATTTTCTCGGCTGATAATTTACAGGAACTTCGGTAACAACACCGCCCTGCCATTTACAGTACACCGGAATAAAACGATGCATTTGCCCGTACAATCTCACGTCTTCAATGACTTCGCGCCTGTATACTTTTAGCGTACAACCGTAATCGTGAAGCGGCACTCCTGAAACTTTACTGATTAGTTTATTGGCCAGAAGAGAAGGCAGTTTCCTGGTCAGGAATTCGCCTTGCCACCGTTTCTGCCGCCATCCGCTCACTACATCATACCCTTCTTCAAGCTTATTGATCAGCATGGGAATATCGGAGGGAAGATTTTCAAGATCCGAATCCATCAATACAATGATCTCTCCTGAAGCGAAACGTGTGCCTGCGTGGATAGCCGCTGTCTGCCCGCTATTCTCACGGAAATTTATGACCTTAATCCGTTTGTCCTTCGCGGCCCAATCCGCCAAAACCTCAAATGAATTGTCCTTCGAACCGTCATTCACCGCAATTATTTCATAATCATACTGAGCAACTGCATTTTGAATCTGCTCGAACAACTCAGGGATGCCCCTGGCCTCATTGTAGATAGGTAAGACAATTGACAATTTCGGCATTTACTTGCGTATTACGGGTGAAAAATAAGCATAAAATCCTAAAGTGAGATAGGCGGATGCCAAAAGCAGGAAGGGATATCCGGGCACCAGATATCTGTATTCATCCAGCTTTAAAATCAATGGAAAAGCCAGCGCCACATACAAAGCTATTCCCGCCATCAGGAAATATTCCGGCTTACGCATCCCTTTAAACAAGAGCAGCAGACTACCGGCGAACCCGAACAAAATCACAAAGACATACAACAATGAATAGAATATTTTAATGAGAAGCTCTGCCTTGTTCAATTCAAAACTTGCCTTTAAAAACAGATTATAGGTTCCGGAATGTACAAAAAAGGATTTCATCACTCTGATTCTTGAACCGATATAATACAGGTAAGGTCTTTCTTCCCGGATTGAATTTGCGTAAAGGGTCAGCCGGGAACTCAGTTCCTTTTCGATTTCAGCTTTCCGGAAATCAGAGATCGTATCGCTTACACTCAGCCGGATCATCTCCTTAATCCTGAGGAGACTGTCACGATTGAATGTACTGGTATATATTTCCTGCGGAAGTTCCACATCTACTTTCTTCTTCACAAAATCACCCAGGGGAAGGAAGAAAGTGATCTCGCTCCCCGGTTCCCAGAATACAATAGAGCCACCGAAACTATTCATGAATACAAACAACGGTTTCATAAAGGAAGTTTCGAACTCGGTATAATACCTTGATTTAGTCAGGGGAATAATCCTGTCGTATTTTTCATAGTTCCGGAGGATCCATATCCCGTCCAAGGTGGCAAAACAGAGTAAAAAAATAAACACTCTGCTCCAGTTATACTGCAGTATATTCCATGTGATTTTCCGGTCTTTCACCAACAGATACCCTGCGAACAGGATGAACAAAGGAAACATGGCGGGTTTCAGAAAGACACACCATGTCAGGAAAAACCCGCTTATGAACAGGTCTCTTTTCCCTGCAGAAAGCAGAAAAAATACAGAAAATATCAGTGACGAAACACAAAGGCTTTCCGTCAGCAGCGCAATGTCATAAATGGAAACATACGTACTGATGCCGTAAAGAAAAAACACAAGATAAAACATGACTTGCTTCCTGAACGTCTTCAAGGCCACCAGGCCAAGCACATACACCGATACAGCGGATAACAGCACCTGAAGAATGATCAATGCATTCAGGGCCCATTCCTGTACCAGAAACAAGCGAAGGAGGTAATACAATGCCCCGTATCCCGGCATCCTGTAATCATCAAAATAAACGCCGTTCGCTATATAATTTTCAATCGGTTCAATGTAGGAACTTGCATCGCCCCCATCGTACCCAACCAGTGCAGCCTGATAATGTTGCGGCGGAGCGCAGGCCAGGGTCAGCTTCAGAATGAAAAAAAGCGCCTTGATGCAAAACGCCAGCAACAACCAGAACTTATAGCTGAGCGGAGAAGGCAGCTTCTGATAAACCCTAGAAATAATTGCTTTCATACCATTTCCTGAATTTCATCAAACCTTCCCTGATGCCGGTATCCGGTGAATAGTTCAGCAACTTCCTGGCTTTGCTGATATCCGCAAAAGTCAAATTCACATCACCTTCCTGCATTTCGCGGTGATGCCTGATAAACTTCCTACCGCTGACGTCCTCGATGTGGCTGATGAGATCCAGCAGTTTCACCGGATTGCTGTTGCCAAGATTGATGATTTCATAGGCGTGTCCGGTGTTATCAAGGAATGCAATTCCACTGATAATCGCTTTCACAATATCATCAATATAGGTATAATCTCTGCTGGTGCTTCCATCGCCATATATTTCAATGGGCTGATTGGTGTACAGTTTATGAAAGAACTTATGTATAGCGAGGTCAGGCCGCTGCCTGGCACCGTAAACAGTAAAAAAGCGGAAGTTAATGACGTTTATGCCATACAAATGATGATAGACGTGCGTGATCAGTTCGGTGGCCTTTTTGGAGGCTGCATAGGGAGAAATGGGGAAGTCAACTACATCCGTTTCCGAATAGGGTATTTTGAGATTGTTGCCGTAAATCGAGGAGGAAGAAGCAAAAATCAATTTTTTGACCCCCGCTTCCTGCATTGCTTTTAAAAGACTCAGCGTGCCATTGACATTAACATCAAAATATTCCTCCGGGCTGAGAATGGAGGGCCGAACACCAGCCTTGGAAGCCAAATGAACCACGGTATCGATGTTGTGGTCACGGAAGATGGAGCCGAGCATCTTTGCATCCCGGATATCCCCTTCGTATGGCCTGTAGTGTGGATGAAACAAGGCCTCCCGGATATTATTCTGCTTGGTCCCCTTTTCATAAAATGCATCGAAATTGTCCAGAGAATAAACGGAAAAACCGGTCTTAAGCAGTTCGTCATTCAGATTTGATCCGATAAACCCTGCACCACCGGTAACCAGAATATTCTTCTTCATCGTCTTGTGTTTTATTCAGGCAGAAATGAGCAGGGCTACTTAAGAGTATAATGGATTGTGTGAGTATCCTGAACGGGGTCAGCCATACGCCGGAACGGCAACCTGATCCTCTTGTACACCGGCACCTGATACTCTGCTTCTCAGTTACTCCTTCAGCCTGTGCTTTCCGGACAGCCAGTCAAGGGGCAAGGCTCTGGTGATCCTGGCTTTTTCAGGTTGTTAATCTTTGCCCCGGGATGTAAATTGATTTCTGATGCAGGAGCGCAGTACAACAATATCTGGTTCAAGAAACACCGGGACGAACGATTAAAAGAAAGTCTCATCCGTGGGACTTTACAGTCTTTCATGAGCACAATCAATTCATTCTTTATACACCGCCAACCTGGTACGATTTCCGGAAACCATGCTGAAATACGCCGTTGCCCCACTCACATGAATGCGAAGGCATCATGCAAACTTAGTAACACTACATCACTTAACAAAAACAAATATGGGTTGGAAGCCATGTAATACTGAGCCGTTTGCAAAAGAAATGCGGTCTGTTAAAGCAGGCCGGTTGCTGTTCATAAAAGTCCCAGCTCCTTGCACACCTTCTCGGCGGCAATCTGTTCGGCTTTCTTCTTTACGTAGTCGGTGGCCGTGGCTTTCTCCTGACCATCGATGCTGAGCCGGATGGTGATGAGCCGGGATTTACTGTCTTCACTGACCGTATCGAACAACACGTTGCGCTTTTCGCGCTGGCCCCAGTTTAAGATGATGCTCTTGAAATTCTTTTCGGTGGATTCGATTTCCAACAGATCGACGTGGGGACGGATGATACGACTCAGCAGGTATTTACGGGTGACCGCATACCCCTTGTCGAGGTAAATGGCCCCGATAAAGGCTTCAAAGGCGTCACCGTACATGCTCCGGTAGCTGCCGGGGCCCGCGTCTTTCTGCAGCATCTCATCGATGCCGATTTTCATGGCCAGCTGTTTCAGGTTTTCGCGGCTCACAATACGACTACGCATCTCCGTGAGAAAGCCTTCATCTCTGAAGGGATATTTTTTAAAGAGCAGGTCGGCAACAACGGCGCCCAGCACGGCATCGCCAAGGTATTCCAGGCGCTCGTTGCTGAGCCGGTTACCGCCCACGGTTTCGAGGGCAAGTGAACGGTGGCTGAAAGCCAGTTTATACAGAGAGAGGTTGCCGGGATAAAATCCCAGGAGGCTGTGCAGGGAACGAATGAATGATTTCTCCTGCGCATCGGCCTGTAAAAACAGCCGGATCAGGGTACGGGCTGCCAAAACTCAGGGCTTATACTTCTTGACAATGATGGAAGCATTGTGTCCGCCGAAACCAAAGGTGTTACTCAGGGCCGCCTTCACCTCACGTTTCTGCGGCTGGTTGAAGGTGAAGTTCAGCTTCGGATCAAAAGCAGGATCGTCGGTGAAATGGTTGATGGTGGGTGGAATTTCATCGTTCACCACGGCCAGGATGGTGGCAATGGCTTCGATGGCTCCGGCAGCTCCTAGCAGATGGCCGGTCATGGACTTGGTGGAGCTGATGTTGAGCCGGTAGGCATCTTCGCCGAAAAGCTTTCCGATGGCCTTCGCCTCGCTGGGATCACCCACGGGTGTAGAGGTACCATGGACATTGATGTAATCGATGTCGCCGGTTTTCATCCCCGCGTCGCGCAGTGCATTGGTCATGACGTTGAAAGCACCCAATCCTTCGGGGTGTGTGGCAGTAAGGTGGTAGGCATCGGCACTCATGCCTCCGCCGGCTACTTCAGCATAAATTTTAGCACCCCGCGCCTGGGCGTGACCAAGCTCTTCGAGGATGATGCATCCGGATCCTTCGCCGAGTACGAAGCCGTCGCGGTCGAGATCGAAGGGACGGGAGGCTGTTTCCGGATCGTCGTTGCGCTCGCTGAGGGCGTGCATAGCTCCGAAGCCGCCTATTCCTGCTTCGTTCACCGCTGCCTCACTGCCGCCGCTCAGGATGATGTCGGCCATACCCAGGCGGATATAGTTAAAGGCATCGATGATGGCGTTGGTGGAGGAGGCGCAGGCTGAAACCGTACAGAAGTTGGGTCCGCGAAAGCCATAGCGCATGGAAATATGACCTGCAGCGATATCGGCAATCATTTTCGGGATGAAAAAGGGGTTGAAACGGGGCGTACCGTCGCCGCGGGCGTAGCCCATTACTTCATCCAGAAAGGTGCGCAATCCACCGATGCCTGATCCCCAGATCACTCCGGTTCGGTCGGGATCCGGCTTGGAAGTCAGCAGGCCGGCATCGTTCACAGCTTCTTCGCAGGCCGCTATGGCCAGTTGAGAGAAGCGGTCGAGCTTGCGTGCCTCTTTCCGGTCCAGGTACAAACCCGGATCAAAATTCTTTACCTCACAGGCAAAGCGTGTCTTGAACTTTGAAGCATCGAAGAGGGTAATGGTAGCCGCGCCGCTTTTACCGGACAGGAGACCTGACCAATAGTCCGCAACGTTGTTACCCAGCGGAGTTTGCGCTCCGAGCCCTGTGATTACTACGCGTTTAAGTTGCATACCGCGCCTGATAAAAAGAAGAAAGAGAGATTATTTTACGTTGGCCTGGATGTAATCCACAGCCTGTCCTACGGTCGAAATTTTTTCGGCCTGATCATCCGGAATGGCAATATTGAATTCTTTTTCAAATTCCATGATCAGCTCCACGGTATCCAGGGAGTCGGCACCAAGGTCGTTGGTGAAACTTGATTCGTTGGTGATTTCGCTTTCGTCAACTCCTAATTTGTCAACGATGATGGCTTTAACACGTGTGGCAATGTCAGACATTGTTCTGTAGAATTGGTTTAGACAGGGGGCAAAAGTAATAAATAATGGAATTATCCGGCAATTAAGTTTAGAATGCTGATAATCAATAAAAAAGTGTGCGCCTATCCCCTTATTTAAGCCGGTACGAATGCTTTCTGCTTCCTGCTGCGGGTTGGATGAACCCAGTCCGGAAACTTAAAAGTATCTTCCTGTTCAGCCCCTCCGGGGCTGGGGAGAATCCGGTTGCCAGTACCCGGGCTCAAGAGCCCGGGTGAATCTTGTTGCACCCCGTTCGGGGTGCTGGACGAAATCGCTTCAGCCCAATACACTTTGCAGCACGCCTTCCGGGGTGCCGGGTGAATCCGCTAAATCCTCCACAAAATACTTTACACTGTTTCCGGGGTGCTAGGCCGGGTGCCGATCCGGCGGATTCCGGTTCGGTGGCGCAGCATCAGACTTTGTTCAGCCCCTCCGGGGCTGGGGAGAATCCGGTTGCCAGTACCCGGGCTCAAGAGCCCGGGTGAATCTTGTTGCACCCCCTCCGGGGTGCTGCACGAAATCGCTTCAACCCAATACACTTTGTTGCGCACCCTTGGGGGCTGGGGAGAATCCGGATGCCCGTACCCTGGCATGGCCGTCCGGGTGAATCTTGTTGCACCCCCTCCGGGGTGCTGGACGAAATCGCTTTAACCCAATACACTTTGCAGCGCACCCTTGGGGGATGGGGAGAAACCGGATGCCCGTACCCGGGCCTGGCCGTCCGGGTGAATCTTGTTGCACCCCCTCCGGGGTGCTGCACGAAATCGCTTCAACCCAATACACTTTGCATCGCACCCTTGGGGGATGGGGAGAAACCGGATTCCCGTACCCGGGCCTGGCCGTGCGGGTGCTTTGTGTTTCACCACCCTCCGGGGTGCTGTACGAAATCGCTTTAACCCAATACACTTTGCAGCGCACCTTTCGGCGTGCCGGGTGAAAAGCCGGCTGTGCGGCAGGAGAAAGCCAAGGGGCGCGACAAAAAATAAAAGAGCCGGCTATTGGGCCGGCTCTCACTGCTTGTTGGTTGTTTTATGGCTTTACATGACCCCAGTTTTCACCGCTCTTGA
>JAEUTF010000032.1 GCA_016788185.1 Bacteroidia bacterium | reverse complement strand
CGTTCGGTGGCTGAACTGGTTATCGGTCTCAGCATAATGCTGATGCGAAGGGTATTTGAAAAAAGCGAAGGGGCGCACCACGGTCTGTGGCTCAAAGAAAGCAAGGATTGCTTCGAAGTACGGGGGAAAACCCTGGGCATTGTCGGCTATGGCCATATCGGATCGCAGGTATCCATCCTGGCAGAAGCCCTCGGCATGAAGGTGATTTTCTACGACATCACCTCTAAACTGAGCCTGGGCAATGCGCAATCCAGCCGCTCCCTTGATGACCTCTTGAAAAAATCAGACATCATCACCCTCCATGTTCCGGGAACGGCAGAAACCAGGAACCTGATCAATGGCGTTCGACTGAAAAAAATGAAAACAGGCGCCGTCCTGATCAACCTGAGCCGTGGGGATGTCATGGACGTGTGGGCCGTGAAGGATGCCCTGGAAAAGAAACAGCTCGGCGGCCTCGCGGTAGATGTTTTTCCGGAAGAGCCCAGGAGCAACAAGGATCTTTTCGCCTCCCCGCTGCAGGGACTTCCCAATGTGATCCTGACACCCCACATCGGCGGCAGCACCGTGGAAGCGCAGGAAGCCATCGGCCTCGATGTGGCCGAAAAGATCATTGCCTTTACCGAGAACGGCACCAGTTCCGGCTCTCTTACCGTCCCCGACCTCAGCCTGCCGGTACTCAACAATGCCCACCGCATTTTGCATATTCACCGCAACGTGCCGGGAGTACTCTCTCAGATCAACGGCGTCCTGTCGAAAATGAAAGTGAACATCCTTGGACAATACCTGAAAACCAACGAAGAAATCGGCTATGTCGTGCTGGACATCGACAAGAAAAGCAGTACCAGGGTGATGGCGGAACTCAAAAAGGTCAAGCACACCATCCGGACCAGAAGCCTGTACTAACAGGCCGTGATTTCCTCTTACGAAACAGGGAATGGAACGCCGCCGGAAATTTAAGCGGTGCACACAGACCTGTGTACCGCGATCCTCGCCGGGCCGGATCAGCCATTCAGAATTAATCCTCTATTTTAGTTCTCCAAAATCTGATTCCACGCATGGAAATTTTATCCTCCACGACTACCACCAGCCGGGTGTACCCGCTTTCGTTTACAGGCAAAGGCTCCGACTATTTCGGAATTGCCATGGTCAATCTCCTGCTCAGCATCCTCACCCTCGGCCTGTACTACCCCTGGGCCAAAGCCAGGGAGTTGAAGTATTTGTACGGGGCCACTGAATTTGACGGAAGCCGTTTTGAATTTCATGGCAGCGGCAAGGAAATGTTCCGGGGCTTTATCAAAGCCGTGATCATTTTTACGGTCGTGTACGGCGGATTGGTCGCGGGGATAATCCTGAACCAGCTCCTGGCGGGTTTGATCTGGTTTTACCTCGGACTGCTGTTTCTCATTCCACTGGCCATCCATGGCAGTTACAAATACCGCATGTCGAGAAGCAGCTGGAGGGGCATCCGTTTCGGCTACCGCGGAAAGCGAAATGAATTCATGTGGATGTTTTTCAGGGAACTGTTTTTCACCGTCATTTCTCTGGGCATTTACGGCGCCTGGATGACCATCCGGCTGCGCCATTACGTGCTGGGCAATATTCGTTTCGGTGATGCCAGATTCCAGTACAAGGGTCACGGCGGCGATTATTTTGTGCTCAACATCAAAGGCTATTTTCTCAGCATTGTGACGCTGGGCATTTACCTGTTCTGGTGGCAGAAAGAACTTTTCGCCTACTACGTCGATCACCTGAGCCTGGAACACAAGGAGGAAAAAATTCAGTTCAAATCCATTGCCGGCGGCGGTGATTTCTTTGCCCTGATCATGGTCAACCTGCTGCTGATGATTTTCACGCTGGGCATCGCCTATCCCTGGGTGATGACACGGACCCTCACTTTCGTCTTCTCCAAAATCCAGGTTACGGGAAATATAGATACCGCCCAACTGCTGCAGACGGAAAGCGCCTACACCGATGCCACCGGTGAAGACATGTCGGATATGCTTGACCTGGGCTTTGTCATTTAAGCTGCACCACGATGGACGATAAGGTCAAAACTGCCGCGCGTTATTTCAACGGCGTAAGTGCAAGGCCCTTCGAGTCCCTGTGTTCCCTGTCGGAAGCCAGCCAGGTCCTGGTGCTCGAGCCCGAAGGAGAGGCCCCCCTCACGTTTTCATTCCGCCAATTACACATCAACCACCTTGAAAAGGAGGTGCTTGTTCTCGCCAGCGATGGCCCGAACCGTCGCATCATTGAAATAAGAAACGCGCCCTTCATTGCCGCTTACCTTCGTGTGAACCGCCGTACCCGATGGCAGAGCTGGCGGCATTGGTTCGTCCAGACCGGAACAGGGGTCCATCTCCTGCTGGCCCTTGCCATACTGGCCTTCTGTGCAGTCCTGTATTTTTTTGCCGTCCCGGCGCTTGCTGAAAAAGCGGTGGATTTCATCCCGCGGAGTGTGGATGAAAAACTGGGCGCCTCCTTTCCCGGTGCAACAGCAGAAACGGAAGAAGGCGACTCCCTGCTCCGGCTGGAACTGAACCGCTTTCTGCGCAGGATGGCTCCGGAACTCGACTCACGTTATCGGATTACCGTGATCAACGAAGAGCAGGTGAATGCCTTTGCCTTGCCCGACGGACGCATCATGGTATACTCCGGAATCTTAAAGAAAATGCATGCGCCGGGCGAACTTGCCGGCCTGCTCGCACACGAAGTAGCACACGTTGAACACCGCCATTCCATGCGCCTGCTCTGCCGCAATCTTTCGGGTTACCTGCTGCTGACGCTCGTGCTCAACGATGTGAACGGCCTGCTGACGCTCTTTGCCGACAACGCGCAGCGCCTGCAGCAGCTCCGTTATTCCAGGAACTTTGAGCGCGAAGCGGATCTCAGCGGACTTGCTCTGCTCCGAAAACAACAGATCGGACCGGAGGGAATGCTCAGCCTGTTCAGGATTCTTCAGAAAGAAGAAGGCCTGCAGGTGCCCGGCTGGATGAGTACGCATCCCGTATCGGCAGAACGCATCCAGTACCTGCAGGAAAAAATCAGGGAAAAACCTTATCCGGTAAAACAACACCCGGATCTCGAAGACAGTTTTAAACGGATCCGGCAAATATTAAACTGAAATAAAATGGAAGAACGCGTAACAGGGATCGGCGGGATTTTCTTTAAAACAGAAGATCCGCGAAAAATGCAGGATTGGTACGACCGGCATCTCGGACTGCACTTTCAGGGAAAGGGCTACAACTCCTTCCTCTGGAAAGACCGGGAGACCGGGGTAGAGGGCCGGACGGAGTTTTAATTTTTTAAGAAAGACAGCGACTACCTGGATCCTTCTACTTCGCCCTTCATGATGAACTTCAGGGTGAAGGACCTCGAAAAACTGATGGAGGTGTTAAAAGCGGAAGGCGTGCAAGTGGTGGGAGAAATACAAAGCTATCCGTATGGCAAATTCGGCTGGATACTGGATCCCGATGGCAACAAAGTAGAACTCTGGGAACCTGTGGAAGAAGGTTTCTCCGGATGACCACACCGTGATCCTTTGGAAATTCTTGATTTTTCTTCATGCTCCAGGCCCGACAGCTGTTTCGTCAGGCAGTGCGGCATTACGAAAAATAAAGACGGGAGGCCTTCCAATCGAGGAACTAAGAAAACCAGAAATGATCAGGAAGTCAGTTGTTCCCGGTACATCCGGACGGTGTTTTCGAGGCCGAAATACAAGGCATCGCTGATCAATGCATGGCCGATGCTCACTTCCAGTAAACCAGGAATCATGCGGGAGAAATAACGAAGATTTTCCAGGTTGAGGTCGTGACCGGCATTCAGACCCAGCTTTACTTCCTGTGCGATCAGTGCGGCTTCGACATAGGGCCGGATGGCTTGCTCCGGATTTTCGGAAAAGCCGCTGGCATACCCCTCTGTATACAATTCCACGCGGTCGGTACCGGTTTCCGCTGCGGCTTCCACCATGCGTGCCGATGGATCAACAAACAAACTGACTCTGCAGCCCAGAGATTTGAAAAAGGCCACACGCTCTATTAAAAAACTCTTCCGCGTCAGCATGTCCCAGCCGGCATTGGAGGTAAGTACCTCCGGCGGATCCGGAACGAGGGTAACCTGCTCCGGCCGGATGTCGGCGATCAATTTCATGAAATCATCGGAGGGATATCCTTCTATGT
>JAEUTF010000090.1 GCA_016788185.1 Bacteroidia bacterium | reverse complement strand
AAGCTGAAAACAGCCCTCTTGCCGTTGGCAGCCTGGGCCGCGCCTCCTACCAGCGCCAGGCTGGATGCACCGGAGGTAACGGTTGAAAAACCGGCACCTGCATTGATGGCGGTGCCTCCAAAGGCATTCAATTCGGTACTTGTACTTCCACTTGCAGGAACGAACCAATTGCTTGATCCGTTGCTACCATCGAAAAATAAAAAACCTGAACCAAAGTTGGAAAAATACACTTTGGGCGTCGCCGGGGATGCAGCCGTAGCAGTGCCTCCTGTCGTGGTGGTTTGAAAATCCCAACCCGCCACCAGTGACTGTGCGTTGGCATTCGTAAGCCCGGTAAAGAGGATCAATGCCAAAAGCCAGATGCGGATTCCGCTTTGTAACAGGTGGCCCGAAAGGGACAAATGCCGTGTCTTTTCATTTTTTACCTTTTCAGGTGCGATCGAAGGGGTAGTGGTCTTATTCATGTACGATTGATTTACAAAAATGATAGAAGATGGAGGTGGAAGAAGGAAAGAGCGGAATGAAGCCAACTCACCCTTGTTCCGTCACCTCAATCTCCGGGGGCAATGCCCTTCACCACAGGCCCGGTGTAAAGGCCCGTGAAAGAGAACTGCAAGTTACTTTTTGCATCAATATGAAACAATAGGCATAAAGCTTCCGGATAGAGACTTAATCATTCTGTAACAGCCACTCCGTTTCCCCTTCCCTCCTCCCGAACACACATCCCTCTAATTATCAGGTAAGTATCTGTATTCTTCAAGAGCTAGTCACACAAAAAAGCGAAGGGTCGTACCAGATGCTGAGCCCTCGTGTTAAGGGAGTATTACCCGTAATTGGAAGGGAATGCACTGAAAGAGGTGAATAACTTAGGGCACATTGTATGGGTGCACAAATAAATTATTATAATTTCGAGGCCTAAGCCCTTCAACGCAAACAACCCGGCAACATTATGACTACCCCTGAACAGGATAAAGACCAGGATTCCAAAAAGGTCATCGTCATTATTGTAATTTCTATTTTACTAGGTGTCAACGCCTTACTTCTCTGGCAATTCTTTGACAAGAAGACGCACCTGGAGCAGGTTAGCCGTGAACTTGACACCACCATGGCCGAGAAAGAATCTCTGTCCGCTGAACTGCAGCGCGTAAAGACCGAATATGAGAAGCTGAACCAGGAGAATGCCAGTCTTCAGAATCAGCTTTCCGCCAAGGACGAAGAGATCCGTCTGAAGATTGCACAGATTCAGAAACTCATTAACTCCGGCGACGCCACCCAATTGAAGAAAGCGAAGGAGGAGCTGGCCGCCCTGAAAGCACTCAACCAAAGTTACCTGGCGCAGATTGATTCACTCAATACCGCCAACAAGGTTTTGTCTGAACAGAATTTTTCATTGAATCAGAACCTGAGTTCGGCCACCACCAAAGTAAATTCCCTGACGCAGGAGAACAGTGTACTCGCCAACAAGGTGGCCATTGCCTCCGTCCTTAAAACCACCAACCTGAAGGCCCTGGGGGTGCGTTACAAGAGCAGCGGCAAGGAAACCGAAACCACCAAAGCCAAAAGTACCGACCGCATCAAAACCTGTTTCACTATCCTCGAGAACCTGGTGGTTGAAAAAGGTCCGAAAGATATTTTTGTACGGGTGCTCAGTCCTGATGGAGCCGTGATGTCGACCACCAGCGAAACCTTCATTTTCAACGGACAGGCCACCCTCTACACCACCAAGGAATCCATCATGTACGAAAACCGGAATACCGACCTCTGTGTATACTGGGAAAAGGGAAACACCTACAATCCCGGAAAGTACACCATTGAACTGTACTGTGAAAGCAACCAGATCGGCCTGGTAACGCTTGAACTGAAGTAATTCCGGTCCGGTACTTTTTACGGTGTTGCCGCCGGTGCTTACCCCATCAGAAAAACGCCCTGACCTGTGCCCCGCCGGTATGGATCATTTTGGTGCCGGCCGGTTTCCTGCCTTCGTAGTTTATACTGAGTTGCAGGGAGGATCCGAGGTTGCGCTGCAGGTTCAGGCCCCAGGTCAGGTTTTGACCTTCCTTCAGTCCTTCGAGCATTTCAAAAGCAATTGACGTATTTTCGTCGCCGTTATAGCCAATCTGGACCAGGTTAAACCGGGCACTCAGCAGCCCTTTGCGGATGGAATTGTACCTCCACTCCAGGCCGGCATCCTGCAGGTTGGCCTTTTCCCCCGCTCCTTCCGGATCAACATTCTCCTTGGTTTTGTATCGGTAAGAAAACGAAAGCCGGTAGGTGCTGCCGGGCTGAACATTGAACCTGGTATCGCTTTCTTTGGTTTCAATATCAAAATTCCTGCTGCTGAACGCCTCGGCCCTGCTGCTTTTATCGCTGACTTCCGCTTTCTGCTGCAGGCCCAGCCAGCTGTTCAGGTTCCAGCGCAGGGTGCCTGAAAAGGCGCTTTGTGCACGGGTCTCCAGGCCGTTGGCCAGCAGTTGCCGCAGCTGTTGATCCTGCCAGCTGAGGTCGGCAGCAAAAACAGAACCCGAGCGGTCGAAGAACAGCGTATGCCGGCTGTTTGCCTGGGTGCTGAGCAGGACCGAATCGGGGATGATTCTCGGAAAAGGATTCCAGGCATCTACGCCACCATCGTCGGTGATTCGGTTGTCGAAACGCAGTGAGGAGAGCAGGCTGAACCGTGACCAGAAGGGTTTCTTCCCGGCGCTGAACCAGGCGGCGGGATTCAGGTTCATCACCGCGTTGAACTGGTTAAAGAACACTTTTACATACTCGTCGGTATTGGAAAAAATACGGATGTAGCTGGCCTGGTCCTTGAATACCGCGATCTCAAATTCATTCAACTGAGGTATGCCGTCACCGTTATAGTCGTTCCAGGCATAATTTCCGGTGCCCGGCGCCACTTCAATGAAGGAATACAGTCTGCGCGGCTCGCGGCCCGTTCCACCCTCGTAAAAAGTATTCAGGGTCCAGGCACCTTTGGCGGCATTCAGCGTGTAATCGACACGGGCGGTGGCGCTTTCTTCAGGACGCGCCGTGGTCAGCAGGGTATCGATAACCTGCAGGTTGCGGTAATTCAACAGCAAGGAAACCTTCTGCCGCAACTGCCTGCTCCAGCCTATGCCGAAGTGCGCCATGTCGGCCCTGCTGGCTGCCGCGAAACCTTCGCCCCGCACACCCTCGTCCTCCCTCCTGCTGTATCCGCCTTTCACCGACAGCTTTACCGTATCGGGCCGGGTGAAAAAAACATCCGCTATGCGAAAATGAAAAGCCGTTGCCGCCAGGCTGTCGCTCCCGGGCTTCTTCTGATAATTCCGTTCCTGTTCATACCGTATTCCGGGAATCCATGAACCCAGCGTATACGTCAGCTCATCACGGTGACGCAGAAACGAACTTTGAACGGGACCGCCATCGGCTTTCAGCAGGCTGGCATCCCAGCGGGCCGTCCATTTTCCGGGCCGGATGTTGCCGTTCAGGGTTTGCATCAGCCCGCGATAGGATTCCCCGCGAAAAAAAGTCCTGAAACCGTAGCGGATATCGCCGGTACGTGCATGACTCAATCCGACCTGTACATTGGATAAAAGTTCTTTGTCAAATGCATTCAGGGTGCCGGTATTCCAGTCGCGCACAAACTCCACCGCACGGTACACCTCCACGGGGCGGAAATGTTCATCGTTCACCTCCGCCTGCAGCAGCCCCACCACATTCCAGGCCTCCGGACTACCCTTCCGCAGGGGCTGCCGGTGCTCAAGAGTCAGCCGGGCCGCAAAGCCCTGGTCATTGGCTTTGTCCTTCCGGGCGAAACGGTTGATATCGTCTTTGCTGGCTGCCATCTCGATCCCGACCTTGGTCTCCCTGGCGAGATCGTATTTTACATAGGCGGTGGCCAGCTGACGCTGTTTGGGCGCTACCAGGAGGATCCTTGGCTCATAGGATCCCTGTGGAATGCCTCCCTGCGGAGCCACCCATTGGTATACCCGGCCATTGGCGAGTCCGTCTACCGCCACATAGTTTCCCTTTCCGGGACCAAGGTTGCTGAAGGAAACGCGGTAATACGCGCTGTCGGGACTGGTGGAGTAACGGTAAACACCGGGATAGGACAGGGCCCCCACGGTGGTGTCTATCCGCGCATAGAGAATTTCATTGATGTTGAAGGCCACGCTGTCACCACTTTCGGAATACGCCTGGTTCAGGCTGTCTCCTGCCGCCGCAAGGATCGCCTTGTCCTCGGCGCTGAGGTCCTGCTGCAGGGGCTGGTTCTTGCTGTCCTGCTCCGTGTACAGGTTAATTCCCGTTTGCAGTCGATTGTCTTTATACGCGGCAAAGCCGGTAACGAGGGTTCTGGCATAATTGCGGTCCGCGTACTGAAACTCCACGATGATCCGCATGTCCTTGTTGATAAGGCGACGGGTCGTAAAGGTGATCTCGGCGGTATTGTAATCAATGATGTAATCCCGGTCCTGGCCTCTCTCCAGCAGCAAGCCGTCGATAAAGACCCGTTCCGAATTGGACATGATCACGATGAACAGCTCATTTTCGGCACCCCGCAGGCGATAGGGACCCTGACTGGATTCAATCCCGTTGATCTGACTGCGTGCAAACTTACCCCTTGAAACAGCGGCTCCGATGCCTCCCGACAGGGATGCCGGGCTTTTGTCCTTCCTCGCCAGGGCGCCGGTATAGGTGTAGAGACCACCCTGCGCCTTTTTAAAATAGCGCATAAAATAACCCTCCGGGTTGCGCACATCGTAATCGCCGGCAATGAGTTTGTGCCGGTCGTTGCTGAGCTGAATGAAAACCCTGTCGAATTCCTGCAATTGCTGGGTGTTTCCCTCG
>JAEUTF010000081.1 GCA_016788185.1 Bacteroidia bacterium | reverse complement strand
CGGATCGTCCTCAGCGATCCGGATCAGCGCACCCGGTCGCAGCAGGAGATCGCCGATCAGGTGAGCGGATTCACCCGGCAGTTTCCCGCAGCGCGAACCTTTGTTGTGCAGGAGCAAACCATTTCGGCGGGCGGAGCACCCCGCGGTTTGCCGGTGCAGTTTGTTTTGCAGACCTCCGACTTTGAAAAGCTCAAGCAGGTGATTCCGAAATTCATGAAAGAGGTGAATTCCAATCCTGTTTTCCAGGGCAGCGATGTGAACCTGAAATTCAATAAGCCGGAGTTGCAGGTGAGCATCAACCGGGAAAAAGCCAGGGTACTGGGCGTATCGGTACGGGATGTGGCGCAAACCATGCAGCTGGCCTTCAGCGGGCAGCGCTTCGGCTACTTCCAGCGCCAGGGAAAACAATACCAGGTGATCGGGCAGTTCGACCGCAGCAACCGCGATGAACCCACCGATCTGCGCATGATCTTTCTGCGCAACGACCGTGGAGAACTCATTCAGCTCGACAACGTGGTGGAACTGGAGGAACAGAGCAGCCCACCGCAGCTGTACCATTACAACCGTTTCAAATCGGCCACCGTCTCCGCCGGACTCGCTCCCGGCTACACCATCGGCGATGGCGTGGAGGAGATGAATAAAATAGGGGAGAAGTTGCTGGACGAGAGTTTCAGCACGGCGCTGACCGGTGCCAGCCGCGATTATGCCGAAAGTTCCTCCAACGCGCTTTACGCCTTCCTCCTCGCGCTCATCCTGATTTACCTGGTGCTGGCGGCCCAATTCGAAAGTTTTATTGATCCCTTCATCATCATGCTGACGGTACCGCTGGCGCTGGGCGGTGCTGTTTTTGCCCTCTGGTATTTTAACCAGACCCTGAACATCTTCAGCCAGATCGGCATGATCATGCTGATTGGCCTGGTGACCAAAAACGGAATCATGATTGTGGAGTTTGCCAACAAGTTGCGTGAAGGCGGAAAGAGCAAGATGGACGCCATCGTGGAAGCCTCGGCCTTGCGCCTTCG
The DNA here is from genome assembly GCA_016788185.1 of Bacteroidia bacterium. Lineage (GTDB taxonomy): Bacteria > Bacteroidota > Bacteroidia > AKYH767-A > OLB10 > JAJTFW01. The sequence goes on along the minus strand of JAEUTF010000081.1, from coordinate 1,741 downwards.
TCCCATCCTCATGACCAGCATGGCGACCATTCTTGGTGCCATGCCCATTGCCCTCGCCCTGGGTGCAGGGGCGCGCAGCCGGGTGCCCATGGGCATCGTGATTATCGGAGGCCTCCTGTTCGCCCTGGTGCTTACCTTGTATGTGATACCGGGTATTTACAGTTACATGAGCAGAAAAAAACGTCAGGAGCATACCTAATACCGCCATGATACGCCCGTTCATTTCTCTTCTTCATTGTGCAAAAGGCCGGACCCTCCTCCTTTCCGTCATGCTTTTCTGTACTAACCTCTGTGCACAGGAGAAACTGAGTCTGAACGAAGCGATCCGCATCGCGCTGGAAAAAAACCACGGTGTGCAGACGGCTACGCTCCTTCAGTCGCAGGCGGAACTCAACAACAGCGCCGGTGCCGCCGGACTCCTGCCACTGGTGACGGTGGAGGCCGGCTACAACCGCAACGATCTTAACCTGAGCCAGAAATTATCCGATGGCCGCCTCATTGAACGCAATGCCGCCACCTCCGAGACCTATTCGGCCAATGCCCGGTTGAGCTGGACCTTGTTTGACGGACTGGTGATGTTTTCACGTCAGTCGCGTCTCAGCAGCCTGGAAGAGGAGTCGCGTCTCAGCCTTAAACTGCAGATGGAGGAAACCATCCAGCGGGTCATCGCCGCCTATTTCGCAGTGGAACTGGAACAGGAAAACCTCCTCGCCCTCGATGAACTCCTGAAAGTGGACAGTATCCGCGTGCTGCTGGCGGAAATCAGGTTGCAGGCAGGAAACGGCGCCCGCCCCGAATTGCTACAGGCCCGGCTGGAACAGAATATTCACCGGGGACAAAGACTCAGCCGCATGTCGCAGCTGGACGGACAAAAGGAAAACCTGAATGTATTGCTTGGCCGTGATCCGGCCACCCTCTTCAGTACCACCGATACCGTCAGCCTTGCCGACCTCAGGGCCGATGAAAGCACCCGGAGCGCCGATCTGCGGCTGAAACTGGCGGAGCAGCAAAGACAGACCGCTTTTCAATGGTTAAAAGAGGCAAAAGGCGGGCGGCTTCCGGTCATCACCTTCGATGCTAACTATGCGTATAACCGTACGGAGAACGAAGCCGGATTTCTCCTCAGGAATCAGAACGACGGACCGGGATTCGGCCTCAACCTGCGCTGGAACCTTTTCGATGGTTTCCGTACCTCACGGACCGTCAGGAATTCAGCACTGGACCTCCGGATCGCCGAAAACCGCCTGGGCGAACAGCTGACCTTGCGGCAGCAGGAAGAGCGGAAACTGCAGCGAGACTACCTGACACAATCGGAGATGGTAACGCTGGAACTGGAAAGTAAAACCCTCGCCGGTGAAAATCTGCTCATTGCCACGGAACGATTGCGCGCCGGACTCAGTACGGCCCTGGAAATTCAGGAAGCGCAACGCAGCTATGCCGATGCGGTAGCGCGGCTGGCCCTGGCCCGGTATACGGCCAAGCAAACAGAAACGGAACTGCTGCGCCTGCGGGGTGAACTGCTGAAATAGTCATCCGCATCCGATACCAAGAAAAAGCCCGGCGCTGAAGCAGTGCCGGGCTTTTTTGTTCAGTCTCTGGTTTGATCAGGGTTTCACTTCCATCAGTTTAAAGAACTGATCCAGTTGCGGCATGATGACGATGCGGGTTCTGCGGTTGATGGCGCGCCCTTCCGCACTTTCGTTACCGGAAAGCGGCACGTATTCACTGCGGCCGGCGGCAA
>JAEUTF010000240.1 GCA_016788185.1 Bacteroidia bacterium | reverse complement strand
AGGAGAGGCGAGGGCGGAGGTTTCCTTTAATTCATAGAAATTATCAATGATGGGCCGAAGCAGGATGAGCCACACAAACCACTTTTTGTAAAGCGGAAGGCGCCTGAACCAATGCCACCATTTTTTAAAATTCATATTTTTTTCCGCCTTTAACTTATTTCGATTGCTTCGATAAATCCTTTTGCTGACTTTTCAAGACTGGCTTCCGTTCTGATAAAACGGGATGCTTCCGCGGCCATCCGTTGTATTTCCTGCGGGTGTTCCATGGCCCAGTTCATCTTTTCCGCCGCTTGGAGAGCGTCGCTGAAGTCGGTCACCAGTCCGTTTTCACCTTCGCGGATCAGATCATGGCTGGCACCGGCCTTCACCGTGGAAATACAGCACACGCCTGCTGCCATCGCTTCATTCAGTACCAGCCCCCAAATATCGAAATCCGTCTGAAACAGGAGGACGTCAGTGGTCGACAGGTAGGCCGGCAACTCCTCCTTTTGCTTGTATCCGTAAAAATGTACAATGTTTTCCAGACCTTCTTCCCTGCACTGTTTCTCAAGTTCGGTTTTGCTTTCCCCGTCGCCAATGATCTGCAGCCTGAAATCACTTCTTCTTTTATGCAAATGGACCACGGCATCAAGTACTCGTTTAACATTTTTTCGAGGCACCAGATAGCCGATGTAGGTGAACGTAAAGGTCGTGTTTGGTCCCTTTAAGGCCTTCAGGGCCGCGGTCTTTTCACTGAAAAATCCCGTATCGACCGTGTTGATGCCGATCCTGATTTTATCGGAAGGGACCCCAAGGTTTTCCAGGTATTTCCTGGCCTGACTTCCATAGGCAATGCAGGCGGAGGCCCATGAAGCCAGCATTCTTCTGCTGAACCTCCTTAAAATGCCGTTGTGCCTGTTTTCCGCTTCTATGCTACCGCTCCAGATCAGAAAGGGACAACGCGTCAGAAAATGCCAGAAGGCAACCGTAAAGGTAGCAGGAGAAAAACCGGAAACAATGATTCTCCAGGGACGTTCCGTACGAAGCACACCCCACAGGCCTTTATAAAAGAAATAAGTTTTTTCAGAGTCTTTCCCTGGAGTAAATACTCCACCCTTCAGGATGGTATAACGGAAACGGATCTGCGACAAATCAATGTTGAATTTTCTCCGTTTGTAGCCGGCGCCTGAAAAGACCACCATCAGCTGCCATCCCTTTTCTTTCATCTGCTGATCAAGCACATTGAACAGCGGAATCCGGTAAGGAGTAGGGATGTTGGTTATGAGCAGTACCGTTTTCATCAGGCCGACATCCAACGTTTAAACCAGGCCATCATGAAATAAATGGTCCAAAGCTGGTTGGTATATGCTGCGTTTCCTTTTCGTATTTCCCGGATGAGGGTCTTCAATCCTTCCTCTGTAAAGATACCGGTATTGCGGACAAAGCTTTTTAGGTTTTGCTCTGTATAGTCCAGCATGATCTCGCCGGCCCATTCCTGCAAGGGTACACAAAAGCCCATTTTTTTCCTGAAAAGGATTTCATGGGGCAGGATTTTTTCAAGACTGTGTTTCAGAATATACTTGGGTTCGTTGTTTTTGGTTTTATAGGCCGGCGGTATGGAGAAGGCGGTATTGATCAGTTCGTAATCAAGGAACGGACTCCGTATTTCAATGCTGTTAGCCATCCCAAGACGGTCCATCCGGTATAGATATTTGGAAGGAATCTGGAATTTAAGTCCCAGGTAACACATCCAGTCGGTATCGCTTAACCAGGGTGATTTTTGTTTTAGCCCTTCAAAGCCTTCCCGGTAGCCACGGATGACATCGTATGAATTCAGGCCGGCTGTGATGTGCTGAAATGAATCGGAGAGGAACTGCCGTTTTGCACTTTCCTTAAAGGCCCGTGCGCCTCCCCAGAATAGTTCCTGATCATGAGCGGCCCTGGCAAAGATTTCCCGGCCGGCACTGGCCTCATCATGGGTTTCGCTCACAAGGCTGGAAATCGCTTTTTTCATGAAGGAGGGAAGATGCCGGTAAGCATGATAATAGGGATAGAGTTTCTGGTACTTCATCCACGATCTGTAACCGGCAAAAATTTCATCGGCACCGTCTCCGGTCTGTACCACAATGGTACCTTTCTCCCTGGCTAATTTTGATATGAAAAAAATGGGGATGCAGGTGGCATCGGCCATGGGTTCATCAAAACTTTCGATGATAAGGGGCAGGCTTTCCGCAATGTCGGAAGCGGTGATGGTCTTTTCGTGGTGTTCGGTATGAAACAGCCTTGATACCTCTGCAGCATAGTGCCTTTCGTCGTATCCGGGCGCGCCTTCAAAACCCACCGAATACGTTTTGATGACGCCCTGGCTTTGGGCACGCATACAGGCTACAACAGCACTGGAGTCGACTCCGCCACTTAAAAAGGCGCCTACCGGCACATCGGACACCATCCGATAGGCTACCGATTTCTTTAAGCTGTTCAGTACGATTTCACTGAGTTCTTCTTCGCCTTTATTGCGCCAGTCGGAAGGCGATACCTCCCAGTACGACTGAACCCTGATTTGTCCCCGCTGTACCGTCATGCAGGTTCCCGGAGCGAGTTTCCTGATTCCTTTAAACATGGTTAAAGCGGGCGGGAGCTGGTTGTAGGTGAGGAAGTGATAAATGGATACTTCATCGGGCTCCGCCTTCACCCAGGGCAGGCACAGCAATGATTTTATTTCTGAGCTGAAAGAAAATATTCCGTCCTGCTCGGTGTAATAAAGTGGTTTCTTGCCGGCCCTGTCGCGCGCCAGGAACAGGGTTTCTTTTTGCTCATCCCAAAAAGCAAAGGCAAACATGCCGTTCAGATGCTGAAGTGCATCATGTCCCTTCTTTGCATAAAGCGACAGAAGTATTTCCGTGTCGCTTTGCGATTTGAGTACCTGATCTTTATCGAGGAGACCCCTGAGTTCCCTGTAATTGTATATTTCCCCGTTGTATACGATGGCATTTCCGGCAGCGTCGCGCATGGGTTGGTGTCCGCCTTCGGATAAGTCGATGATGCTCAAACGCCGGTGGCCCAGGAACAGCGACCTTCCTGCAGAGGTCCATTGGCCCTCATCGTCCGGACCTCTGTGTGCAATACGCTGGTTCATGGCATGGAGGAGTCCGTCCGCATTTTCAGGTGCCGGGCCCTTCATAAAATAAATGCCATTTATGCCACACATGGTCAGAGCGTTGTATAAAGTGATTTGAATTGGCCGGCCATCTTTTCAATGGAGAATTGCGCGGCATAGTGTATCCGTTTGCTTCGGAGATCCTGATGGTTGAATGCATCCGGTGATTGGATGGCCTCTCTGATTTTGGCGGCCAGATCGGCCGTACTGTTCACGACCAGGTGGGGTTCCACTTGCTCCACTATTTCTTTTAAACCTCCGCCATCGTTGAACACCAATACGGGTTTTCCCTGCTGAAAGGCCTCCAGCGCGACCAGCCCGAAGGCCTCGCCACTGGAGGGCAAAACACAAAGGTCGGCTTCATGAATCAGACGGCGCGAGTCACCGACTCCGGGTAACTGCACGAAAGTCTCCAGGTGATATTTTTTAATCAGTGCTTCCAGGTGAGTTCTTTCCGGCCCTTCGCCCATGATGATGACCCGAAGCAACTTTGGATCAAGCAGGGAAATGGCTTCGATGATCCGGTCGAATCTTTTCACCGTTGCCAGTCTTCCCACCGAAGCCAGAATAAATTCCTCTGCTTTGTGTCTGTACATCATTCCGCTGTAGGATGGTGAAGCGAACGAGGGAATTCCGTTGTAGATCACCTGCTTTTTTACCTTTTTCAGTCCGAACCTGGATTCAGAAAGACTCCGGCTGAACTGTGAATTGAAAGTAATGCCATCCATGATCCTGTTGAGGTAAAAACCTTGTATGACGCGAACCAGTCTGTCTTTCACTCCGGCTTTTCGTCCTATTCCAAAATTACCATGTTCGGTATAAAGCATTTTGCAGCCACTTTGCCGGCCAGCTTCCGCCAGCAGTGGGTTGAAGGAATGAAAATGCAGGATATCGAAGCCCTGCATGATCTTCCTGCATTTCTGCAACAGCGATCTCTTGATGTCATGACCATGCTTTAGCTGACCCTCGTAAAGGCAAATTCCTGAAACCTGGAATTCTTTTAAAAGCAATCCCTCCGGTTTTGCAATGAGTACTGCCACTTCAATTTCCGGATCCTCTTTTTGCGCTTTGCAAAGGTTCAATACAACTTTTCCAATTCCACCCATTTCGGCCGACCAGATGATATGCAGTATTTTGAGTGGGCGCATCCGCTTTTTTACGTTGATTTTGTGACGATAGATACATATCCTATCGGACCGTAATCAAAACGTTTTAACAGAGCTTTCAGTACGGGCAGGTTCCGGCAGGCCAGGTACATCAACTGAGGTACAATGACCAGTAAAAACAGAAGTGGGTTGTAAGCGGAGTAAAGGCCTTTGAAGCGCAGTTGTTTTGAAAGGGTGCTGAATACCTTTAGGACAGGCTTGATGCCCAATGTGATGCATACGGAAAAGATATCTCCAACCGGTTGGATACTCGTTGGAGTCAGGTTCGCTTTTTTAATCCTGTATTCAAGTCCGTGCCGGGTATAGCGGTAATGATCAAATGCTCCGTCTACCAGGGGTACTACAAAGGGGCTGGTCAGAAACAGGGTACCCCCCGGTTTAAGCAGCCGGTATACTTCGAGAAAGAATTCATCGGGTTCGGGAATATCGTGCAGAACTTCTGTGCAGAGAATAAAGTCGATGCTGCTGTCGTCAAGGGGTACTGCAGTGGCTTTACAATAGATATCCACTCCTTTTTTCGGAAACGGTGAGTCAGCAAGATCGGCGCCAATGGTTTTTTGAAAATAGGGTGCGTAAAGGTCGAAATAGGGGCGGGGTCCGCATCCCAGATCCAGCAATGTCCCCGAAGGGGACACGGATAGCAGATGCTCTCGGAGTTGTGTGGCTCTGATTGTATGCTCAATGATGGCTCCCGGATTCGACCAGCTCATAGTCAGATGAGTTTGGCGGTAATGCTAGTAGTAATGGTCATAAAATTAGGTAAATGTACCCTGTTATACGCTTTCATTCGCTTTAAAAAATCAAATCTTCCCGTCACGATTTCCGGCGCTTCATGGCAAAGAGGACATTCTACACGAAATTGGTTGAAGCGGTGTTGTAGCTTTACATACCTCCTTCCAAATGCAGCCAATGCTGAAGGAAGAAGTAGTCCTGTTCTTTCAAAAGTCAGCTGTTTGCCGTTTTTCAGGACCATGTTCTTTGCAATGCGGTAGTGGTTTCCGGCCGGCAGGTATAAAGGATGTTTTTGAAGCGTTTGATTCACGTAATCATCGTAAACATCTTCAAAAGAATGCAACCATTTTTGAATGTAATCCGAACTCCTTTTAACGGCAAACCAGTTTTTAATGCTTGATTTTAGGTCGGTAAGCAAAGGTCGAAGGGGGGCGTTTTCATCGTTTAAATAGTCAAGGTCATAAAGAATACCCTTCATGTGCTGAAGAAAGGCTCGTAGTTTGATGACCCCGTAGGTTTTCTGGATTTTAATGTCAATGTAATTGGCCAGAAGAAACTCAACCGCCGTCTGGATCTTTAAGGCATCCGTTTGCTCCCGGGTTCTGCTTTTAATACCGGAGGGGGTGTCATCACCCCATACCAAGGTGTGTTCACTCCAAAGCGTATAGTGTTCATTTTCAATAAACTGATTTTCACAAAGGGCCATGATGCCGTGTGTAAAAAGTGGTTTATGTTCAGGCGGCAGTTCTTCAAGTCCTGTCCGGGTGCAGACGACGTCTTGCCTGAAAACAAAAAGTAAATCAAGGTCCGAAATTCCGGGGCTGTTGATATTGCCAAATCGATAAATGGCTTTCAATCCGGGTAAACCACAGTTTCGCCTGATGATTCCGTCAACCGCTTCATCGTATAATTCCCGTGGGAGCAAAACAGGGCGATCAATGTAGTTTAATCCGGGCATCCCTTTTTTTACGAAATAGTGGGAAAAGGTTGCGAAGCGTGAAGACTTTTCGTTTGCCGTCAATCAGGGTAAAAGCGCCCATAGGTGAAAGGGTGTGAAACCCTTCGGTATAAGGCCCGGTGAATTGCTCCGGATGTATTTCATTGACCGGACTTTCCTGGAACTCTTCTTCAGTCAGGAGATCAACGCTGTGGATGACGACGGAACCTCCATACCGGATACTGCTGTTTTGCGCGGGCCGGTACAATACACTCTCATGAATAAAACACGGGCCGGCCGGACGAGCCGAACAAATGTCTGTTTTGACCGGGTTTTGCGCATGCGGATGAAAAGGTCCCTCCAGCGATTCGGAATGGAAAATATAAAGCCGCAGATCGGCACCCTTATCATCACTTTGCGTACAAAAAAGCCACCACTTGTTGTTGTAATAACACAGAGTAGGGTCGACGGCGTTGAAGCGGTGCAGAAGCGTACAGTGTTCAGTCAATTTGTTTTCAGATGCTTCGTATTTGTACAGAATTAATTCGCCGGACTGATGCTGTTCTGGCATGCAATACCATTGATCCTGATGATGGAACAGGAAAGGGTAACTGAGATGAACATCCTTTTCGAGTACAGAGGAAACCACCTGTTCACTATTCATGGAACTGATGATACCTTTCCCCTGAATAAATTGTTCAAACAGAATCATCGTCTTCCCATCTGTCTCAAGGCCGAAAGGGTCGGCCCGAAAGCCATTGGTATCCTCTTCCGGAAACCATTTTACAGGAAAACGGGAGTCTCTGTCGAGGGCGATCTTTTCAGGTGTTGATGCTACCAGGCCAATGTTCCATCGCACCCTGTAGAATAATAGTTCGAGACGGTGTTTTAGAGCAGCCCTCCTTATTTTTTTCTCTGCATCGGCCAACTCTTTGTCATGAAGTACAACAGCCGGTTTCACCTCTGTTTCAGTACCGCGGGAACCATTTTTCAGCAGTAGCAAGGCATCCAGCAGAAGCCTTAGATTCAGTGCAAAATGAAGGTCGTAGGATTTCCGGTAGCTGTGGGAAAGCACTTTGAACCGGCCTGTTTTTAAACTGGAGTTTTCTTTTCCAGGGGCCATCGCTTCAACAGTATAACTGCAGTGCGTTTCCCCCATGCTGAGGGCTTTCGCCAGTGCCGGACAGAAACGATCGTACCGTTCCGAAAAAAAGGTGGAACGTATTTCCGGTACCTGTTGTAGAAGGGGGTGTGACACGGATTCATGGCTCAGGTTAACGACTACCTGTACTTCTCCTCCATTTTCATCAAAGGAACGGAGCGCAGTGTTTGAATCTGTGTTTGGCAGAACCCCGGCATACTGTTTTCTGATAAATCGCTGCACGGCCGGGCCGGGCACTGGTCTGGGACCTGCCAGAAGAAGGGAGAAATCGCAATTCCAGAAACTCGAAACCTGAGTGCAGAAGTCATTCAGAAAATCGGCTCTGTCGCCCCGGCTCAGGATGAAAACAATGCGTTCTTTCATGGATGCATAGCAAAAGTAACTTTTAATGGCATATTGAGTAAAAGAAGGGTTTACGTTTCTACATTTGTAAGCATGACCGATTTCACAGACAAGCTGAAGCTCTGGCTCAGATGGAAGACCCGTTCTGTGGGACACTTGATGATGAAAGAGCCGCAGCCCGGCAAATGGGTGTTCATTGTAGGTTGCTACAATTCGGGTACCACCCTTCTTCATAAATTGCTGAGTGCCCATCCGGCCATCGGCAGCATGCCCAATGAAGGGCAGTTTTATACCGACCAGCTTCCCCGGGGAGCCGATTATGACCTGCCCAGGCTTTGGGCGCTGAAGCCGGAATTGTTTTATCTCGACGAAAACAGCCGTCCGGATATTGATGTAAACAAATTGAAACGCGACTGGGCCTGGTTTTACAATGATGTGCATCGACCGGTTCTGATTGAAAAAACAATTCTGAATGCCGCCCGGACCCGCTGGCTGCAAACGGTTTTTCCCAACAGCTATTTCATTTCCCTGTTCAGAAATGGGTATGCAGTGGCCGAGGGGATTCAGCGGAAAGAAAAGCACGGGATCAACATAGCGGCGCAGCAATGGGCCGTTTCAAACGAAATTTTGCTGAACGATCTCCCTCATCTTAAACATCACCATGAGCTCTCTTACGAAAATCTGGTAAGTGATCCGGTGATCGAATTGAAGAAAATCACACGTTTTCTGCAAATAGAGGAGTTGCCGGATGCCGTATTTAACAGCGAATTCAACATACATAAGGTAGCGTCATCCATTCGGGACATGAACAAGGATTCGCTGGCACGCCTGAAAGGAGAAGATATACAGATTGTCAATGAAGTGGCCGGACCTGTACTCGATCGACTTGCCTATCCCCGCCTGTAATCATTCGTCCAGACCGGCCCTTTTCAACAGATCCAGACAAAATTTCTCAGTGCTGTTTAAAAAATCACGGTTCACCTGCATTTTAATCATAACAGGAATGTCCGGAGCGAGGGCATGCACATACAAGCCTGCGCTTCTCAGGCGGTGAAAATACTCAAGGGATGTTGAGAATTTCTCTTGCTGCCAGTTGAGACGAATCTGACTGACCTGGTCCATCAGGCTGGAGTCAAGGGTTGGATAGTCTGTTTTAAGCAACCGGAAGCTTTCTTTTTTAAGGATGGAAGATCCTCTTTGAGCCTGGATGAACAAGGCAGGAAGCAACAGGACTTCGCTGAGGAAGTTTTTCAAAGCATAGTGGTCTCGCAAAGCGGATTCAGATATGCATTTTCTCAAGATGGAACGGCAGGTTTGTTTTAACGGTATCCGGTAGTCGGCCGGGGTGAGGGAAACCAGGGCGTCGATTGTAAATGCACGGTAAGGATACAACATGCGGCCGCTTTGGAAGAGAGCAAACGGAAGGAGGTGGTCGGGATATTGGTTGAGTTCACTTTTAAGAAGCACCTGCCATCCGTGATGTTGCAGCGCATCGGTTTTATAAAACAGTTGCTCGGTTTTATGAATCAGTTTCCGCAAACTGAACAGCGAGCTGGGATGCTCGATTTTGCTTTCGTCGATCACCAGGATGCCATCAAAATCACTGTATGCGGTTTCTTCGGAGGATGCAATACTGCCATGTACCAGCGCACAGTAAAGTGCGGGGTGATGGGCGGCTTCTAATTGTTGTATGATGGCATGGGCGGTTTCATGGTCGCCCCGGTAAACCGGTATTTCGGCCTTCACTTGGCAGGATACGGTGGCGTCATTCCTGATGGTTTCGTCCATAGAAGGAAAGATGCGTTTCGCAATGGTAAAGCCATAGGATGATGAAAGGAGCAGCAGCATGCGATCTCCTTTGGTGATATAGCCGCGTTCCAGAAACGTTTTAAGGAGCTGGCGATGGTTCATTTTGGAAACTTTTTTAACAGCTGCGCACTCACATTTTTAAAAGTAATGGCGCGGACATCTCTTGAAGCTTTTTCAGCTTTTGTACGGCACAGGTCCGGGTCATTCAAAGCATTGCGAATGCTGTGGGCAAGCGCTTCGCTGTTCTCCGCTTCCGTAAAAATACAGTTCCCGTCGTTCAGTAAATCCCGGGTAGCCGGGTAATCGGGCGTAATGATCACGTTACCGCTCAGCATATATTCACACAACTTGTTGGGCAGGTTATAGCGAACATCGTGACCCTGTCGTGTATAATACGACAGGAGAATATCGGCGGCGTACTGATAGTATTTGATCCGGTTGTAGTCGTGAATGTAACCGGTGAAAATTACGTTTTCAATTCCGGATCCTTTGCAATAATCTTCCCAGTATTGTACAACATCCGGTTTTCCTCCGGTGAGCAGGAACTGGCATTCAGGCAGTTTTTTTGCGGCAGCCAGAATGAATTTTATTTCCTTGTCATAGTACTTACCAAGTTTGCCGGTATAAACGACCAGTGCTTTGTCAGTATGGTTCAAGCCGGTTTCAAGCCTGGCCTTCTCCTTGCTGATAAATTCCCGTGCTTGTGCATCTGTGATGGGATTCAGGGTGATGCCGCCTTCTTCCGCCTTTCTGCCGGTAGCTATCAGTATATCCTGTAAAATGGAGCTGTTGGTGGACAGGATGAAATCGGATTTTCTGTATACCAGCTGGTGCGGGCGGCTGTGGTGAAAATCATGCGCCCAATGGACGATGTATGTTTTAGGAAATCGCTTAGGGAAAATTTTGCGAAGTACAAACAGCGGGCGCAGCAAATGAGTGCTACGGCTGATGATGTAAACCGGCTGCTCCGGTTCACATTTTTTTAGCAGTTGCCATACTTTACGGATGGCATACCAGGTGACCAGCAGTAACTGGTATTTTCCATGGACATCCTCCCTGAAACGCGTGGGAAGATAGTGGATGTGGAGAGAAGACTTCAAACCGTACGTATCGTACACGGCATCTCCGGAAATATTGTCGCTGCGAAGTACAAAAGGTACCAGCAAATGTGCATGGCAGTCGTTTTGGGCAAATCCTTCGGTGAACCTGACGTCACTTAGCTGATTGGTGCGGGGACGCAGGATATCATAGGGTGATAAATAAAAGACGGAAGGCTTTGACATGGCTTAGGGTGCTATAGCACTGCCTCCTTTGTTAAATTGAAGTGCCTTCCATTGCCTGGTCCGGATGAATTCTTCAAAGGCTGTATTCTTGTGAACATCATCACTGATGAGCAATCCTCCGCTGCGCAGTAATGGAGCAGCTGTTTCAAATTCAAATTTCATGTGCGCATAGCTGTGGTCGCTGTCGTGGAAGAAGATGTCTGTTTGGCCGGTTTTCCTGAGCAGCATGGGCAATACCTCCTGTGCATAGCCAAGGTGCAATTCCCAGCGTGGTTTTAGCAGATCGGGCACCATCCAGCCGGTTGCGGGCTGGTTTTCGTTGAAATTATAAGCCGCGTTGGTGTCGTTGTTGGGGAGATCGATCGAGTAGAGTCTTCCTTTTTTGTTCAGGTGCATGGCATTCAGGATGATCCAGGAGGAGGAGCCATGGGCCACTCCTGTTTCAATCATAACTTCAGGCTTCAGGACCCTGACGCAACACCATATCCATTTTCCAAAAGTGGTGTTCAGGCTGTTACCCACCACCAGGTTGTAACGGTTCGTGACAGGCGGGATAAGAACATTGCCTTTGAGCTCCTGCAGTGCCGATTTCCAGGCTTGTGTATCCGTGTGATCACCCCAAAGGTATTTGGCAGAAGCAATAATGATGGCTTCGTGCAGGGCACTTTTATGACCAAAATAGAAAGAGAGGGCGGCAAAAGGATGTCTTAAGGCGATTTTGCTGTGGCTGGCTTCCAGGATTGTCATGATTGCTGCGCTGTTTGATTTTTTTATGGTTACCGGGCCTTTGGGTTCAAGGATGAAAGATCGTCCGTTTCTTTAACGCTATTTCTTCCCTGGTTTAATGTACGTACGCCGGCGCTGACGAATCGGAAAGTGATATAGAGGTTGGCACTCAACAGTCCTATGGCCGCACCGCTGGCCTGGAACGTCGGGATCAGCAGAACGGACAAGGTGGCGCCGATCAGGATGGCCGAAAGATAAACAAGAAATCTTTTTTTGATGAGTCCCATGCTTTGAATAAGGGGCAGGGCCCAGAAGAACAACGCTCCCTGCAGGGCGCCTGCCAATAGGATGATAAAGGGAGATGCGGCCGGTAAAAATTCTGAACCGAACAACCCGGTGATGAGCTGGTTCCGGACCACAATCGATCCGGCAAGGATAAGAAGGGCGGGGAGGAGCATGATCCGGCTTACTTTTTTCAGCATGACCATGATTTTTGTATAGTCTTTGGCGGCGATCAAATGGGATAGCTGTGGGAAAATAGAGTTGGCCAGCGGATCGGTTAGCGTCAGTACCGAGTAGGCCAGTTTTTTCGCGGTCGAATAAAAGCCTACCTCGCTCGTGGTGCTGAAATGCCCGAGCAAAAGAACATCCCCCTGGTTCATGAAAACCTTCAGGGTGCTGCTGAGTGAATTTCCAAAGATGTACTTGAAAAATTCCCGGTACTGATCCCTGATCAGACTCGTGCGTGCGGCGAGATGTGGCTTAAGATCCGCCATGATTTCCCGGTATGCCGAAAAATTGCAGACCATACTGTTTAATATTCTGGCGGTGATGGCCGCAGTAAAAAATGCTTCCAGATCCGCTCCGTAAATCCATAACGTCAGGATGACAATAATAGCTTCCAAAGTGTCCATGATCATCTGGATGATGGAATTAAGCCTGAATTTGTAGAACAGTTTCAGGCTGGCTTTTGCAATCGCATCAAGGAAGGTAAGCGCGTTGGCGAATGCAAAAGCAATGACATATGCACTCAGCCCGGGAGCTTTGATGAAGGTTTCGTAGGATAACAAGGTGAACCCGGCCAGGAACAAAATGGATACTACCGCTGAAAAGGTACTGAGCAATAAACTGAATTTTATGACCGACACTATTTTATCCTTACGGCCTTCCTTGTTGTACAGTGCTCCGAAACGGATGAGGCCCATGGAAATGTTCAGCCGGAAAAATTCCTGGGTGGTGAGGATGAAAGCCACGGCCAGCGTGTACGTACCGAAGAGTTCAGCCCCGAGTACACGGGTAATCACAATCATTTTCAGGAAAGCGTACAGGGTACCCAGGCCATTGGCAAGAGTGACCCAGGAACTGTTTTTAAAAAGATTTTTAGACTCCGGGTCGAATTTCTTTTTGACCCCCTGGAAATGAATCCTGATGCGCTCCTTCAAAGTCCTTTATTTTTATTTCAAAGGAACATGGTTCAGGCTTTCTTTCTCTTTTTGCCAAAAATGGATTTAAACGTAGCCTTCATGCCACTGTCTTTGTTGTCCTCCTCATAATAGCCATAACCGTATCCATAGCCGTATCCATAACCGTACGAGTATTCGTAACCGTAACCATAGCTGCGGTTGTTGGCTTTCATGGCATTGAGAATAATGCAGAGATTTTTCAGCTTCCCTTCATTGTACAGCTTGTTTACAAAGCTCAGATGGTGTCGTCGGGTTACGCCCTGCCGCACCACATAAATGTTGATGTCGGTATATTTTGAGAGCACCATGGCATCGGTGATCAGGCCTACAGGAGGGGTGTCAAGAATAATGTTGTCGTAATTTTCCTTGAGGTATTTGAACAACACATCCATCCGTGGTGAGATGATCAGCTCGGAGGGATTGGGCGGCTTCGGACCCGACAGGATGATGTCCAGGTTGGGAACCGATCCGGAATTCTGTATGATTTCCCGCTCTGTATTGATGCCGATCAGGAAATTGCTGAGACCGATTTCGCTGGTGAAGTCAAAGCCCACGGTGATTTTTGGCTTGCGAAGGTCACAGCCTACCAGGATGGTGCGCCGGCCCGACATGGCCAGCATGACCGCCAGGTTGAGCGAGCAGAAACTCTTGCCTTCCGAACTGATCGAGGAGGTGACCATGATGATGTTCTGCTCCTTGTTCGGGTTGAAATATTGAAGGTTGGTGCGGATGGATCGGAAAGCTTCTGAAATGTGGGAATTCGGCTTTTCCGTGACCACAAGATTTGATTTGGACGCACTCAATCCGATCATGCCCAACATCGGAATGTTGGTCTGCCTTTCGAGGTCGTACCGGTCAATGATTTTATCGTTCAGGAGATCGCGGGTGTAAATAAGGATGCCAGGAATCAGCAAGCCGAGAATAATGGCGATAGAATAACTTAAGCTTTTGACAGGCTTGAGTGGCTTAAAAAACGTTTTGGCACTGTCTACAATTCTGTTGTCGGCGGTGGTAGAGGCCAGGATGATGGCCGTTTCAGCCCGCTTCTGCAACAGGTAGGAGTACAGGGTTTCCTTGATGTTGGATCCGCGCATCAGGGTTTGAAGCTGTCTTTGTGCTCCGGGTAAAAGCCGGAGTTTGCCCTGTACCTGTCCTTTTTGCGACATGGCTTCGTTGAGCGATGACTTGAGGCCGTTTCGCAGACTTCGGATGTTTTCCACCAGGGCCGCCTTTGTATTTTGTATCTCGATGTTGAGGCTTACCAGCAATGGATTTTCCTGTTTCGCCAGCGTCAGCTGCGACTTTCGCTTGTTTTCCAGCTCGTTCATCTTGAGGATGAGGTTCGTGAGCAAAGGGTCGTTCACCAGGATGCTGCCGGGCGAGATATTGCCCGAAAGTTCCCTGCCCTGGGTTACATATCGTTCCAGGTAGTCAAGAAAGGAAATCTGCACCTGCAGCTCAGAGATTTTAGCATCGAAATTTTTAACACTCTCCAGGAAGGATGACGCTTCAACGCTGAGGTCGGTAATTCCTTTGGTGACCCGGAAGCGTTCCACATTTTCTTCGTTCACGTCAATTTCGCGTGTGAGTAATTCCACCTGCTCGTCAATGAAGCGCAAGGTGTTTACCGCGTATTCGTTTTTAAGCTCGATGCCTTTGGCGATGTAAAAATCAAAGAGACGGTTCAGGAAATCCTCGTTTTTCGCCGGAACAGGTCCCTGGATGGAGGCCTGGAGAATGTTCGACATTTTACTGACCTTGTCCACTTTGAGGGCCGTCTGGTAAATAATGGTCAGATTCTCCACCGAATTAAAGCGGATCATCATGTTCCGCTTGTCGTAGGTTTTCTGATTGAAGGCGTTGTCATTGAACTTTTCTGTCTTTTCAATTTTGAAGCGACCGATTTTAGTATTGACCTTTTTTCCAAAAAGGTAATATCCGATCTGGTATCCGCTGGGATGATTGAAGCTGACTTTGTATTTTCTTGAATCGATGATTTCCACATTCAGAACGGTGCTGTTGGCAATGGCAAACAGCGTGTCTTCCACCAACCGGATCGGGGTGTCGGTGTAAATCTCGGAAGTCTTGATTTCTCCTTTGAGAAAATAACTTTTGTCGTACCCAAGGTCGAATAGGGTTTTCTGAATCAGTTCACGGGAGCGGATAATGCCGATTTCCGTTTCAATGCCACCCTCCGTATTGAACTGATTGAGCTGTGAAAGGAGGTCATTGCCATTGTATTTCTGCTTGTCGTCCTTGATCAGTACCGTACAGCTGGAGAAGTAAATCGGGGTGGCGTACCAGTTATAAAAATACGCCGTGATGATGCCCAGGGTCAGGGTATAAACGTAGAGGTACCAGTGGCGCAGAAAAAATTTGTTGAAAAGAAATTTCAGATTGACCTGGTTATGGTGTTCCCCTCCCCCGATGGCCTGTTGCTGGTTGGGGTATTGGAAGGGAGCCGTCGTTGCTTGTTTACTTTCACTCATTTTCTTTCGGAAATCAAAGAGGTTGTCTTATTGGATGATTCTGGCTACCACTACCGCTACCAGTGTGAGGCTGCTCATGACCAGTGGTAACACCCTGTATACATTGTCGCTTTGGGCGACCCTTCCTTTCACCGGTGATATGTAGAGAATGTCACCTGAACGAAGGTAGTAATAGGGTTCGTTAAAGAGTTGCCGGGAGGTCAGATCGATTTCAGTGTATTTTTTATCACCGTTTTCTTCACGGATCAAAGTGATGTTTTTTCGGTCGGCAAAAATGTTCAGGTCACCCGCCAGCCCCAGCGCTTCCGGAATGGTGATCTTTTCATTGGTAACGCTGTAAACGCCCGGGCGATTTACTTCTCCGAGAATAGTGACCCTGTAATTTTCTATGTAAATGCGAACCGAGGGGTATTGCAGGAATTTTTCCAGTCTTTGGGTCAAGGTGTCCTTGGCAATGGAGGTGGTGAGCCCCGCCATCTTGACCTTGCCGATCAAGGGCATTTCTATATACCCTTGTGCGTCAACAAGATAGCCAATGTCGGTTCGGGTAGAAAAGGAACTGTTGGTAGTTTGCTCATTTCTTTCGAGCGGGGCGATGGCATTGAAAAAACTGCTTGCTTCCGGGCTCAGACTGGATACATAAATAGACAGGATATCACTGGTTTGAATCAGGTTTTCGTAAACAGGGGCGGTTTTATTCCGGTCCAGGTTAAAATTTGGATAGACTACCTTTTTTTCGCTGGCTGCCTGCTGACCTTCCTGGAAATACGCTACGTCCCTGACGCCCCTGCAGGAATGGAGGGCAACAAGAGAAAGGAAGAGGGTAAATACTTTCAATATTCTCATATCCACAAAGATAAGTAAACCACGTTGTTTAGGGCTTGAAGGCTTTTTTCGCAGTAGACGTTTACGAAAATGTGTTTTGCTTGTTGCAGTCTGTTCGTAATAAAATTTGCTACCCTTTTAAACAAAGCAGGCAGGGCCCGGTTAAATAGTATACCAGGTCTGATAAAACTCATTTGCCTTGGAACCTTGATTGTCATAATTTTACACCTTCAACAGAAATTTATCTATGAACCAGCAAATAATTCAGGAGGATGATATCCGTCGTGAAGAAGAGTTCAATGCGCGCATTGCAGCAGGTAAAACCATCGAGCCTAAAGATTGGATGCCGGAAAGGTACCGGCGCCAGCTCTTGCGGATGATGTCGCAACATGCTCATTCAGAGGTGGTAGGCATGCTTCCAGAAGGCAACTGGCTAACCCGTGCGCCAAGCCTGATGCGTAAGGCCGTTTTACTGGCCAAAATTCAGGATGAAGCCGGTCACGGGCTGTACATTTACAGTGGTGCCGAAACCCTGGGAACGGATCGTTCAGAAATGATAGATCAGTTGCTTAGCGGAAAAGCCAAATACTCCAGCATCTTTAACTATCCGACCCTGAATTGGGCGGATATGGGTGCCATCGGTTGGCTGGTGGACGGTGCTGCCATCGTGAACCAGACCGTTTTGGCGAAGTGCTCCTACGGACCTTATGCCAGAGCTATGGTCAGGATATGCAAGGAGGAAAATTTTCACAACAAGCAGGGATACCAGATCATGGCGGTGCTGATGCGCGGAACCAAAGCACAGCAGGAAATGGCGCAGGATGCGATGAACCGCTGGTGGTGGCCTTCGCTCATGATGTTTGGCCCACCCGATAAAGACTCGCCCAATTCAGGTGATTTGATGCGGTGGAAAGTCAAACTTCAGTCGAACGACGATTTGCGTCAACGCTTCATCGACCGCACCGTACCTCAGGCTGAAGCCATCGGCCTGCGCATTCCCGATGATAAACTGAAATGGAATCCTCAGACCCGTCATTATGAGTTTGGTGAAATAAACTGGGAGGAATTTAACAACGTGATCAGGGGAAATGGTCCTTGCAATAAATTGCGTCTGAAGCAGCGCCGTGATGCCCATGCGGAGGGAAACTGGGTGCGTGAAGCCGCTGCCGCCTACGCCGCGAAGCATGCCAGGGCCTGATACGGGTAGCATTTTATCACCGGAATTCAATCGGCTGGCTTGAAAATAAATTAAAAAAAATATCAACGTATCAATTCAGATCAAAATGTCAAATCAACACCAATGGCCGGCCTGGGAGGTATTTACTCAGAAAACGGATGGGGAAGCACACGAGCATGCAGGTAACGTTCACGCTCCGGACGCGGAAATGGCCCTGCTGAATGCCCGCGACGTTTATGGCCGGCGTCAGGAAGCGGTTAATATATGGGTGGTGCCCAGCAGCGCGATCACTGCTTCTACGCCGGATGATGTTGGACCTTTCTTTGATCCGGCCAATGATAAGATGTACAGGTGGCCGAACTATTTTAAAACGCCGGATGGCATAAAACAGATCTGATGAATACGAACGATGCATTGTACACGTATTGTGTGCGCCTGGCGGATACAGCGGTCATACTTTCACAGCGTTTTTGCGAGTGGTGTGGCCATGGTCCGATTCTCGAGGAAGACATTGCCATGAGTAACATGGGTCTTGATCTGATCGGTCAGGCACGGGGGTTTTATGCATACGCGGCCGCTCTGGAAAACAAGGGCAGAAGCGAAGACGATATTGCCTTCCACCGCAACGAAAGGGAGTTTACCAACCGTTGTATGGTAGAACAACCTAATTACGATTTCGCCTATACCATGGTTCGCTCCTTTCTGCATGGCGCGGCAGCCTATCTCCAGTACCGGGAATTGACGAAGAGCGGAGATGAAACTGTCAGCGGTCTCGCAGCAAAGTCATTGAAGGAAATGACCTATCATGTGCGGCATTCCAGCGAATGGCTGATACGTCTTGGTGACGGAACGGACGAAAGCAAGGTCCGGGTGCAGAATGCGGTGGACGATCTCTGGCAATTCACGGATGAACTTTTTGAGATGGATGAAGTGGATCAGATGCTCATCCGGAATGGCATTGCCTGCGACTTGACACAACTCCGTCAGGAATGGGACCAGATGGTGGATGAAGTCTTTTCGAAAGCCGGGATAACCAAGCCGGCCCCCGGCGGATTTCAATCCAAAGGTGGAATGAAAGGAATGCATTCCGAGCACCTGGGTCATCTGCTTTCTGAAATGCAGTTCCTGCAACGGGCATATCCTGATGCGAAGTGGTAGAACAACAATTTCAACCGAAAATGTCTGGCAGCAGCCATCCCGATACAGCCAGGATATGGGATATCCTGAATGAAATTCCTGATCCGGAGGTGCCGGCCATCAGCATCGTCGAATTGGGGGTGGTGCGCGAAGTCAACAGGGTGGAGCAGGGAACTGAAGTAGTCATGACGCCTACCTACAGCGGATGTCCTGCCATGAAGGCGATGGAAGATGCCGTCAGGGAGCGGATGAAGGAAGAGGGTATTGAAGTGTCCATTCGCATTGTTTACAAACCAGCCTGGACGACGGATTGGATGTCGGAAACAACGAAAGCCAAATTGAAAGCCTATGGCATTGCTCCTCCGCCGAAACTGACTTTTGAGCACCTGCATCCATTGAGTTCTACCAAAGGCACGGAAGTAAAATGTCCCTTCTGCGATTCAAAACAAACCAGGCTAACCAGCCAGTTCGGTTCAACGGCCTGTAAGGCTTTGTATTATTGTGAGGGCTGTCAGCAGCCATTTGAACATTTTAAATGTCATTAAGCCCTGAGTATGGCCAGCTTTTTTTATCGGTTAGCCTTGTAAAATAAAAACCCGGAACACACTCCGGGTTTTTATTTGAAGCATCAGGGGGCTTTTGCTTTCGGGGACATCTGGATCAGGATGCCTGTCCACCCGGTGGAACCGGTGCCGGTACCACGTTTTTAACGGGAGGAGTGGATTTCAAAAACAGGAAAATGGCTTTCATATCTTCCTTACTCAGATTTCTGAAATTGGGCCAGGGCATGGGGGGCAGCAGGGGGCGTGTGTTGTCCATGCCTTTGTACTTACCCTCACGCATGGCTTTGTTGAATTGTTCTTCTGTCCAGTTTCCGATACCCGTGGGATCAGACGTGAGATTGGCTGCATAGGAAGTTCCCCAGGGACCGAAGGCAGCAGTTCCGTTAAGGGCAAAGAGCATCCATCCTTTCGAGAATACAGAAGTGTCGCTCCCCACCAACGGGAAGGAGGAGGGGTGTCCGGAAAAACGAAGCGCCGGATCAGGCATTGGACCCTGAGGACCCATCACTTTTGGCGAATGACAATCGTCACACCCCATGACACCCACAAGGTATTCCCCCTTTTTGATCAGACTATCTTCCGTCACCAGTTTTTCTTCTGTAGCAGGGCTGGAAGAACCCTGCTGGCAGGAGCTGGCAGAAGCCAGGTACGCGGCAATAATTAAAAATGTTACTTTTTTCATGTATAAGGTGGTTTAATAGATGGTTATTGGGCAAAGCTAAACCTGCTTATGCCTGCCTGCTGTAAAAAAATTCCCCTGGCTGTTTATTTTGGTACTGAAATGCAGAAAAATGCAGTTGAAACGAACCTTATTCCATCAATATTTTCCCGCGCAGTACGGTGCCTCCCGGATACAGTACGCGGATGAATGTTAAGCCCTTCATGTTTTGGGGTGTAGTCAGTTGCATGCGTTCATCACGTGTGACAAAAACAGCTAGTTCTTTTCCATCTGCTGAAAAAAAACTTATTTCGCAGGCCTCCGCCCGTTCGTTGGGAAAACGGATGAGGCAATCGGAACAGGGATTGGTTTGGACAAAAAGCTGGCCGGATTGAAAATCGTAGAAGTATACCGTTTTCAATTCAGAAAACAGACCCAGGGACCCGACTTCCAGCCGGTAATAATTCAGTCGGTTCCGCAGGGGTGAGGGATCGTGCCATAAATACGATTCATCCGATGAAGGACTGCCGCAAACACCCGGGAATTCATAGACGTCCTCAAAAAGGATACCGTCCCCCGATCGCTGTATCCTTACCCCGCTGCATTGAATACCGCCTCTTACCGTAAAAAATAAAATTATTTTATTGTCGCTCTGCTGTACATTGAACACAGTGAACAGACTATCGGTCTGTGCGTGTAAAGGCCCGCCGCATATCAGGATGAAAAGAAATGGCATCAGGCGTTTCATGGCTCTCTGTTGATTTCAGGCAACTTTTGTCCTTAGCAATTTTTCGATGGATTTTAAAGTTTCTGCTATTTCGGCCAGCGTATCCGATTGCGAGTCGGCGCCCCGGCTTTTCAGAATGGCAAGTCTTTGTTCCAGCACTTTGTTTCTGAAAAGTGCGGCATCCATTATTCCGATGAGCGACATTTCATTTCCCTGGTGATGCCCCTGGCCCGCCGTTTCAATTTTAATAACAGTAAGGTGAAGGGCCCTGAGCAATGGTCCTTCAACGAAAGTAAGGTCCTGAATATTTTCCAGGGGTATGGTTTTTTCAACCTGGAGCAGGATCCCCTTTCTGAATCGCAGATTTTTTTCAGAAAGTTCGCACTCCAGTTTTTCAAAATAATGCTTGCTGTACCACTGACCGAATCCCAGGAACCAGATCAGCAGAAGGGGTATCCCCAAAACGCTGAGCAGGAGAATGAAACCCACATACAGAAGAATATAGGTTTTGATGATCGGGTTAAAGGTGGCTTTGAAAAGGAGACTGTTTTGTTCCATGTCAGGGAAGCGTTTCGGGAGAAATAAAGATAGTAAAAACGTAAGCTGTGGTCAAAAAAAAGGGCTCCCGGTCAGAGAGCCCTTGGGGTAGATCGAATGATTTTACATGTTGGCGATGATTTCGTCACCGAATTCGGAACATTTTAATTTGCTTGCTCCCTTCATCAGGCGTTCAAAATCATAGGTAACACGTTTTTTTCTGATGCTCCGCTCGATGCCTTTTACAATGAGTTTGGCAGCACGGTCCCAACCCATGTATTCCAGCATCATGACACCGGAAAGTATCACAGAACTGGGGTTAACCATATCTTTCCCGGCGTACTTGGGTGCGGTACCATGGGTAGCTTCAAAAATGGCATGACCGGTCATGTAATTGATGTTGGCACCGGGTGCAATACCAATTCCTCCTACCTGCGCGGCCAGGGCATCCGATATGTAATCGCCATTCAGGTTGAGCGTGGCAATCAGGTCGTATTCGGAAGGCCGCAGCAGGATCTGCTGCAGGAAGGCATCGGCGATCACATCTTTGATGAGCAGTTTTCCTGCGGCCAGCGCGGTGCTTTGTGCCGTATTGGCCGCTTCTTCTCCTTTTTCCGCCTTGATTTTATCGTATTGATTCCAGGTGAATACGCGGTCACCGTATTCTCGCTCCGCTAAAGCGTATCCCCAGTCCTTGAATTTACCCTCTGTGAATTTCATGATATTGCCTTTATGAACCAGCGTCAGCGACTTGTGCTTGTACTTAAAGGCATGCTCCAGGGCTGCGCGAACCAGGCGTTCGGTGCCTTCAATGGAAACAGGCTTAATCCCAATGGATGAGGTTTTCGGGAAGCGGATTTTTTTGACCCCCATTTCGTTTTCGAGGAATTGCAGTACTTTTTCCACTTCAGGCGTTCCGGCAAGATATTCGATGCCAGCATAAATATCTTCGGTATTCTCCCTGAAAATGGTCATGTTCACGAGACCCGGTTCCTTTACAGGGCTTGGTACTCCCTTGAACCAGCGGACCGGACGGAGACAGGCATACAAATCAAGCTGTTGACGGAGCGCTACGTTGAGCGAACGAATTCCTCCTCCGACGGGGGTGGTAAGGGGCCCCTTAATGGCCACTTTGTATTCGGAAATCACATCGAGTGTCTCCTGAGGTAACCAGTTTCCTGTTTTATTAAAAGCCTTTTCCCCGGCAAGCACCTCTCTCCAGATAATTTTTCTCCTCCCCTTAAAGGCTTTTTGCACTGCTGCGTCCAGCACTTTGACTGATGCCGCCCAGATATCAGGGCCGGTACCATCACCTTCAATAAAAGGAACGATGGGATCATTGGGTACTTTCAGTTTACCATTTTTAATGGTGATTTTTGAACCTGTCATGGTGGCTGTAATTGATATGAATTAAAGGTTGATGAATGTAATCGTGATGCTGCGAAATTACTAAGCCCTGAGCGTAATCCAAAGTTTGATTCGTGATTTGACCTTCAATGGATCCTCTTGAGAACCTTTCTGCGAAGAGTGAAATCACCGGAGGGCAAAATTGCTCCGGGCCCGTGTCGATTCACTACTTTTGCCGAAAACCGTCAGTGTATGGATAGTATATTGGTTTCCGGCTCAGGTAACGTCAGGGTGTTGACCTTGAACCGACCCGATAAGTTTAACAGTTTCAACAGGGAGATGGCCATTCGCCTGCAAAATGAACTGGATGCCGCTTCGCTCGACAAGGCGGTGCGGGCAATTTTAATAACCGGAGCCGGCAAGGCCTTTTGTGCCGGTCAGGATTTGTCGGAAGCCATTGATCCGGAGGGTCCCGGTATCAGCACCATCGTGAACGAGCATTATAACCCCATCTTACTTAAAATCAGGTCTATCGAAAAGCCGGTGATCTGCGCGGTCAACGGTGTGGCGGCTGGAGCCGGTGCCAATATAGCCCTGGCATGCGATGTGACCCTGGCGGCGGAGTCGGCCTCTTTCATTCAGGCTTTCAGCAAGATTGGCCTGGTGCCGGATAGTGGCGGCACTTTTTTCCTCCCGCGTCTGGTGGGATTTCAGCGGGCTTCTGCGCTGATGATGTTGGGCGAAAAAGTATCCGCAGCGGATGCTCTTCACATGGGGATGTTGTACAAAGTCCTTCCGGACCCGGAACTGCCGGAAGCTGCATTGAAGATTGCCGGTATCCTGGGCGATATGCCCACCCGGGGCTTGGCCTTTACCAAGCAACTGTTGAACGAGGCCATGTCCAACAATTTTTCCGATCAGCTTTCCCTGGAGGGTGTTTATCAGGAAAAGGCCGGTCAAACGGCAGATTACAAAGAAGGAGTGAATGCATTTCTTGAAAAGAGAAAGCCCCTGTTCAAGGGCGAATAGAACAGGTCAGACGGGCAGGCTGTATGCTGCTTTGTTTTGGCCCGGATTATTTCATCAAATAACGCAGGAAAAAAATAATGAGTGAAAATTTTATCGTAGCAGTGGCCGGAGCCGGCTCCATGGGTTCAGGGATTGCGCAGGTGGCAGCCACTGCGGGTCACCGGGTGATTTTGTACGACAATGTACCAGGAGCCGCAGAAGGCGCCCTGAAAAAAATGGCGGAAGCACTTTCTAAACTTGTTGAGAAAGGAAAGCTGAGCAAGGACCGGGCAGATGCAATATGGTCAGCGATTCAACCCGCCGATTCGCTGAAAGATATGGCTGGGGCCTCCTTGTTCATTGAAGCCATCGTCGAAAACCTGGAGCATAAAAAGGACTTGTTTAAAACTGCAGAATCCTTGCTGACGAAGGATGCCATCCTGGCTACCAATACCTCATCGCTTTCTGTAACGGCCATTGCCTCCGCCTGCGCCGATCCTTCCAGATGCATCGGCTTGCATTTTTTTAATCCGGCGCAACTGATGCCACTCGTGGAAGTGATACCGGCCGTTCAAACGGAAAAGGGTCTGGCCGGCCGTTGTGTCGACCTCATGAAAGCCTGGGGTAAAGTACCGGTGATTGCAAAAGATACTCCCGGTTTTATTGTGAACCGTCTGGCGCGGCCATTTTATGGTGAATCGCTTCGCATCCTGGAGGAAGGGATTGCTGACATTGCAACCATCGACTGGGCCCTCAAATCACAAGGTGGATTTAAAATGGGACCGTTTGAACTAATGGACCTGATCGGGAATGACATCAACTATACCGTAACGGAAACCGTATGGACGCAGATGTATTATGACCCACGTTACAAGCCATCACTGATTCAGAAAAAAATGATGGAAGCCGGCCGGCTGGGTCGAAAATCCGGAAGGGGCTATTATGATTACACCGGAGTGGGAGAGAATCCCGGACCTGTAGAGGACATTGAACTGGCCCGTTCTGTTTTTATGCGTGTGCTCTGTATGCTCATCAATGAAAGTGCTGAAGCGCTGCATTTAAAAGTGGCAAGCAGGGATGAATTGGATCTGGCAGTGACCAGGGGCGTGAATTATCCGAAAGGCTTGCTGGCCTGGGCGGATGAAATAGGAATAGCCAGGGTACTGGAAACGCTCGATGGCCTTTATGCCGAATACGGCGAGGATCGATATCGCAGCTCCGTACTCCTGAAGAGATACGCCGGAAATAAGCTTTCGTTTTACTGATTACCGCACTGGCACAGGGATTTTCATTTTTGAAAGCATACTTCTTTCGCTCTACTGTGATGGGTGCAGCCGGAAATACAGGAGATTGCCTACCTTAGTTGCTTCAATGCATCTTGCGTCATGGCATAGCCCTTTGGGATGGATCAATATCGAAGCCACGGACTGGTCGGTGATCGCGGTGTATTTTACACCTCATCCTCACGAGATTCAAAGTGATCATCCATTGGTCAGGGAAGCCGTGAATCAGTTGAAGGATTATTTTGAAGGAAAACTCACCGTGTTCCGGCTGCCCATCGATCCTCCGGGTACGGTTTTTCAAAGGCAGGTTTGGGAAGAAATTCAGAAAATCCCTCTGGGCCAGACATGGACCTACCAACGACTGGCCATGCGGCTTGGAGATGAAAGTAAAATACGGGCTGTGGCTGCGGCCAACGGCGCCAATCCCATTGCCATCATCATACCCTGTCACCGGGTTCTCGGAAGCAACGGTCAGCTCACCGGATATGCCTGGGGACTTGACAAAAAAGACTGGCTTCTTCATCATGAACAGCATCGTGAACAACTCCGTTTGTTCTAGCGTATTCAACAAGTAAAGACAGCGTCAGCTGCCGGCAGGCAT